>NZ_JAKJJY010000057.1:0-1348 GCF_022320955.1 Clostridium sp. YIM B02555 | reverse complement strand
TGAAGTTGTAAGATGAAAGTAGACATTAAAAAAGTATGTCTACTTTTTTGTTATAATAAAAAATAAGAGGATGTGATTAAATGGGAATAGGAAGACCAAAAGGTGGGTCTAATCGCAAATGGGACAAAGAAGATAAGCTCAGAATTGTGAAACGTTATTTAAATGAAGGTATTGGAAGAATAGCTTTAGCAAAGGAAGAAAATATTTCAGGTGGTATGTTGTATATTTGGATTCAAAAATATCTAGATGAAGGTGAACAGGGATTAGTAAATAATAAGAAAAAAGGTAACCATTATGCTGCAATTCATACTAGTAAAACGTTAAGTGAAGTTGATCGGCTACGCTTGATAGTAGCTAAACAGGAGGTCGAAATTGAACGATTAAAAAAAGGTTACTTAGTGAAAGGAGCTGGTGCAAACAAGGAATTTGTTATTACAAAAGATGTGAGTTTGAAATAATTGATTCGTTAAGAGAAAAATATCCAATAAAGTTTTTATGTGAATTAATGAGTGTGAATCGTTCTAGTTATTATAAATGGTTATCAAGAAAAAATCACTTAAATAGGCATCAAAAAGTTAGACAGACATTAACTGAATTGCTAAAAATAGCTCATGAAAAGTATAAATCATATGGATATCATAGGTTGGCTACTATCGTTCGCCGTGAAACGGATTTGATATTTTCAGATAATCTTGCGCACAAATGTTGTAAATATTCAGGAATCAAATCTAAAGCACGTCGTCGTAAATATCGTAAACACGGAGATGAACATGTTTTTTATCCTAATATTATTAATGGAAAATGGAATGCAGTTAAGCCGCTTGAATTAGTAGTTTCCGATATGACATGTATAAAACATAGAGGACAAAATTATGAATGGACATATATGCTTGATACTTTTAATAATGAAATTATAGCATATGATCTTTCTAAAAAAGTTGGTGACAGAAAGCCATACTTTAATTGCTTGGAACAACTAAAGAAAAAAATTGAGAAACAAACAACCCAGACAATTTTGCACACTGATCAGGGTACTGTTTATTCCTCAAGAGCATTTCGTGAAGCTCATAAAGATTATAACATAATTCGCTCAATGTCGCGAGCAGGAACGCCTACTGATAATCCTATTATTGAATCAATTAACGGTTGGATCAAAGCAGAAATGATAACTGATTTTAGATATTGGGAAGAAGATAATATTTATGAATTTATTGATAAGTATATAAACTACTACAATTTTGAACGACCAGCTTATAGTCTAAAGTATAAAACCCCTGTTCAATTTAAGATTGAACAAGGGTTTGGTTAAACATGCCTTTTTTCTGTCTACTTTTAGTTGACAACTTCA
>NZ_JAKJJY010000055.1:0-2496 GCF_022320955.1 Clostridium sp. YIM B02555 | reverse complement strand
GTGCGACAAGAAGTCGCTAAATAACAGCGTTTCCAATAGGAAACTATGCTAGTCATTAAGCATATTCCCGCTCAAAACTGCATTTTGAGTAATTGAAATGTGGGTTGCAGGAGAGTTAAAGGTCTAATGTAGGACATAGTCACATTGAACTACAAGGCTAGGGAAAGAATGAGAATGTGTAAACAGATGTTGAACCTTTGTAATTTTCGTAAGGCGTAAATAAGCTAAAGTGACTGATAAGCTTATATTGTGGATAGGAAAGGTTGTATAGTAGGTAGACCATGGAATGACCCATATATCCACCGGAATATAGGAGGACACTTAACTCATTTGTATCTGTTATTAGTGGAACTTGGTAAACCCTATGTGCTCCTTAATAGGTAGGACAATCGTAAGAACGTTACAATGTGCAAAGGGTATGGGAATGTGGAGAAAGCGAACGCCGATAGGACGAAAGTCCAAAGGAATAAATAACTTGTCGGATAGGAGTTCAGAATTTGCTCTAACACGAAAGTGTGCAGACTTCCACATGGTCGTCAACATGAGAAAAAACGAAAAGTAATTAACTTGAAATGAGGAGTTTAGTTATGGAAACTTATATAAAAATTAATAAGTCGGCTACTGCTCCACAGGTTTATGATTGGAACTCTATTAACTGGAGGAAAATCTACAAATATGTGAAGAAATTGCGACAACGAATTTTTCATGCCGAACAGTTAGGACAAACAAGGAAAGTCAGAAAACTTCAAAGATTAATGATTAGAAGTAAAGCAAATCTATTGCTTTCGATTAAAAGGGTTACCCAAATAAATAAAGGTAAACGAACTGCTGGAATTGATAAGATGATAATAATCGATGATAATGAGAGAATTAAACTATACAATCTAATTAAAAATTATAATGTTAAATCAATAAAAGTCAAACCAGCAAAAAGAACTTATATACCTAAAAAGAATGGGAAATTAAGACCACTAGGGATACCAATAATCAAAGATAGAATATATCAAAATATTGTTAAAAATGCACTGGAACCACAATGGGAAAGTAGGTTTGAATCTATATCATATGGTTTTAGACCAAAACGAAGTGCACAAGATGCAAGAGAACAACTTTTTCTAAAATTACGTAGAGGTACAAAAAGACAATGGATTTTCGAAGGAGATTTCAAAGGATGTTTTGATAATCTAAATCATGACTATATAATATCATGTTTAGATAACTTTCCATACAAGAAAACTATTGTGGAATGGCTTAAAGCTGGATATATCGACAATGAAGTATTTAATGAAACCATTACCGGAACACCGCAAGGTGGAATAATTTCGCCATTACTTGCAAATATAGCATTGCATGGAATGGAAGAAGAATTAGGTGTTAGATATAAAAAGAGTACACAAGGATATTACCTAGACTCTAATTCCATAGGAATCGTTAAATATGCAGATGACTTTGTAATATTATGCAAAACTAAAGAAGAAGCTAAATCTATGTATGATAGATTAAAGCCATATCTTGAAAAAAGAGGACTGGCTTTAGCCGACGAGAAAACCAAGGTTACTCATATAAGTGATGGCTTTGACTTCCTTAGTTTCAATGTAAGGCAATACAAAACAATACGAGGAATGGTGTTATTAATCAAACCATCCAAAGATAGTGTTAAAAAGGCTAAACAGAAAATTAAAGAAGTATTTATAAAATACAGAGGTAAACAAATTGGAATTATAATAAATAAGTTGAATCCAATCATAAGAGGAATAGGGAACTATTGGTCAAGCTCTGTATCTAAAGAAACATTCAAAGCCATAGATTATTACATATGGACTAAGGTGAAGCGATATCTTAAAGTTCTGCACCCAAATAAACCATGGAAATGGATTATCAAGAAATACTTTAGCAAAGATATACATGGCATAAGTACTTCAAAGTGGTTATTAACGGATAAAAGTGTTAAGAATTGTCAACTGATTAAAATGATGTGGATACCTATAATCAGATATAAATTGATTAAATACAAGAATAGTCCAGATGATAAAACATTAGAAGAATACTTCATGAAAAGAGATGAAAAAGAATTTAAAAGAAACAATATTTTGAGTAGACAAAAATTAGCTAAAAAATGTAAACATCAATGTAGAATTTGCAACCAATCATTATTCAGTGAAGAAAATCTGAAAATAAACCAAGTCGTACCCAAGGTACTTGGCGGAAAGGATGTTTATAGAAACTTTGAGATATTACATGAAAATTGCTATGACCAACATCAAAAATTACTGATAAAGTATGGTGGAAATAGTCAACTTAGTAAAATTAAAAAGTTTTTTGATGACAGACAGATAGAACCATCGAGTAAAGAAGGTATGAAACTAATGAAAGAACAATTTAAGCGTTTTAAATATAACTGTTAGGAGAAATGATGGCTTGAGCCGTATGTGGTGAAAGTCACAAGTACGGTTCTTAGGGGGGAAAGAAACCGAGAGGTTTCCGACCTACCCGACA
>NZ_JAKJJY010000054.1:0-2925 GCF_022320955.1 Clostridium sp. YIM B02555 | reverse complement strand
TGTTCAATTTAAGATTGAACAAGGGTTTGGTTAAACATGCCTTTTTTCTGTCTACTTTTAGTTGACAACTTCATTACTTTTTGGACATTCACTTTTGGACAAGCTAAAAATGAAACAAGCCGTAGGGGAAACTCGACTCACATTCGTTCGCTGAGTAAGCGATTCACACCAAATCATAGATTTGGGTTCTCTGCTTAATACCCTTCAACAGCTTAATTTCACATGCCTGCTCCAGAAAAAAAATGTATCATATTTCTAGTGTAGTTTAGTAATTTTGATTTCTCAAGAGTGTATACATAGTCCATTTATAAGTTTGATTATTCATTTGGATATCTATATCTACCATTTAATGTTAAAGTAAAAAAATTGCAAATTTTAATTTTCTAATGAAATGAAATAAGATAATATGAAGATATAAAAAATATTTTTGATTTTGTGCAACATTTTCTTAAGTTGGATTGTATTGTATATAGAAAGATAATAAATTTAAATATAAATAATGATAGATTGAAAGGAATGAGGTTATTTATGAAAAAGAAAAGAATTATTAATTTATTTTTGATAGTTTGTTTATTATTATCAACAATTTCCTTGCCTACATTTGCTGCTGAGGAAGATGGAAAAGGGTTAGAAAAGGCAATTGTTGCAGCAAAAAATATAATTACTGTTCCTGATAATTATACGGATTTTAAAAGTAGTTCAGAGGAACGCGATACAAGTAATGGTAAAGTTAGAGTTTGGAGGTTGAATTGGAGGCAAAAAGAAGATAAAAGTGGTTTTATATCGGCATCTGTTGATGAAGATGGGTTCTTATATGAATATAATAGATATAATGACAATGAAAATTCTAATGGATTAGCTAAAGTTACAAAGGAGAAAGCACAAGCTTCAGCAGAAGAATTTTTAAATAAAGTAGTTCCTAATTATTCAAGCCAAATGAAAAAAGTTGAAGATGATTCAAATACATATTCAAATGAAGAGTATTATTTTAAGTATCAAAGATTTGTGAATGAAGTACCAGTTAATTTTATTAATGTAAACATAGGAGTAAATAAATATACTGGCGAAGTAACTTCATATAATGGAGGAAGTCCTGAAGGAAGAGGAATTCAATACCCAAATAAAGATGGAATTATCCAAATTTCTGAGGCAGAAAAAGGGTATGTAGAAAAATTAGGAGTTAAGTTAAAATATTATTCTTATTATGATTATAGTAAAAATAAAATGAATATATTTGCAGGTTATTCTATTAATGAAAATAAGAATAAGGCTATTGATGGAAAAACAGGACAAGTTGTATCTCTTTATAAAGATGATCCGATTTATAATATGAAAGATCTTGCAAATGGCGTAACTGCAGATAAAAGTGTAGTTAAATCAAAACCAGAATTAACTAAGGAAGAAATTGATGCAGTTAATAGTGTGAGAAATCTTATTACAAAAGAAAAGGCTGAAAATATTCTTAGAGAAACATTTGATATAGTCACTTCTGATATGAAATTGAAAGATGCCTCTTTAAATAAAGATATTATTAATGATAAATATATATGGAATATCTCTATTGACGGAGCGTATGGAGAAGTTGATGCAAAATCAGGAGAAATAATAAATTTTAGTTATTACAAAGACAATAATGTTAAAGGAGATAAAATATCTAAAGCACAAGGACAAAATACAGCGGAAGCTTTCTTGAGAAAAAATGTAAGTGATAAATTTAATCAAACAAAATTAGAAGATATAAAAGAACCTATATTAAAAATTGCTACGACTAATGAAGAAAAAACTTTTTCCTTTAATTATATACGTCAAGTAAATGGAATTGAGTTTTCAAATAATTCCTTAAATGTTGAAGTAGATAATGCTAGTGGAAAAGTAATTGGATATAATAATAGATGGTATGACAATGTTTCATTCCCAGCTGTTAATCAAGCAATGAATAAAGAAGCAGCTTTTAATATATTTAAACAATTAGAAGGGTTTCAATTAGAGTATGCAAGATTAGATAAGAACGTAATTGGTTTAGTTTATAATTTTAAAGATAATAATGGAGAAATTATTATTGATCCTATAAGTGGAGTAAGGTTGGATTACACTGGAAAAGCTTATAAAGAAAATAAGTTACCAGAATATACAGATATAAAAGGACATTGGTCTGAAAAAATTGTTAAGGAACTTTTAGACAATGGGTATTATATTAATCAAGGAAAATTTAATCCTGACAACAATATAACTCAAATTGATTTCTTTAAGTACTTATATTCACCAGTAAGAAATAGTTATAATACTGATGATGAATTTTATGATATGCTAGTACAGAACGGGATAATAAAAAAAGAAGAGAAGGCTCCAAATTCAATAGTTTCAAATGGAGAGGCAGCCAAATTTGCTACAAGATATTTAGGCTATGAAAAAATTGCATTGCATTCAGAGATATTTAATAATCCATTTAAGGATAACATAGATGATAAGTATAAAGGATATGCAGCAATATGTTATTCGCTTAAAGTCATTGCAGGAACCAATGGTAATTTTGATCAAAACCACAATTTAAGTAATGCTGATGCAGCAGTTATTGTGTACAATCTAATTAACTTATCAAATAAGAGTTGAATTACAATTAAACTTCATAAATTAGTAGAGTAGTTTAAGAAAAAAGATTTGAAGTAAAAAGCTTTGAATCTTTTTTTCGTGCTTATAAGTCACTTTATGCCGATAGATAAAATAAATAGAAGTCAACATTTCCAAGTGTATCAATATGCATATAAATGAATAAAATAGAGTATTATTGAGAAATATTAATGTAAATGATGTTAAAGACTAGATTTGTAGAAATATTGATAGAATAGAGATGTTAAGATAAAACACGTCGCTGAGATGCGTAAACAACTAAAAACGAATTGATTGATGAAAGTTATAAAGATAACT
>NZ_JAKJJY010000053.1:0-3571 GCF_022320955.1 Clostridium sp. YIM B02555 | reverse complement strand
AATACTACAAGAGCAAGTAAAGTAGCTGCATAAGGGAATACCTTTAATATAACTAATGGAATTGATCCAAGTGCTGGAATAACTTGAGATACATTTGCAATTGTTGTTGCAAATCCAAAGAAAGCTGTAGCTGCAAGAATTCCAAGTGGTTTCCATTGTCCAAATATTAATGCTGCCAATGCTAGGAATCCTAATCCTGAAACACTTCCATTAAATTCTCCTGAGAAGGTTACAAGCATTACTGCTCCAGCAAAAGATGATAAGCCTCCTGAAAGTAAAACACCTATATAACGCATTTTATAAACATTTATACCTGCTGCATCAGAAGCTTGAGGATGCTCACCACATGATCTTAATCTTAAACCAAATCTTGTTTTATATATTAAGAAAGCACTTAAAAATAATATTCCTAAAGAAACCCATGTTGTTATATATGTCTTTTTAAATAATAGATCTCCTATTATAGGAATTTGCGATAAACCTGGTATATCCATTGGATAAAATCCATTTGTTATTCTAATACGTCCGCTTCCTGTAATAGTTCTTGCTAAAAAGATTGTTACAGCTCCTGCCATCATATTAATAGCCGTACCACTTATTGTTTGGTCTGCATTTAAATTAATACTTGCAAAGGCATGTAAAAGTGAAAATAACATACCAACTATTATAGAAACTACTAAACCTATCCAAATGGCAGTAGTACTACCTGCGCCCATAGATTCTTGTAATTTAGATATTGTTAAAGCCCCTGCAAAGGATCCAACAATCATAAAACCATCAAGTCCTATATTAATTACACCACTACGTTCACAATATAGTGCTCCTAGGGCAGTCATAAGTAGAGGAATTGTATATGCAACAGCATATGGAAAAATTTGTTGTAGTATTGCCCACATATTATTTCTCCTCCTTGTTATCTATATCTTCAGTTTCCTTTGGTTCTTCTATATTGTTTTGTCCTGATTCTATATTGTCTTTCTCTAATTCCTTATTTTCTTTATGATTTTCTTCTAGCTTCGTATTACTGCTAACAGCATTATTTTCAGCCACTTTTGCTTGTGCCATAGCTTTTCTATGTTTAATTGCATTTACTATCATTGGTACTGCTGCACTTATAGCTGCAAAGTATATTATAGTTGCAATTATTGTATCTGCTATTTCTGGTGGAATATTTGTATTTGCATTCATAAAGCCTTTTCCAGAGTATAATACTCCAAAGAATAAAGCTGATATTAATATTCCAACTGGATTATTTGCACCTAATAAAGATACTGCTATTCCATCAAAACCTTGCGATGGCATTACACCAATTTGCATATTTGATGCATTTCCTACATATTGAGCTACACCTGCAAGCCCTGAAAGAGCCCCAGCTATCATCATAGACACAACTATATTTCTATTTACTGACATACCTGCATATTCTGCTGCACTCTTATTAAAACCAACAGCTTTTAATTCATAACCTAAAACTGTTTTATTTAATATGAAAGCTATAACTATTACAGCTATTACAGCTATAAATATTCCTAAATTAATATAAGAACCTGAAAATAAGTCTGTAAGCCATTTTGTCTTTAAGGAAGCTGCTTCCACAATACTCTTAGATTCTGTTTCAGTTGAACCTTTAAAGTAAGCTGGTATAGCATAATAAACTATCCAATAACAAATCCAGTTCATCATAATTGCAGATACTACTTCATTAACATTAAATTTAGCTTTTAATATTCCTGGTACAAAAGCCCATAAAGCTCCTGCTATAGCTCCTGCTACTATCATAACAATTAATAATATAACTCTTGGAAGCACTGCTCCATAAGTTAATCCAATTACAGTTGCACAAAATCCACCAAAAAGCATTTGTCCTGGTGTACCAATATTGAAAAGACCAGTCTTAAAGGCGAATCCAACAGAAAGTCCTGTAAGTATTAATGGTGTTGCTGTAGCTAAGGTATCACCAAATCTTTTTAAATTTATAAGTGCGCCTTTATAAAGATACATATAGCCTTCTGCTGGGTTATCTCCAATAATAAACATTAAGATTGCACCTGCTATTAATCCTAATACAACTGCAAGTATAGAATTCAACGCTTCTTTCTTACTCATCTGACTTTCCTCCTTTTTGAATTCCAGCCATCATCAGACCGATTTCATTTTCATTTGTTTCTGAAGCATTAACTATTCCTATTAATTCTCCACTATTAATTATTGCAATTCTATCTGATAAATTCATAATTTCACTAAGTTCTAAGGATACAAGCAGTACTGCTTTTCCTTGATCTCTTTGTTCTACAAGTCTTTTGTGGATATATTCTATAGATCCTACATCAAGACCTCTTGTTGGTTGAACAGCTATTAATAAATCTGGATTTAATTCTACTTCACGCCCAATTATAGCCTTTTGCTGATTACCACCGGACATTGTTCTAGCAAAAGATTTTCCACCTTCTCCTGATCTAACATCAAATTCCTTTATGATTTTTTCAGCATAATCGTGTATAGCACCCTTATTTAATAAGCCATGCTTTGAAAATGGTTCTTTATTGTAAATTTCTAAAACCATATTATTTTCAATTGTATAGTCTAATACTAAGCCTCTTTTTTGACGATCTTCTGGTATATGAGCAATTCCGCTTCTTATACGCTTACGTATTGACATATTTGTTATATCTTCATTTTTAAAATAAACTTTTCCTGATTTTACTGTTCTCATTCCTGTTATTGCTTCAACTAATTCGGACTGTCCATTTCCTTCTACTCCTGCAATTCCAAGGATTTCTCCAGCTTTAACTTCTACAGAAAAATTATTAACTCCTAGAACCTTCTTATTATTTAAAACAGAAAGATTCTCAACCTTTAAAACTACTTCACCTGGTTCTTTAGGCTTTTTATCAACTTTAAAGCTAACAGGTCTACCAACCATCATTTCAGCCATTTTTTCTTGTGAAGTTCCCTTAACATCTACACTTCCTATATATTTTCCACGTCTAATTACTGTACAAGTATCTGCAACAGCTTTAATTTCTTTAAGCTTATGAGTAATTAATATAATTGATTTACCTTCTCTAATAAGATTTTTCATTATTTTCATTAGTTCTTCAATTTCTTGTGGTGTAAGTACTGCTGTAGGTTCGTCAAAAATTAACACCTCAGCATCTCTGTAAAGCATCTTTAAAATTTCAACTCTTTGCTGCATTCCAACTGATATATCTTCTATTTTTTCATATGGATCAACTTTTAATTCATATTTTTTAGATAACTCTTCTATCTTTTTAGCTGCACTTTTAATATCTACTACTAAGCCTTTTTTAGGTTCGCAGCCTAGAATTATATTTTCAGTAACAGTAAAATTTTCAACTAGTTTAAAATGTTGGTGAACCATTCCTATTCCTAAATCATTTGCTACATTAGGATTTGATATTTTTACTTCTTTTCCTCTTACTTTTATACTTCCCACTTCAGGCTGATACATTCCAAAAAGCACTGACATTAATGTCGACTTACCAGCTCCATTTTCACCAAGTAACGCGTGAATCTCACCCTTTTTCAATCTAAGAGTAATATTATCATT
>NZ_JAKJJY010000052.1:0-4081 GCF_022320955.1 Clostridium sp. YIM B02555 | reverse complement strand
CTCTTTTTATAGGTGCGTATTGTGGCATAGCCACTCTTTTTATAGGTGCGTATTGTGGCATAGCCACTCTTTTCAGATGTGCATAGCTCTTTAAGTTATTCTATTAAATTTGTGAGTTTTAAGTAATATTCCTTACAACTTTATTATTGTCTAAAATTAAAAATTCACTTGTTGGACAATTCTTTTTACAACATATATACAATTAAACTCGTCTATTTTCCTTCAAACACTTCAATAACTTTATCTTTACCAAATATCAAACTACACACTGCAAAGCCACCACCTGCTAATATAACTGAAAGTAAAATTCCATATAAGAAAAATCCTATTAAATGTACCGGTGTTATAGCTGGTGCATTAGCTGGAACAATCAAGAATGAGAAAAACGTTGATGCTAAGCCCATAAATAAAGCAGGTACATTGCCAACTATAGTTTTAGCTAAGAAATTTTCATGAACGGTTAAAATACAGAATATCACAATTATAGGTGCGGCTATATTAACCATTGTTTCTGGTAGAAGACCTCCTAGAAGTCCAGCTAAAACTCCATTAACAAGTGCCCATGCCACTCCACATATATACGAGACTATCATGGATGGTATAATCTTAAAGTTAGCACCAAATGCAAAAAATAGTAATAATGGCATAAACAACATCCAAATGTAACTACCATAACCCAACATTCCTATAGGCTGCATCATGACAGTTAATATAATTGAACCATATAATGCTTGAACTAATCTTACTTTTCTATTTATTTTCATAATGATTCCTCCAATATAAAATCGATATAGTCATTAAGTATTATATTTCTACGTCCATTTCTTTATATAAACTTAGAAAAATAGCAGCTAGGTTACTATATTTATCAACATTATGAAAAGCTAGTCCCTTTGCTGCTTAAACATTTTTATTAATTATTACTCAATTGTTGGAAATTTCAATTCTTTAAATCTTTTAATTTTCTCATTGATTATTGCTCTATTTTCCGGCACATAGAAGATTCCATGGGTTTCACCAATTTCTACTAAATGATGTTGACGACCTTCATCTGTCATACGGTCACGAATCAATCCATTTTCAGCTATTACAAACTTCCATTCTCCTTTTTCATCCTTCTCTAAGTCTCCACCTGCACCACATACTTGACATTCAATTGGCCAATATGTTCCATCCCATTGCACTTCCCCTTTTACAAGTGCATTTGAATGACAATTCGGACACCATCCAAAGCCTTCCTCTCCTAACCATTTTCTTTCAGCTACAGGTGTTTCAAGGGCTTTCATTATATTTTTCCCCATTTCTGATGCTCTTTCCATAAGTTCATCATTTAATAAACATTGTGCAGCAGTAGGCACTCTTTTTGCTAAAATCATATCAACAATTTTAAAGGAATGTGTAAACATAGTTGCTCCCATGCATTCTAAAGCCATAGACTGCCATGAACGCGTTGATCCTCCAGCTGAAATAATTCCAGCTACTCTATCTCTTTTTTCAATTGCACCAATTGATTGTAAAAAGGAAGATTCATATGCTAAATTTCTATGTGCAAATTTTAAATATGTAGCAGAAGGCATTAAGTCATATGTTGGAGCTGAAACTATTACTGCATCTTGTTCTAGTAAAGCGGTAGTTAGTTTATCTTTATCATCTTTGTCTTTTAGTGTACAAGGAACGCGTTTTCCCATTGCCATTCCTTGTGAACATGCAGTACAGCCTGTACAATCTTCTATATGATAATCATGAAGATTTACCATTATTACTTCTGCACCTGCTTTTTCACATTCAAGAAGCGCTTGTTTTAATAAAATTTCCGAATTTCCATCATGTCTTCCAGCCGTAATTCCCATAACTTTAAATTTACTCATATTATTTCACCTTACCTTTTAAATTTTTATAAATTATATATTTCAATTATTAATGTTCAATACTCCACTGGGTACCCTTTTAGGGCATCAATGAATGGCGATTTCCTTTGGAAATCTTTAAATTTTCAACAATTCTTTTTTATATCATATATAGTTTATTATCTAACCCTTTATTTATTGAATAGCTTGGCAAGTAATTTAAATCACCTGCCAAGTATAAACCCTTAACTAATTAAAAATCGCTTGATTTAGCTGCTGCATTTTCCCCTGCAATACGTCCACTGTTTAAGCAGAAGCCCATTGTATTTCCTGATAATATAAACGGATAACTATCTCCAAAAATGTTACATGCATCTGTACCAACAGCATATAAACCAGGAATTACTTTATAGTCTCCAGTCATAACTTCTGTTTTATGATTAATAAGAACTCCACCTACTGAACCATAAGCTCCAACATTTTGACGACAGATGTAGAAAGGTCCTTTTTCAATTGGTTGCATATATTGTCTATCTTTCTCAAACAATTCATCAAAGCCTTGAGCACACATGTCATTGTACTCTTCTACTTGAGCCACTAACCCAGCTACATCAACCCCTGCTTTTTCAGCTAGTTCTTCAATAGTATCTGCTTGAGCTATTGGTTCATATCCAGCTTCAAGATCTTTTTCCCACTGTTCATCAAAATGGTCATATAGATCATGTGGATGTACATGAGATACTATATCTGCTCCTCTTTTCTTATATTTCTTAAGAAGTTTACTATCAAATATTGAATATGCTACATTTCCAGGCTGTGCAGTAATTGCATTTCCAGTAAAGGTTGTATTTCCAATTTGATCTTCTGGCATAAATCTTTGTCCTAGTTTATTTACCCAAAGACAAGGTTGACGAAAGGCACCATCAAGTATGAAGTGATTCATATTATCTGGTAATTGATACATTAATTCCATT
Organism: Clostridium sp. YIM B02555; assembly: GCF_022320955.1. Lineage (NCBI taxonomy): Bacteria > Bacillati > Bacillota > Clostridia > Eubacteriales > Clostridiaceae > Clostridium > Clostridium sp. YIM B02555. The sequence continues at coordinate 1,260 of NZ_JAKJJY010000052.1, read as the reverse complement.
ATGCATGGTGTATGTCCAGCACCTGCTTCCCATGCCATTTTAATTCCATCACCCTTCATACCTGGGATAGCAAAGTTGAAAATAGTTTTTCCAAATTCATAGCCTGTTTGTTCTTTAATCATTTGAGGATTATCTCCAAAGCCACCTGTAGCTAAAATAACTGCTTTACCTCTTGCTTCGATTTCTTCTCCATCCTTATTTTTAGCTATTACTCCAACAGCTTCACCATTTTCCATAATAATTTTATTAACAGGTGTTTCAAAAATAATTTCCACACCTAACTCTCTTGCCTTTTCTGTCATTCTCTTTGTCATTGTTGTAGCTGCACGAGGACCTGGAGCTCCACCACCTTCTGGTTTTACAACATGCCATGTGAATTCTCCATCGGAATATGCTCTTGTATTTTCTGGTGCTCCAAAAGCTCTTGATACCCCTAAAAATTCAACTCCCATATCTACAAGCCAATCAATAGTGTCTCCTGATTTAAAATAATAATCACGAACCATACGAGCATCTACACGATAATGAGTAAAATACATATGCTTTCTAAAAGCTTCTCCTGGAGTAAGTGCTACCATTTGATTTCTTTGAATTGATGAGCCTACACCAAGTGGTCCCATTCCCATATTTGCAGCTCCACCAGTTGTATTAGATTTTTCAAACATTATTACTCTCGCACCATTTTCTGCTGCTGATACTGCAGCAGCAAGTCCTGAAAGTCCTGCTGCAACCACAATTACATCTGTTTCCATACTTTTCATTAAAAATCCCTCCATGTATACTTTGATTATTTTTTAACATTTCAATTCAAAACATTTCAATATATTGTTTTGTGAACAATATACCTATAACATATACACCTTTTAAATATATCCGTTATAACCAAATTATATATTTAAACGTATACATAGTCTAATAACAAAAAAGCATACCTACGTATAACAAAAAGTTATACACATCTTTCTTATAACCTTTGAAACTAATATCTTCCTACACTCTGCTAACTAATGTCTCTTTTCAACAAATCCAAAATAGTTTATAATTAATTTGAATATATTATAGCCAAATAAATAAACGTTTTCATTTATTTATTATGTATACGTTTCAATTATTAATTATCATTAGTCAAGAAATCCCCTTAGGATTTCTTGATGTCAGATGTAAAATCTTAATTAGAACTTACATATTATAGATATCCAAATTAATAATCAAACTTATAAATGGAATATACATACATCATTGAGAAATTATAATCGTAAC
>NZ_JAKJJY010000051.1:0-4212 GCF_022320955.1 Clostridium sp. YIM B02555 | reverse complement strand
AAAATTGCTGGTTTACTTAAATGTATTTATCTTATTCTGTTCAATTTTCAAAGACCATTTTCTTTCTTACAGCCTTCGCTGTAATCTTTAGTTTATCGCCTCAAGCGACTTTTTCATTATATCACTCGTCTCAAATCATGTCAACAACTTTTTAGAAATAATTTAAACATTATCTGAATGCATTATTTTTAAGTTATTTACTAGCCTTGCGACGTTTTTTATCTTATCACATACAGTTACAATTTCAAAATACTAATTTATGCTATTTAGAGACTTTAAATTATCCATGCTAATAAATTCATGCTAAATCCTCTCATATTCTACTAGTGATACACTTGGATTAGTTATACTATTTTCCTTTTAAAATTTGAAAAGTTCTTTATTCAATTTATAAAAAATTAAACCAGAGAACTTCATTTTATGCAAGTAAGTTTATATATATTTCCTCACAAAATGAAAGCTTCTCTGGTTATTTATAAAGATTCAACACTATGTATTATACATTATTTTCATTATGATTTATTTTTTCTAATATAATTAGCGCAGTATCCTCAATTGCTCTTTCTGTAACATCTATAGTTTTACAACCTATTTTTCTCATTATTTTATCCGCAAAATCAAGTTCTTCTAATACTCTAGCGTCCCCTGCATACTCAATATCAGAAGTAATCCTATGAAATTTATCCAATCTTCTCTTTCTAATTTCAATTAATCTAAGTGGATTTATGGTTAAACCAAATATCTTTTTCCTATCTATCTCATATATTTCATCTGGTACTCCTACTTCTGGCATTAATGGAATGTTTATTGCCTTTACACCTTTATTAGCTAGATACATGCACAATGGTGTTTTAGATGTCCTTGAAAGTCCAATCAATACAACATCTGCGTTTTTAAGGCCTCTATAATCTTTGCTGTCATCATATTGCATTGCAAATTCCATCGCTTCTATTCTTTTAAAGTACACTTCATCTGTTTGTCTCATTGCTCCCGGATTATATGAAGGTACCTTACCTAGTATTGTAGACGCAACATTAATGATTGGGCCTAAAACATTCATAACCAATATATTTCTTTCCATTGCTTTTTGTGTCAGGTATTCACGTACATTTACAGTAATAATTGTAGATACTATTATTACATTTTCATATTCAGCTGCTATACTCATTACCTCTTCAATATCTTCTAATGCTTTTACATACGGTATTCTTTTAACTTCTATCTTTTCGGTGAATTGACTTGCAGCAGCAACTGCAACTTGATTTGCAGTTTCACCTATTGAATCAGACACCGCTAAAATTGTTAACATAATTTATACCTTCTTTCTCATATTATTATACTCTTTATACCTGTGCATTAACCATTATTTTCAAATCAATTACTTATATAATCTTCTTATTTATATATTAAATCAATTTCACTTTATTTAATAGTAGTGAAATTTTTTTTTGCATATGTTACACTTTACTATAACATAACATAATTGCAATTGGAGGTACTTAAATGAAAAATAAAAAAGTATTGACTATAGGTATACTACCTTTAATGTGGGTTCTATATATTCTATTTGAACTTATAACTGGAAGAATAACTGATTCCCAAACAATTCTTTTTAACGTAATGCTAATTCTTTTATTCGCACTAGTAGGTTTCTTTACTTATACTATAGGAACAAAGTATGAGAATGGTTTAAAATTTAATATGTTATCATTTCTATTATTGCTTTTTCTTGTGATAGATCAAGGAATAAAAATACTTATAAAATTTTTTTGGTTCAATAACAATTTCCAAATAATTAAGAACATGTTATCTTTCAATCCGATAATTAATACTGAAGGCTCTTGGTTAAATGCCAGATTTGGTACATCTGTTAGTTTTCCTATTTTAATAACATTAAATATGTTTGCTATAGTTATTTTCTTAGAAATATATAGATACTATTTACATAAAGGGAATAAAGATTTTTGGGCAGATATGTGCTTTGTTTTTGTAATCTGTGGTGCTATTTGTTCACTTATTGACAAAGTATTTTATGGAGGAAGCTTAGATTTTATTGGAATAAGTAATTTATTCATAGCAGATATAAAAGACTTGTATATTAATATGGGTATATTATTCTTTGCTCTCACAATGTTTAACAATGGATCTTTATCGTCAAATGAATCTACATCATTTAAAGATGACATTCAATCTTTGAGAAAATTTTTATTATTTGTAATACATGACTTCTCAAATAAATTCAAATCTCTTTGAATCATATTACTATAACTTTATATTTCTATTAAAGCAAAACTAGACAGATAAAAAAAAGAGTTTTTACATAATTGTAAAAACTCTTTTCTATATAAAAATACTAAGCAAGTTTCTAATAAAAACATTTTAATTTTATTTATTGGTGGCTTACCCGGGAATCGAACCCGGGACACCATGATTAAAAGTCATGTGCTCTACCGACTGAGCTAGTAAACCATTCTACCTCGCAACGTCCTACTCTGCCACACAGTCTCCCATGCAGTACCATCGGCGCTATAGACCTTAACTTTCCTGTTCGGAATGGGAAGGAGTGTTACCTCTATGCCATCATCACGAGATCTTATTCAGTTAACAATTTACAGTTAACAGTTGTACTATTGTGTCGAAAACTTGTCTCAACAAGATTATATTATACAGAAAACAATATCCCTTGTCAACATGTTTTTTAAAACTTTTTTTATTTATTCTTATTAATCTATACTGATGTCTTGATTATATTTGAATATGTCTCTAAAATCCTATATTCATGCACAATTTATATAGCAAAGCACCGGTAAAAGCTAGTGCTTTGCTAAAGTTATTTGAAACTATTTTCCAGAATGATTCATAATCTCCAATTTAGTTTATCTTTTTAATAGACTCTCTTATAAATTGAGTAGATTCTTTAAATTTTAATAATTCATCTTCTGTCATATGAATTTCAACAACCTCTTTTACTCCATCTGAATTCAAGACAGCTGGTACTCCACAAAAAACATCATTTTCCCCATACTCACCTTCCAATAATGTGGATACTGGCATTATTTTATTTTCATCATTTATAATTGCTTTAATTATTCCAACTGTTGCAGTAGCTATTCCATAATATGTGGTACCTTTTCTATTATATACTTCCCAACCTGCTTTCGCTGTTTCTAATACTAATTTGTCTAAATCCACATTTCCAACTCTATCTTTATTATCCTTTAAAATTTCATAGAATGATTTTCCACCAACAGTAACATGAGACCAAGGCACCATTTGAGAATCACCATGTTCTCCCATTGAGTATCCTTGAACGCTACGAGGATCAACATTCAATAATTCTCCTATAAAATTTTTTAATCTAGCTGAATCAACTGAAGTTCCTGTTCCTATGATATGGCTTTTTGGTAAACCTGATATCTTATAAACATGGTACGCGATCATATCTACTGGATTTGAGATTACAATAAAATGGCCTTTAAATCCACTCTTCATTATTGGCTCTACAATCGATTCTACTATTCTAGCTGATAATTCTAATGTTGCTAATCTAGTTTGTCCTGGTTTAGGTGGTGCTCCTGCTGTTATTACTACGATATCAACATCTTCACATTGCTCATAATTCCCCTTAACAACCTTTGTGTTTCGATTTAAATACTCTATACAGTGATTTAAATCCATAACCTCACCAAGTGCTCTTTCTTCATTTATGTCTATCATTAGTATTTCATCGCAAACTCCTTGTGTTATCAAACTAAAAGCTGTACTCGAACCTACTAACCCAGTTCCTACGATTGCAATTTTGCTCTTTCTTAAACCCATATCCAAGTCTCCTTTTTTAAACTAATATTTCAATTTATATATAATTTTCTAGCAATTACTGTAGTTTATGCTATTTTCTCACGATTTTATACATTTCTAAGTTTTACTATGTTTGCATTATGTATTATCTACTAAAGTTAAAGCTAGTGCAACATTTAATTTTATACAATAAATCAATAAAAATATTAATTATTTTATTAATTTATATTTTTATTATTCTTTTTATATAAGTTACCTAAAATATTATTCTAAATTTATTATATTTATAATCTTCAATATAAACAAAAAAAGACTGCTAAATCATTTAGCAGTCTTTGCTTTGGTGCGTCATCAGGGATTCGAACCCTGGACACCCTGATTAAGAGTCAGGTGCTCTACCAACTGAGCTAATCA
>NZ_JAKJJY010000050.1:0-4384 GCF_022320955.1 Clostridium sp. YIM B02555 | reverse complement strand
GGAACTATAACTTCAGATAAAGAAACAGCAATAGAAAATGCATTAAAGCCACAAGGTGGATTTAAAGGTGGAAGTCATGAAGGAATGTTCAAAACTAAATTAGCAGAGTTAGTAACAGCAGGAACAATTACAGCAGATGATCAAACAGCAATAGAAACAGCACTTACAAGTGGAAAAGGAGATTTTAAAGCAGCCTTGGATAATTTGGTAACAGCAGGAACTATAACTTCGGATAAAGAAACAGCAATAGAAAGTGCATTAAAGCCACAAGGTGATGAAAAAGGTGGAGAACATAAGAACATGCTTAAGAGTAAACTTGATGAATTAGTAACGGCTGGAACAATAACCTCAACACAAGAAACTGCAGTGATAGATGCATTTACTCCTTCTTCAAAATAAATATTTAATTAGTGTTTTTATAAACCTTGATTTTTATAACTAAATATTTATAAATTTATATATAAACTAGTTGCAATTAAATTGTAGCTAGTTTTTAGTTTCTAATATGCAATATATAATGAAACATATATAACTTTGCAGAATTGGAAACAAAATAGTATAATTATTATGTTTAACCATAATTTTTATGGAATACATATAGCGGTAATTATTATTGATTAGGGGGAAAAAGAGTGAAAATTAGGGGAATTAAGGAATTGACAAATGAAGAGCTAAATTATGAATTACAAGTTGGAGGGAAATTTGTTATCTATCAGTATTGTATTTCAATTGGCATAATGACATTTAAACGTGGGTCAGATATCTATTTTGTCAAAAAAGATGAGAGTACATTTGTAAAAGGGTTAGGATACACTCTATTAACTTTAGTAGCTGGCTGGTGGGGCATTCCATGGGGGCCAATCTATACAATAGGAGCACTATACAGGAATTGTTCAGGTGGAAAGGATATTACAGCAGAAGTTGTAAATTCATTCAGAGGTGAACAACAACAATATCAACCTGCTATTGATTAGAGTTGTATTAAAAAGTTTATACTAAGAATAAGAAACTGAAATAGGATTAAATATTTATCTTATTTCAGTTTTTTTATTTTAAGTTATAATTCATAAGATGAAAATTTATTTCTAAGATTATATACCTGGTATTATGAATTATAAGTGAATTTATAAATATTGAATATATATTTTTAAATCAAACAATAATAATTAAGAATAGTGCATTAATGTTAAAAGTACAAGAAAAGTGTTTGCATAATAATACGAATAAGTGTATAATTATACCTAGAAATCCAACCTGTTTTTATAAAGTATTGAAGGAATAAGAATAGATTTTTAGAATAACACCTTTAAATATAAAATATTAATATTAAAGTAAAGGAGAGCAATTATGGCAGTGAATTTAAGAGGAAGAAATTTTTTGAAATTACTAGATTTTACACCACAAGAAATAAGATATTTATTGGATTTATCAAAGGAATTAAAAACCTTAAAGAGGACAGGAATTCTTCATGATAAATTAAAAGGAAAGAATATAGTACTATTATTTGAAAAAACTTCAACTAGAACAAGATGTGCTTTTGAAGTTGCTGGAAGAGACTTAGGGCTTGGTGTTACATATTTAGATTCAGCAGGTTCTCAAATGGGTAAAAAGGAAAGTATAGCAGATACAGCAAGAGTTCTTGGAAGAATGTATGATGGTATTGAATATAGAGGTTTTGGTCAGGAAATAGTTGAAGAATTAGCTAAATATGCTGGAGTTCCAGTTTGGAATGGATTGACCGATGAATTTCATCCAACTCAAATGATTGCAGATCTTTTAACTATAGAAGAGAAGTTTGGAAGATTAAAAGGGCTTAATTTTGTATATATGGGTGATGCAAGAAATAATATGGGAAATTCCTTAATGGTTGCTTGTGCTAAAATGGGAATTAATTTTACTGCATGTGCTCCTAAAGAATTATTCCCAGCCGAAGAACTTGTAGAGACATGTAAAATAATGACTGAGGAAAGTGGAGCTACAATTACTTTAACTGAAGATGTTAAGTCAGGAACAAAAAATGCAGATATAATTTATACAGATGTATGGGTATCAATGGGTGAGCCAGATGAAGTTTGGGAAAGCAGATTAAAATTATTGTTACCATATCAAGTGAATAAGGGAGTTATGGACAATGCTAATAAAGATGCAATATTCATGCATTGTCTGCCAGCTTATCATGATTTAGAAACAAAAGTTGGAAAAGAAGTTGGAGAAAAATTTGGATTAACAGCTCTAGAGGTTACTGATGAAGTATTTGAAGGTAAACAATCTGTTGTTTTTGATGAAGCTGAAAACCGCTTACATTCAATTAAAGCTGTAATATTAGCAACTATTGGGGCATAACTTAGACTATTTAAATTAAGGATTTAGAGCTAGCTATCTAATAAGAGTAGCTAGCTCTTTTGAGTATTTTCTAGAAAATTATAAAACCTTAATTTTTATAACCTAGATATAAATGAAATAAATATCTATTTTGCTAATACATCCTCATATTCTTTGTGAGCTTTAAATTCATCATCAGCAAACCAACATTGAGGAATTATTTTTTTATTATTTTCTCTTGCATAATCAACTACTCTTTTGACTAGTTGAGCACCTATCTTTTGACCTCTTAATTCTTTTGATACAAAAGTGTGATTAAGTATAATTGTATTATTTGAACTGTTTATATAAGTTACTTCTGCCTTTATACCATTTTCGTTGTCTCCTAAATAAAACTTATTATTGCCTTCTTTTAAATTTATCATCATAACCACTCCAATCTAATAAATATTGTTATTATTTAATAAAATGCCCTGACTATTTAAAATGATGCATCAATCTTTATTCAGTGTTAATTAAACGTGGCAAAATCAATTTTTTATAAGTATAATTATAATGTATCTTAACTAGTTGTGCTAGTTTTTAATAATTATTAATTATTGGCGTCATATTAAATTTTATTAGCACAATGTATTATATTAGAAAAAAGCTATGTTTTATGGTATATAATAAAAAGTAATATTTAACTATTAACTAATTGATTTTTTTAGAGGAGGGAATTGGAAAGTATGGAATTGATAAAAGAAATTTATGAAAAAGATATAGGATATGATGGTAAAAATAGTGATAATATATATAAGCTTAGAAAAGCATCAAGAGCAATTGTATTAAATGATTTGAATGAAATCGCATTGCTTTATGTTTCAAAAAATAAATATCATAAGTTGCCTGGTGGTGGCATTGAAGCAGGTGAAAGCATAGATATTGCTTTAAATCGTGAAGTTATGGAGGAAGTTGGAACTGATATTCGAGTTTTAGGTGAAGTAGGTGTAATAATAGAGTACAGGGATAAATTTCAGCAGCTTCAAATATCCTACTGCTATTACACTAAAGCCATAGGAGGAATCAATAAACCAGCATTTACAGATGAAGAAATAGATAATGGCTTCTTATTAAAATGGGTTCCTTTAGACAAGGCTATTGATATTCTCAAAAATGATATGCCAGATAATTATGTGGGAAAGTTTATTCGTAATAGAGATTTGGTCTTTTTAAATAAAACTACAGAGATTTTAAATAATATAAGTTAAATTGAAATGGCGATGTGCTTAAGATAGGAAGTGAAAGAATGGTAAATATATTAGAATTATTTAATCATTATGGATATATTGTTCTATTAATAGCTTTATTCTTAGAGTTATTGGCCTTGCCTTTACCAGGTGAAACGCTCATGACCTATTGTGGATATGTTGTTTCAGAAGGCAAAATGAATCTGGGGTTAAGCATAGTAATTGCTACAATTGGTATATGTAGTGGTATTACATTATCATATTATATTGGTAGAGCTTTAGAAATAACTTTTTTTGAAAAATATGGACGTTATTTTCACTTAGATAAAAGTAAAATAGAAAAAACTTCAAAGTGGTTTGATAAATATGGGAATAAAATGCTTATAGTAGCATATTTCATTCCAGGAATAAGGCATGTCACAGGATATTTTTCAGGAATTATTAATATGCCGTATAAAAAATTTGCAGGTTATGCATATATGGGAGCCTTTATTTGGACAACAGTTTTTATGTTGTTAGGGGATTACCTTGGAGTTAACTGGGAAAAGTATCATTATTTATTTAAAAGATATTTTATAATAATTGGTATATCTATTGTAATACTCATTATTCTCATATATATGATCAACTGTTATAGATTAAAAAAGACAAAAGAAAATTCAGAGAAGTAATTTTAAGATGCTTGTGAATTTTATATTGTTAAAATGCATAATATAAAATATCATTAAATTACTAGTAAAAAAATCGTAGGCGACTGTGAAGCCGGAGATTTTTAATATTAAGTTCCGTATTGTGCTTCGCACTCTTTTTATAGGTGCGCATCTGCCTTTTCG
>NZ_JAKJJY010000004.1:0-354031 GCF_022320955.1 Clostridium sp. YIM B02555 | reverse complement strand
TTACATCTGGAACACGCTGAAATGACGACAAGCCCACATTTAGAACCTTCCAGCGAAAATTTCACTAGTCCTGTGGAAGATAAATGTCTCTGATTTCGGTAAGTTTTGCATAAGTATAATTCTTGCATTGTGTATCTATAAAAGAATTATCAAAGTTAGGAAAGCAAACAGACAAATTTTTAATAACTTTTTTTGATTGATAAAAAAGGTTAAAGTTTATTAGATACAATTAATCTAATAAACTTTAACCTTAAAAATTCAACATAAAATTAAATCTATATTATTTAAAATTCAGTTGTAATTCCCACTATTTGAACATTCTTTTCTTCATTCTTTAATACTCTATAGTGTATTTCAATTTGAAATTTATCAGGATAACTTACATCAATGTAATGATAGTCTTCCTTCTCATTTTTACTATTTCTTCCTTCAATCAACCCAATACTTAAAGCTTCTGGATCTTTTGACGCATATATTTCATATAGGCATTCTTCAATATGAAGCAATTCTTTTGTAGAAAAATCAACTACATTATTTAGTGCTTTAAATTCAAAGATAAATTTTATAAAGAATTTACTCCATCTTTCAAAAATTTCATTTCTTTTGATTTCTTCCATTGTATGAACTTCTTTTTGCTTTTCATTATATTCTTCTATTAAAACGGAAGTATCATTTTTTAATTGTTGAAATTCATCTGCAATTTTTTTAATACTTTCTTCCTTTGTGCCAATCGTCTTAATATTATCCTCTATTAGTTCTCTTTTAAATGTTCCTTCTAGGACAATATCTGAAAGCTTATTATTAATATCAATCGAGTCAAATTTAGCCTTTTTATATTCTTCCATTAATACATCATATTCTTCTAAAACAGCAGCCTTTTCCATTTGGTCTTTGATTTGATTCAATTGTTCCTCATTATTTTTCTTAACCGTTTCTAATTTATTATCAATTTTTCCCAAATCTATCAAATCTTCTTCTGCTTGTTTTCTACTTCTAATTGCATTATTTAAAACAATATTTTCTTTCTTCAAGTTACTTTCTATAGTAGTTAATTTATTTTTACAAGATTCCATCTTATTTTTTAATTCGAATAATTCTCTTTTTGATTTTTTTAATTCTGCATTCTTTTGCTCTATTTCAACTTCTTTCTCGTTTTCCACAAAGCTTGGAAGTAATTCTTCTTTTGGTGTAAACCTACCATCGTAAGCTTTTACCGCCATCCATACTAGTCTAGCAAAATGTTGTCTATCAATTTTTTTCCATACATTTAGCAATGTAAATTTTTCAACTTCTATAGATTGTACAAACTCTTTCTTTTGCTTATCATCCATATTATTAATGATTTCTTCTATATCTTGCGTTGTTTCCTGTAAGTCCACAAACGGCATTTCATTTATGTATTCCTTTGCTTTTCCACTAAGCTTCTCATGATATTTTATATAAATATAATCTGCCTTTTGACTTGGTGTTAAATATTGATTCGTTTTGTATAACTTAAAGGCTCCATCTATTACTTCCATCGATATTAAATCTTCGGTTGGATTATCTGTATCATTTTTAGTTTTTTCCAAAAGAACTTTATTTAATCTTTCATCTAACTCTTCTCTATTACAACCTCTTAGTTCTTCTTTCTTCTCCTCAATCAAAGTCCAAATTTCTTTAACTTCTGGTTCTTGAAGCACACTACCTTTTCCAAGTTTATTACCTAAAAAATTAATTATACTTATTGTCTTTTTCTTAGCCTTTTGAATAACAGGCTTTGAAATATTTGTTATATTCATAGTTTCAAGTAATGCTAGCTGTTCAATCATCTCGTCATCTGAAATTCTTTTTAGTCCATCAAAAATATTAGGCATGTCTCTCTCCCTCATACTCATCATTTTCATAAAAATGCATTATAATCCTATTTTAACACAAAATCAGAGTCTATTTAACATAAAACTCTGATTAAACATTTTTTTCAGCTATTAAAATTATTTCTTATTCATTTCATTAAATTTTGTTCTTATAATGCTATATATTACTATAACTAATAAACCAAAAATTCCTCCATCAAGCGTCCATATTACAGAATTTATTGCATCTTTTATCATTTATAAATTCACCCCGATATTCTTATATATGCATACATATTACTATATTCTGTAATATAAGTCAAAATTCAATCGCCTTAACAAAACAAATAAATTACTTTTAATTCACACCTTATCAATCTATTTAACCTATTTTACCTATTTAAAATTTTCCAAGTATATTTTCATTCTTAAATATAAAACTAATATAGATATGGAGGTGTTTAATATGAGTAGACGACCATTAGTTCCTGAAGCAAAAGCAAAACTAGATAAATTGAAAACTGAATTTGCTAATGATATGGGAATTGAACTTAACGATAAGTATGAAGGAAGAAAATCTTCAAGAGCAAATGGATATGTTGGTGGAAACATAGGCGGTTTAATGACAAAAAAAATGATAGAAGAATATGAAAAACATTTAATAGATAAGTAATATTTTCAAGAAAATCATTTAAGCTTGCTCCATATTAGCTTGTCACTATTCCCGTGTGACAAGCTAATATGAACCAAGTAAAACATATTTTATATTAGAAATAAATCAAATCATCTTCTAGCTTATTAATATTTCTATAATCTTTGATTGTTATAAAAGGAATTTCTCTTTGTTCTTGTGGAATATATTGCTTGCGAATTATTCCTTCTATTTCAATCCATACTTTATCTTTAAAATCAACAGGTTTATTTGTTTGGCATAAAAGTCCTAAAAAGGAGATATCATCAGCACAGCAAGTCATGGCATTTCTGCCAAAAGCAAAAATGTTTTTAGGATATTTAGGATTTGTATAAGCTAACCCTCTCATCTTAATATGTTTACCATCATATTTGTCAGGTGCTTCTGTTGCATCTAAATACCATACACCAAAATCATAGTCTTCAAATTCAATTACTTTAGCATTTATATCAAAAGGTAATTGTAACGGTCTATCATCAATTTCACCATTTTCCAATTCAAAAATTATATTTGCATGTGCGTTAACAGCTTTTATGCTATTCCTAAATTTCAACTTATCAGTATTATCTTTGCAACGATTAATTATAATTAAATCTGAATTTTGAAATTGTTCTATGAGTAAGGATTTCATATTTCCCATATAACTTTCAAAAGTATTAGCATCAATAGGTGTTATAATTTGTGCAAACTCCCAATTTTCTGGCAATTCTAATTTTCCAATCACATCACCTTGCCACATCCCGTTATATTCGACAATTACTTTTGTTGGGTTATTTTCATCATTACATTCTTTTAAAAATTCTGCAGTTAAATTTTCCTTGCTATCAACATGTACTAAAGATACTTTATTTTTGTCTAAAAACTCTTTTTCATATTCTTCAATACCATTTTCACAGACAATCACAGTAATTTTTTCGCCTTCTACAAAATCTGGATCATTAAATATTTCTTTAATAAAAGTTGTTTTACCACCTTCTAAAAAACCAGTAATAAGAAAAACTGGTACATCTGTCATAACTTCTACCTTCTTTCATCAAATTGCTACATTAATAATACAATGTCTTTTTATTCTCGCTTAAGTTAAATTATTTAATTTAAATATGATTTAAATTAAATAATTTAAATATGAAATAATTCTTGTATTTTTGTTTTATTTATATTTGTACCTATTACGCATAATCTTCCTGTATAATCAGATACGCCTTCTCGTATTTCGTATTCACCTGGTACTAAATCAAAATTAATCCATCCTCCTTCAGTACAAGGGATTATTCCTTTTGCTCTTAAAATAATTCCATAGTCTGAAGATTCAGCTAAAACTTTTAATATTTCGTCTAATTCAATTTTAGAATATTTTTTAGGAGTTTCGATTCCCCAGCTAGTAAATACTTCATCTGCATGATGATGGTGATGCTCATGGCACCCACAATTTTCATCATGGTGATGATGTTCATGATTATGACAATCACATTCTTCATCATGGTGATGATGTTCTTGATCATGACAATCACATTTTTCATCGTGGTGGTGATGCTCATGTTCTTGACAATCACATTCTTCATCATGATGATGATGTTCATGATCGTGACAATCACATTTTTCATCGTGGTGGTGATGCTCATGTTCTTGACAATCACATTTATCATCATGGTGGTGGTGCTCATGTTCTTGACAACTACAATCTTCATCATGATGATGGTGATGATGTTCCTCTGCTTCCTTTAATAATTCTTTTTCAAGTGAATTTTCTCGCTCCATTGCAGCAAGAATCAACTTACCATCAATTTCATCCCAATTTGTAGTTATAACGGCTGCATCCTTATTATGTTCTCGTATTTGAGCTACACATAATTCTAATTTTTCCTGTGTAAGCTTTTGAGTACGGCTTAAAACTATTGTATTAGCATTTTCAATTTGATTATTGAAGAATTCACCAAAGTTATCCATATACATCTTACATTTTATTGCATCTACAACAGCTGTAAAACTATTAAGCTTTATAGGCGCTTCATCCTTTATACTTTCTACAGCTTTTATTACATCTGATAATTTTCCAACTCCTGATGGTTCAATTATTATACGTTCAGGTGAATATTTATCTAGAGCTTCCTTAAGGGCTACTCCAAAATCACCTACTAAAGAGCAACATATGCACCCTGAATTCATTTCAGTGATTTCAACTCCAGAATTGTTTAAAAATCCACCATCAATTCCTATTTCACCGAATTCATTTTCAATAAGCATAAGCTTTTCACCTTTAAATGCTTCTTCAATTAATTTTTTTATTAAAGTTGTTTTCCCTGCTCCTAAAAAGCCTGATATTATATCTATTTTAGTCATATCAAAATTCCTTTCCTTAACTTATAATCTTTACTTTATTAATTATTCAATGCAATATATAAGGGCATTGATAATAATTTCCATGTGATTTTTTCATTTTTATGCTACTCTTAAATTATAATCCTGTCAATATATAACTAACTTCTCATTGCTTTGGTTATTATCTAATATATCTATAATTTACATACTTTTAATATTACCTTAATTATCCTTTAATATTATTAGCAATACAATATATTATAATGATATTATATAGCATTATTTATACCTTGCAGATCATCCATACATAATTAAGAATAAAAATTATATTATGATATGATGGAGGTAATACTAATGGAATATCTAATTATTCTTCTTATTACATTAAGAACTCATCCACTTCTTAGTCTTTTACTGATAATTGCTTTATGTATAATTGCACTGCTTATTTTACCATTAAAATTTAGACTTCAAATAATAGGCTTTATGTTCATCTTTTTCACGCTTTCTTTTGTCAATGTTTTCATAGGACACTTTATAATAAACTCTCTTCTTAATAATTATGGAGAAAAAGGACAAGGAGTTATTGTAGATACTCTTCAAACATCTAATTACTATAATAATGAACAAGTATTACGGTATGATATCATTATTAATACAAATGAAAATCTTGAGATTCCAACTTATTGTCTTTCCTCAGATTTCAATATAGTCAATGAAAAGTCATTCAATAGTTATTATTATCCTAAATCTGGAGTCAAATTTAACGTAAAGTATTTGCAAGACTATCCTAGAGCTTTTGTTATCATAGTTAACAATGATAGTGAATATAGCAAAGGCCTTAATTATTAAGGCCTTTGCTTATTATTTTATTTAATTAACCTTGTTCAAACAGCTTTTCAACTTCTGGTGCAGGAAGTGGTTTGCTGAAGTAATATCCTTGAATATAGTCACATTCTTTTTCTTTAAGTATTGATAACTGATCTGCTATTTCCACACCTTCAGCAACAACCTTTAAACCCATAGTATGAGCCATTTGTATTATATTGTTAATTATTGATTCTTCTTTTTCATTGGAAGCAATATTATCTATGAAAGATTTGTCAATCTTTAATGTATTTATTGGAATTTTTCTCAAATAATTAAGCGAAGAATATCCTGTTCCAAAATCATCTAGGGCAATTCGTATTCCCATACTTTTCAAATGATTTAAAGCATTTATGCTCAAATCAAGGGATTGCATTAAAACTGTTTCAGTAATTTCAAATTCTACAATATCTGTATCGATACCTGTTTCTTTAATTATATCTGTAACCTTTTCTATGAAATCTGGCTGTTGTAAATCAACTGATGAAATGTTAATGCTTATACTCTTAAACTTATAGCCACCTCTAAGCCACTTAACACTTTGCAAGCATGATTCTTTAATAACCCATAATCCTATTTGTGTTATGTATCCACTTTCTTCTGCTATAGGAATGAATTCAGCTGGTGATATAAAACCTAATTCCTTACTATTTAATCTAAGTAAAGCTTCGAATCCAAAAATTTCGTTCTTCATTGCATCATATTGTGGTTGATAATTTATACTAAATTCGTTATTTTCAATTGCATTCCTTAAAATTCTTTCAATTGCAGTCTTTCTTTGTAATTTTAAATAAATTTCAGGATCATATAATGCATATCTATTTTTTCCCAATTCCTTTGCTTTATACATAGCTGAATCAGCATTCTTCATAATAGTATCTGAATCAGCTCCGTCCTTAGGATACAATGCTACTCCAATACTACCTGTAATTGATATCTGCTTATCTTGTACCCTAAATCCTTGATTAAATAAATTCAATAATTTATTTACATATGCTTCTATTTCATTTTCTTTTATTGAAGGATTAAGTATAAAAAACTCATCTCCACCTTGTCTACATATCGTATCCTTTTTCTCTACTAATTTCTTAAATTGTTCAGATAATGCAATAAGTAATTCATCTCCAAATTTATGTCCCATTACATCATTTATTTTTTTGAAGTCATCTAAATCAACAAATATTACTGCACCTTCAACCTCACTACTTTTTATTCTTTCCAACTGTTCATCTAGTTTTTCCATAAATAAAACTTTATTAGTAAGACCTGTGAGTGTATCATAATATGCTAAGAATTTAATCTTATCTTCAGCTTTTCTACGCTCAGAAATATCTGAAATTGATCCCGAAAGTTTTATAGCCTTTCCTTCTGTATCCCTTGAGACTTTCCCTTTAGAATATACCCATACATACGAACCATCTTTTGTTTTAATTCTATATTCAGAATTAAAAACAGGTGTTAAATTATTTATATGGTTATATAAATCTTCCTTAGCTTGGACATAATCATCTGGATGAACCATTTCCTTAAACATCTTTATAGCATCCATTTCTGGATCAGGTTTATATCCTATAATATCTATTAACTTATCAGAAACAAAAAATTCCCCTGTAATCATATTCCACTGCCAAATAGAATCATTAGCTGATTCTAAAGCAATTCTATATCTCTCCTCACTACTTCTTAAGGCTTCTTCATTAAATTGCAGTTCATCATATTGTGCTCTTAATTCTTCTTCTGTTGCCATCAATTCTTCATACACTGCTGATAATTCATCGTAATTTGAACTTAGTTTGGAAATCATTAGATTAAATGAATTTCCCAATACTCCAAATTCGTCCTTAGTATTAATATTAGCTCTGACCGCTAAGTCGCCATTTCCAGCTGTTTCCATTATAGGTGCTAAATCTTTTATCGGTTTAGTTAATACTTTTGTAATAAAATATGTTAAAATTATCCCTAATACTAACACACATAATGTAATTATAATTACTAAATTTTGAAGTTCTTCTGCTCTATCTGTAAGTTCACTTTTTTGTACAACTGAAACCATCTTCCACCCTGTATTAGGTGAAGTATATATATTCACAAAAACTTCTTTTCCATCAATAACAGTTTCAAAATTATCATTTTCAGCATTTATAATCTTATCTGAATCCTTAATAGAAAATTCCGAACCATCTTTCGAGCTTACTAGTCTACTATCATATTCAGATAATTTTTTGAAATTCAAATTAGAATTTGGATGTGCCAGCATAGTACCATCCTTAGTACAAATAAAAATGTAACCATCCTTTCCAACTTTTATACTTCTAACAATTTCTGATAATTTATTTAAACTCACATCAATTCCAGCTACTCCAATTACTTCGTTAGCTTCATTCTTTATAGCACTTGAAAAACTTATTATTATATTATTACTATTATCAATTGCAGAAACGTAAGGATCTGAAGTTATCACTTTGTCTGGATTTTCTACAGCTGGAGCATACCATGGCCTTTTTCTCGGATCAAAATTACCCGCACCTAACCCATCTGGCCACTGGATATATCCTCCCCATTTTGTGCCTATATACACATATGTAGTTTCAGGATGTGACTCCCCATAACTTTCCAATTCGTTATATATAGAGCCTTCTATACCAGGAAGCTGTTTTGAATACTTTTTGTTATTTTCAACATTAGGTATGTTAAATAGTGCTGATATAGATTGATCAGCCTTTCTAGCTTCATTGGAATTTGCTAGAAATACTGTATTTGCTTTTAACTGATTTGCAATTCCGTTGATAGAATTATCAATTTGTAATATTTGTTCCTTACTATGTAATAACATCTCCCCTTTCAATGAATTATATATATCATTATAAGTAATCGTAGCAATTGGAATTGCTGTTAATAAAATAATAAATACACAAAATAAAAATAATTTTATTCTAAAAGTAATCCTCATAATCTATACCTCTTAAATATTCAACTTATGTGAATAAATGTACTAATCATTATATATACTAATATTTTACCATTCATGATATTCCCTTTCAACGTTTTTCGCCATGCCTCTCTATATTATTCTAAAAATTCTAAAAAATTTCATAAAAAAACAGCATGTAATATTTTTGTATTACATGCTAGCAACTTAATTTTATTTTAAATCTTCAATTTTTATATGATCCATATCATCAAAGGTTTTATTTTCTCCACACATTCCCCAAATAAATGAATAATTTTGAGTTCCTATACCTGAATGAATTGACCAACTTGGTGAAATTACAGCTTGCTCATTTTTCATTACAATATGTCTTGTTTCTTGACCTTGTCCCATTAAGTGGAATACAACTTGCTCTTCAGGAACTTCAAGGTAAAGATATACTTCCATACGTCTTTCGTGAGTGTGACATGGCATTGTATTCCATCCACTTCCTGGTTCTAAAATTGTTAATCCCATTACTAATTGACAGCTATCACAAACCGCTGGATGAACATATTGATTGATTGTTCTCTTATTCATATTGATTTCATCGCCGCATTTAATTTTATTAGCCTTTTCTAAGTCAATTTTTACTGTAGGATATGATTTAAGCGCTGGTGCAGAATTAATGTAGAACTTTGCTGGATTCTTTCCATCTACTGATGTAAATTCTATATCTTTAGCTCCCTGTCCAACATATAATCCATCTCTAAATTTCAAATTATATTCTACTCCATCTACCTTAATTGTTCCTTCTCCACCGACATTAATAACTCCAAGCTCTCTTCTCTCAAGGAAATAATCTGTACCTAATTCCTTTGAAGCCCCAAGTTTTAATGTCTCCTTTACTGGAGTGACTCCACCAAATATAATTCTATCATTGTGGCTATATACTAAGTTTACTTCATCTTCCACAAAAACCTTTTCTACTAGATAATGTTTTCTTAATGTTTCAGTATCATAATGTTTTGAGTCCTCCGGATGATTTGAATATCTTATGTCCATTTTCATAATTCTATTACTCTCCTTTTTAAAAAAATCAATCATTGTGCACACGTGTTCCCGATATTATTTTATCTTACTTAGAGTAAAATTTCAATCTATATCTTCTAATTTTCTATTAATTTAGAAAATTATATTACCCATTTAACTGATTATTCTATGTGTTATAATTATTATAGTATTCTTAAAATATGTTTTATTTTTTAATGAAGGGAAAGAGACTTTATGCTTAAAAACGAATTATCAAATGATGAAATAGGCAAAAATTTAAATTACCTAAAATTACTTTCAAAGCAATATCCAACAATTAATGAGGCATCAACAGAAATTATAAACCTTCAAGCAATTTTAAATTTACCTAAGGGTACAGAACATTTTCTCACAGATATTCATGGAGAATATGAACCTTTCATACATGTTTTAAAAAATGCTTCTGGGGTTATTAAAAGAAAAATTGAAGATGTATTTGGTAATAGATTAAGACAAAGTGAAAAAAAAAGCTTAGCAACTTTAATTTATTATCCTGAACAAAAACTTGAATTAATCTCAAAACAAGAAGAAAATATAGATGACTGGTATAAAATTACTCTTCACAGGTTAATTGAGTTATCTAGATATGTGTCTTCCAAATACACGCGTTCTAAAGTTAGAAAAGCTCTTCCAAAAGATTTTGCATACATTATTGAAGAATTGCTCCACGAACAGCCTAGAGAAATTGATAAAACAGAGTATTATGAGCAAATTATCACAACCATCATTGATATTGACAGAGCTAAAGAATTTATAGTTGAAATATCAAAACTAATACAGCAATTAGTTATCGATAGACTTCATATCCTTGGAGACATATTTGATAGAGGGCCTGGTGCTGATATTATAATGGATACTTTGGTAAATTATCATTCAGTAGATATTCAATGGGGAAATCATGATATCTTATGGATGGGAGCAGCTTGTGGTTCAGAAGCTTGTATTGCTAATGTCATTAAAAATTCCTTAAAATATGCAAACTTAGACACATTAGAAAATGGTTATGGCATAAACTTATTACCTTTAGCAACCTTTTCTATGGATTTATATAATGACGACCCTTGCAACATCTTTTTGCCACGAATTGATTATGATAAAAAATATAGTGTTAATGAAATTCAGTTAATTGCTAAGATGCATAAATCTATAGCAATAATATTGTTTAAATTAGAAGGTGAAATAATTTCAAGACATCATGAATTTAATATGGAGCATCGCTTAGTGCTAAATAATATTAATTATGTTGATGGAACAATTGAATTATATGAGAAAACTTATAAATTAAAAGATTCCAATTTTCCAACTATAGATCCACAAAATCCGTACAAGCTTACCCTAGAAGAAAGAGAATTAATTGAAAAACTAAAATCTTGTTTTATGAATAG
Organism: Clostridium sp. YIM B02555; assembly: GCF_022320955.1. NCBI lineage: Bacteria > Bacillati > Bacillota > Clostridia > Eubacteriales > Clostridiaceae > Clostridium > Clostridium sp. YIM B02555. The sequence goes on along the minus strand of NZ_JAKJJY010000004.1, from coordinate 342,934 downwards.
CGAAAAATATAATAAGCATGTTAGGTTTTTATTTTCAAATGGGAGTTTATACACAACTTTTAATTCTAATCTTCTCTATCATGGATGCATACCACTAAATGAAGATGGAACTTTTAGAACTGTTAAAATAGGTGAACATGAACATAAAGGAAAAGATCTTTTAGATAATTTAGATATGCTTGCTCGAGAAGCCTATTTTTCTAAAGACGATATGGATTCAAAAGAAAATAAAGCAGATATTATGTGGTATTTATGGTGTGGTGCTTCTTCTCCATTGTTTGGGAAGGATAGAATGACTGTATTCGAGCAATATTTTGTTGAAGAAAAAGAAACACATTATGAGAAAAAAGATCCTTATTTTAATTTTAGAAATAATGAAGAAGTGTGTAATAATATTCTAAAAGAATTTGGACTTAATTCTCAAGAGTCACATATAATTAATGGTCATGTTCCGGTTGAGGAAAAGAATGGTGAAAGTCCAATAAAAGCTAACGGAAGGTTGTTAGTTATTGATGGGGGATTTTCGAGAGCTTATCAGCCAAAAACAGGACTTGCTGGATACACTTTAATTTATAATTCTTTTGGACTTCAATTAGTATCACATCAACCTTTTGAATCTACAGAAAAGGCTATTAAAGAAGAAACCGATATATTATCTTCCTACCTTGTACTTGAGCAAGTAGTAGAAAGAAAGACCGTTGGCGATACAGATATAGGTATTGCCTTAAATCAACAAATAGATGAATTAAAATTACTATTGTCAGCGTACAGAAAAGGATTAATCAAACAACAAAGCAGAATTTAAATTAAAGGATGACAAATATGTTTAAGAAATGGGATATAATTATAATAGCTTTTTTAATATGTTTATCCTTTATTCCTGAACTAATTTTAGGAGTAATGCTTGGAAAAAATTATAATGGAACTTATGCAGAAATAACTGTTGATGGTAAACTTATTAAAAAAATCCCTCTATCAGAACATAGAGGAGATGAAACAATCGATATAAAAACAGCCTATGGCTATAATACCCTTGAGATTAAAGATCAATCTATTAAGGTAGTAGATGCAGACTGCAAAGATAAAATCTGTGAAAAATCTGGTTTTATCACTGATCCAGGCAAAATTATAGTATGCCTTCCGCACAAAATGATGGTTGAAATTAAAAGTACTGATATTGCATCAGATGATTAGAGGTGTTATGACATGAGCAAAACTTTTCGTATAGTCTTTATAGGCGTTTTGGTAGCGCAAGCTTTAGTTCTTTATACAGTAGAAAGTATGATTCCAGTTCCATTTATTGCTCCTGGGGCAAAACTTGGCCTAACAAATTTAATCACAGTTATAGCTTTATATACCTTAAATAGCAAAAGAGATGCTTTCTTAATTATAATACTCAGACTTTTATTATCAACAATATTCGGTGGCAACCTCTCAACATTTATGTACAGTGCTGTCGGAGCAATTTTTAGCTATTTTGTTATGATTTTTGTCAAAGAAATTTTTAAGGATAAAGTAAGTATAATTGGAGTGAGCGCTGCTGGAGCTTTTTTCCATAATGTTGGTCAATTAATAGTGGCATCTCTTATAGTCCAAAACATAGGTGTCATGTTATATCTTCCTATATTATCCATTGCAGGACTAGGAACAGGTATTTTTATAGGTATAGCTTCAAATTTTATAGTACAGCATTTATCTAGGTTATCTTACTTCAATAACTTATATATAAATAAATAACTTTAGAGTAAGATCTATAGTTATAGTTATAGTTATAGTTAAAGTTAAATTATATATTACAGAAATCATTTTTCAAAATTTTAACAAAGCCTTTATGAGGAGATAATTAATATTTTCTCCTCATAAAAGCAATTTTTTAAAGTCTACTTATAATTTTTATAAAAGGCTCCTCTTTAAAAGGCTTAATTATAAATCCTTTTGCCCCCAGCAGAACCGCTTCTTTAATTTTGGGTGCTTGCCCCATTGCACTCATCATAACAACTTTAGCATTAGAATCATACTTCATTATTTCACTTAAAGCTTCAACTCCATCTGATTCAGGCATTGTTATATCCATAGTAACAATATCTGGATTTAATTTTTTATACATTTCAACTGCTTTTAGACCATTCTCAGCTTCCCCAATCACCTCAAATCCGTTCTTTTCAAGCGTTTTCTTAAGCATTTGTCTCATAAAAGCTGCATCATCAACAATAAGAACTCTTTTCATAATTACCAACCTCACATCTCAATATTCAATTTCCCCCACACCCTTAAATATAATAAATCCCTAATTTAAATACTTTAAATTATAATGTCACCAATTTTCTACCAATAAATTATTTATTTAATAATTTATTGTCCTACTTTAAGTGTATTCTGTTAATTAAAAATGTCAACTCTTGTATTTTTAATTCTATCTAGTTCTAAATATATTTTATTTTATTATTCCAATTGTACTAATAGTAATGCCTTATTCACTATGTATAACTACTCTATACTCAATAAAAAGTTATATGTTCAAATGTTTAAAATAAATGTTGGTAATGTTTAGAAACTTAATATTTAGGCAATTATTAAGAGGATTTGAATATTTAATTTATATTTTAGTAGTGAATTGAGGTGTTTTACTTGATAAAAACTGATAGCAATTTTAATTTATTAAATTCTAATATTAATAATTTGATAAAAAGTACTATCTATTTAAATAGAAATATTGAAAAATGTCCTACTTGCAGCTCGAAACATTACATAAAATACGGTTCATTCAAAGGAATTCAAAGATATAAATGCAAAGAATGCGATAAAACCTTCTCTTCTGCATCGAATTCTCTATGGAGCTACTCAAAAAAGGACCCCATTAAATGGACTAAATTCGTGGAATATGTACTTGAAAGAAAATCCTTAAGATTTTGTGCTGAGAAATTGGAAATAAGCTTAGTTACAGCTTTTTATTGGAGACACAAAGTTTTACACGGACTAACTTTTGATAGTATTCCCGCAATATTAAGTGGTGATGTCCATATTGCAAAAAAATTAATACTTGAAAATTTTAAAGGCTGCAGAAATATTATTCCTTCAGTGCGTCATAATATTTGGGTTGTAGCTGCAAAAGATTACGATGACTCTATAATAGTGAAGCCAATTTCAAGATGTCATTGGCATTTACCTAGCTTTAATCAAAAAATTTATTATCTAATTGAAAAGGAAGCTTATATAGTTCCATATGGTGACCGTTATATTTCTTTAGTTGCAAAAGCACATAATAAAAAGCGTATAAAAGAAGTTCAGAGTGATAAGTTAATATGGTCATTCCAGATTATTATAGAAAAATGGCTTAAAAAATATCATGGCGTTGCCTCAAAATATTTAGAAAAATACCTTTCACTTTTCATACTATTTCTTACTAAAAAAGAAATTAATTATATGGATTTAAGCAAAAGATTGTGTATTGAATTCAGATTCCTTAAAATTCGTGACATAGGTAAAGTCAACTACAAATCAACTGGTGTATTATTATAATCCACACATCCACTAAATTAACAACATTTATTTTAAACATCTCTACATACTCATTATAAGTTAATATATTATGAGGAGACATACAATTCTTCTTTATAATTTAAAGGCAAAAAAATTTATAAATTATAATTTACAATATTTAATTTCAAAAAATTATAAGCATTTGAATATTTTACAAAAGAAAATTTCAAATGCTTGGTTTTTGATTTAATTATATCTAGTTTGCATATTTAAAATCTTTATTTAAGTCAGTTATTCTTTCCTTAAAATTTTGTGAAGTATATATTTTATTCTCTGATGTGGTAATTTCACCTGACACTTGTGGCATAGAATCCAATAATTCAATTCCTTTTTCTGCTCCTAATGAAAATACTGTTGTTGTTAATATATCAGCTATCATTCCATTATCTTCAATATCACCATTTATTACTATTGTATCACTTACAACTCCATTATCCACTGGATATCCAGTTTTAGGATCCATGATGTGATGATATCTTTTATTGTCTTTTATAAAATATCTTTCATAATCTCCAGATGTTGATAATGCTTCATTTGATATTTTAACTACGCCTAGAAATGCATTAGAATCGTCACTTCTTGGGTGCTTGATTCCTACTGACCAATCTTTATTTTCTTTATTTTTACCAACAGCATATAAAGAACTTGTCCCTAAATTAATTAATCCATTTTCAATATTATATTTTTTATAAATTTTCAAAACTTCATCAGTAGCAAAGCCCTTAGCAACTCCTCCTAAGTCGATTGCCATACCTGCATCTTTAAGCATAATGCTACTTTCTGCTTCGTTTATGCTAATTCTTTCATATCCTACTAATGGAAGCTTTGCTTTAATTTCTTCCACTGACGGTAGTCTTTCATTATCAGTGCCTATTCCCCACAAATTAATTATAGGGCCTGTAGTAATATCAAAAGCACCATTGCTTAATTTAGAATATTGTACAGCAGTTTTTACCATTTTTAATATTTCAGGATGAACTTTTACATAGGCTTTCCCCGAAAAATTATTTATTTTATAAATATCACTTGTTTCTATAGTTGTACTCGCCATTTTTTCAATTTCATCTAATCTTTTAAAACTTTCATCAACTGCTTCTTTTGCATTTGGACCAAAAGCACTTAAAGTCACTGCAGTGTCCATAACTATATTGCTTTTTTCATAATACTTATTTTTACTATTTCCACATGCACTAAAGCTTGAAACAACAAAAACACAAGCCATTAATACGTATACAAATTTCTTCATCTGCTTACTCCTATCTTCTCCATTGTTATACGAAAACCTTTAATCAGAATAAACTAATTATTAAAGGTACTTCTCCTATTTTATCATACTTCATAATATTTTAGTAATCCGAGGCATTGATTTATGATTTTTTGCAATATAATTATCAAACTTTTTCACACCACCAATAGCAACAGCAACAAAAATAAATCCACCAGCGATTTGCAAGAAACATACATTTAAACCCAAAAGATTTCCAATGACTTCTCCTAATAGTACCCCAATAAATAATACAATCAATGGTAAAACAAAAACTATAAATACTGAAGTAATAAAATTAGTCTCTTTCACCTCAAAAACAACCCTCTGTCCAATTTTTGCTCCTATTTTATTTTCTACTTCAATAATAATACCATTGTTCCCTGGGCAAGCGCCACAATTTTTGCACTCACTATGTCTTCCAACTTTAATTTTGGCAACATTTTTATTCACTTCAATTACTAATCCTTGTTCTGTTTTCATTATTCATCAAACTCCTCAATAATTGTTTTACTTTCAATACAAAACAACTCCCTTTTATAACAAAAACTTACATTCAATATAATAATTAGTGTTCCCTTTAATTATAATCCTTTATTTGCCAACTTAAAAGAAAATTTTAAAGGCTGTAGCACCATAATTAATATCTTCGCTTTATAGTAGATGATTTCTAATTTTAACCTTCTACTATAAAAAGCATATCAAATAAAGTGTACAGCCTTTGATAAATAAAGCCTTATATTCTATATTAATTTATTTTTAAAAATGCTATAGATTCAAATGGTTTTAAAGAAAATATTTGTTTTAAATTTCTTTCCTCATAATTTGTAATAATACACTTATAGCTTTCTAATTCTTCAATATCTAGAACAACAGTTACTTCTGTTTCATAAAAATTATTTATTACAATTAAAGACTCCTCGAGATATTCTCTTTTATATGCAAAAACATTATTATTTTCATTTAATAAAGGGACATAGTTTCCATAAGCTACAACATCATATTCCTTTCTTAAAGAAATTAGTCTTTTATAATGATAAAATATTGAATTTTTATCCTTTAAACTATCCTCAACATTAATTTCATTATAATTGTCATTCACACTAAGCCACGGTTTTCCATCACTAAAACCTGCATTTAAGAACTTATTCCATTGCATTGGTGTTCTTGAATTATCTCTTGAACGCTCTTGTAAAACCTTATATATATCTTCTTCAGCTATTCCTTGTTCTTTTAGTATTCTGAAATAATTCAAACTTTCAACATCAACATATTGATTAATATTTGTAAAATATGCATTAGTCATTCCAATTTCTTCACCTTGATACACATAAGGTGTTCCCCTAAGTAAGTGAAGCATTGTTGCCAGCATTTTAGCAGATTCTTTATGATATTTTCTATCATTTCCAAATCTAGAAACTATACGTGGTTGGTCATGGTTGCACCAAAACAAAGCATTCCAACCTTCTTCCATACCTAGCTGCCATTCATTAAATAACATCTTCAAAGCTTTAAAATCACATGCTTTCAATTCCCATTTATTTTGGTTATTGTAATCAACCTTTAAGTGATGAAAATTAAATACCATTGATAATTCATTTTCTTGTGACTTTGAATATTTCAGACAATTTTCAAGTGATGTGGAGGACATTTCTCCAACAGTTATAATATCTTCATGTTTTCCAAAGGTGTTTTGATTAAGTTCCTTAAGATATTCATGAATTCTTGGACCATCTGTATAAAACCTTCTTCCGTCACCATTAAAATCATTTTCAAACTTTTCTGGCTTTGATATTAAATTTATAACATCAAACCTTAAGCCTTTTACGCCTTTGTTTATCCAAAAGTTAACTATAGAATAAATCTCTTTCCTAACCTCTTCATTGTCCCAATTTAAATCTGCTTGAGTCTTATCAAAAAGATGCAAGTAATATTCATCAAACTTTTCAACATACTGCCAAGCATTTCCACCAAATTTAGATTCCCAATTTGTTGGTTCTGCATTATTTATTGGCTCTTTAAAAAAGTAAAATGCTCTATATTTTTCTTCACCATTCAATGCTTTTTTAAACCACTGATGCTCCGTCGACGTATGATTTAAGACCATATCGAGCATTATATAGATATTTCTATTTCTAGCTTCTTCAACTAATTTCTCAAAATCTTCAAGAGTACCAAAGTTTGGATCTATATTATAGTAATCTGCTATATCATAACCATTGTCCACTTGAGGTGAAGGATAAAAAGGGGTAAGCCATATATAATCTATACCTAAATTTTTTAAATAATCTAATTTTTCTATTACTCCATTTAAATCTCCAACGCCATCACCATTTGTATCATAAAATGATTTAGGATATATTTGATAGACGGTACTTTTCTTAAAATCCTTCATAATTAATTTCCCTTTCTTTAACTCTATTTTATCCCTTTTTTCTTACCAACAATTACAGTAAGTACAAAAGGAATTACAATTGCTACCACCATGCATATTGCAAATGTCATCATAAATGCAGGTTTAATTGATAATATTCCTGGAAGTCCACCAACACCAATTGAATTTGCCATTACCCCACTTCCAACTGAAATAATTGCTGCAATTGCTGAGCCTGTCATTCCACATAAAAATGGGAAGCTGTATTTTAAATTTACACCAAACATTGCTGGTTCTGTTACTCCAAGATAAGCTGAAATACATGCTGGTACATTAATTTCTTGCGCCTCTTCATTTTTTCTTTGTAAATATATCATTGCAAGTACAGCTGAACCTTGTGCAATATTTGATAAAGCTATCATTGGCCAAAGAGAGGTTCCATTAAATTGTGCCATTAGCTGAAGATCTATTGCATTGGTCATATGATGAAGCCCTGTAATAACTAGTGGTGCATATAAGAATCCAAAGATTGCTGCAAAAACTGCTCCAAAGGATGATGTAAGTCCACCATAAACTACTTGTGAAATACCTGAACCAATTACCCAACCTATAGGGCCAATTACTATATGTGCAATTAAAACTGCTGGTACTAAAGCTAAAAATGGTACTACTATCATGGATATTGATGCTGGACTTATCTTTCTTGCTCCTCTTTCAAGGAATACTAAAGTGAAACCTGCTAGGATTGCTGGAATGACTTGCGCTTGATATCCAATCATTTTAACCTGTGCAAATCCAAAATTCCAGAAAGGAATTTTATCTACTGGTGTACCTGCTACTGCATATGCATTTAAAAGTTGAGGTGAAACTAAAGTTATACCTAGTACTATACCAAGAATTTGAGTTGTTCCCATTTTCTTTGTTATAGACCATGTTATGCCCACTGGTAAAAAGTGAAATATAGCTTCTCCAATTAACCATAAGAAACTATTTGTTCCAGCCCAAAATTGTGATACTTCAACTAAGGACTTTGTCCCACCTTCAAGTAGCTTCATATCTCCAATAATATTTCTAAAACCTAAAATCAAACCTCCAACAATGATAGCTGGAATAAGTGGGGAAAATATTTCTGCTATATTAGCCATTAACTTTTGAATAAAAGTCATATTATTTTTGGCAACATTTTTAACTTCATCTTTGCTTACACCATCAATTCCTGAAACTTTAATAAAATCATTGTAAAATACCGACACTTCATTTCCTATTACCACTTGAAATTGACCTGCTTGAGTAAATGTACCTTTAACACTTTTTAATTTTTCGATAGCTTCTTTATCTGCTTTGCTTGGATCATTTAATACAAATCTCATTCTTGTAACACAATGTGTAACTGCTGATATGTTTTCTTTTCCACCAACATACTTCAATAATTCTTTAGAGTCATTTTCAAATTTACCCATTAATAATACCTCCAAATAAATTTCGTTTTAAAATTAATACAGATCTGCTTAGTATAAGTTCAATTGAACAAACATTTAGTATTTTTAGAACTTAGATATTTATACTAAATTTCTTTTTTAAATGTTTACATACTCATAATATTCTATTTTGAACATATCGTCAATATATTTTTGAAAATTTGTTTAAACAAATTTCAAGTAATTCTATGTATCCTCGTATATTAGCTATTTTTCCATATCAATTCTATTATGAATATGTTTAAACAAATATTGATAATCGTCAAAATTTGTTCATATTATAAATACAAATCAAGTTTTTTTAATAAATACTTTTTATTATTTTCAAAAGTGAAGTATAATAAAACTAAACATAATTATTTAGACATATTTTGGAGGAGTGTTTATTTTGCCCAATGTAAAATTTAAAGATATATATCATGCCTTAAAAGATAATATTAATAATGGTAAATATGATGCTTCTATGATGCTTCCTACCGAGATGGAATTAATTGATACCTTTAGTTGTAGCAGAAATACTGTCAGAAGAGCTATTGCTGAATTAAGCAAGGATGGCTATGTAAAAAGTGTTAAAGGTAAAGGTGTCATAATATTAGATAGCAGAGAATCCATAGAACTTCCTATTGGAAATTTATTAGGACTTCAAGAATTAAAATTAAAAAAGAAATTCACCACCAGTGTCGTAAATTTTTCTAAATTAATCATAGATGAGCACTTATCAAAAAAAACTGCACTAAAGCCTGATACTGAAGTATATCATCTTCATAGAATAAGATTCCTTGATAATGAACCTATAATTCTTGATATTAATTATTTTACTGCAGAAGTAGCTAAAGATTTAACTATCGAAATAGCGCAAAAATCAATTTATGAATACTTAGAAAAAGATTTACATACTAAAATTCTTGCATCTAAAAAAATTATTGTTGTTGAACATGCAACAGAATTAGATAAGCGCTACTTAGATTTAGGAACCTATGATTGTGTCGTAATAGTTAAAACCTATGCTTATACTGATTCTGGCAAGCTTTTTGAGTATACTGAATCTCGTCATAGACCTGATAAGTTTGTATTTGTAGAGTCATCATCAACTAGGAAAACAGAGTAAAATTCTTATATGTAATAATTCTATCTAATTCGCTGACTGTGTGTTTCTGCTAATTCAAAAGTTATCCACTGATTTTGCTTGATTATAATTTATAGAATAAAAATATCGCAAATTCAAATCACCTTGAATTTGCGATAAAAAATCATATTGTATTCATTTATGTTTGTGCTTGTATTTTTTCTCCTGTAACTGCTATAATTTGAGTTTTATCTAAAAAGGCAATACACTTATTTGCATTTTTAAAACAATAACCAGATACCTCTCCAGTAGTCCTACTTTGGGACACCTCGTATTGTTCGCAGTTTAAATCAATTATCACTCCATTTGTAAGATATATTCTTATTAGATACATTTGTTACCTCATCAAATTATTAACTCACATATTATTTTATTTACCTTTTGATGAAATTGTGTATATTTAAATATATCCTTCCATTCCTTCAATTCTCTTGTAGGATTTTTCTACTATTTCTTTAGGATAGCCAATATATTCTAAAAGCCTAATTGCATTTCTTGTTTTAGATACTCCTCTTTTAAGCTTATAATCAAATTTCAATCCATTTTCATTATCTACCTCTTCACTAAAATGGTAGAAATCATAATTTTCCTTAAGCATATCCGAAAGTTCCCTATCATGAGTTGCCACTATACAAATTGCTCTTCCTTTATTAATATAATTAAGAATTTCAGCAGAAGAAGAAATTCTTTCAAGGGGATTTGTCCCTCTAAAAATTTCATCTATTGGACAAAAAACTGGTATTTCTTGTTCAGAAGCTTTTATTATTCTTAAAATTGATTCTGCTTCTGCCATATAATAACTTTTTCCATTAGTTATATCATCTTTAGGGCTTATTGAGGAAACTATATTCAAAAAGCACCCTTCATATTCCTTAGCTAAGGCAAAATTAAAGGTTTGAGCTAAGAGTATATTAGTACTTACCATTCTTAAAAATGTGGATTTTCCTGACATATTTGTCCCAGTTAAAACAATCCCTTTTCTGCAAATATTAATTGAATTTGCAACTGGTTCCTTAAGAAGAGGATGAATTCCATCTTTTATTTTCAATGAAATCTCTTCTATAAACTTTGGTGTACTACAATTATCTTTATTATTATTTTCATAAATTGAAATTGAAATTAACGCATCAAGCTCACCAACTAAATAGTATAGCTCAAGGAGCATATCCTTTTTTAACATCAATTCTTCATTAACTTTGTAATATGTAATTTCCTCTAACAAAAATGGAATTGAACACATTTCAAGCAATCCGCCAAAAGAATTTATAATTTTAATCAAATATGTAGCATTATCAATAGATTTAACTTTTTTCAGCAATTCATTTATTCTAATATTATAGGCTTCAATTTCATTATTGTTGATTTGTGATATTCTTTTGCCAGCATTTATCAAATCTCTTAAATCAGTCAATCCAATTGAATTAATATTATCTTTTTCTTTAATGTGTATCTGTATTGTTAGTAATATATCCATCATTAACAACATCATTAATTCTGGTGATTTAAAAATAATAACAGCTGCTACAATCAAAATTGGTAGAATTCCTAAAAAAGAATAAAGAAAGTATTTAAATTTTTGAGCAGGTACTAAGCTCTCCATCATATCTATCAATCTATTTTTTTTATCATAAATCATATCATAAAATATTCTTCGTAAATCTACTGTTAAATTTATGTTTTCTTTAAATATATTTATTAATTTACCTCTAACTTTTAATTCTTCTTCATCCATAATTGGGTTTCTAAGCATAGTATATAATGCAGCTTCGCCTTCTGCAGAATAGGTCCTATCAAGCTCACAAAAGACCTCATCCATTTGTAAATCGTCCCAAGTTTGATCATCTAGGGTAAATTCATTTTTTTCTCTTAAATTAAATAAAGTTTTTATTTTGGATATACTTCTTCTTTTATCCTTAGTAGCTACAAGTTCCTTTTGTATATAATCTTTGCTCACACTAAAATTCATTTACTTGTGCTTCCCTTCTTTTCTATTTTGATTTTACTACCTTATAAATAATACCAAGCACTATAAACCACACAGGTGTTACAAATAATGCAATACGTGTTTCTTCATTAAATGCCAAAACAATTATAACAAAAGCAAAAAATGTTAGAATTACATAGTTTATTATTGGATACAAAGGCATTTTAAATTTACTTTTAGCTGCAAGTTCCGGATTAGCTTTACGGTATTTTAAATGGCAGATAATTATTATTGCCCAAATAAATATAAAGCAAAAGGTTGATATACTTGTAATCAATACAAATACACCTTCAGGCATAACATAGTTCAAAATAATTGAAATCAATATTACAGCTGCTGAGAATACGGTAGCATTTGCAGGGACTTTATTATTTGTTAGTTTTTTCATTGACTCTGGTGCGTTATTTTCTTTAGCCAAAGAAAAAATCATACGGCTTGTGCTGAAAATACCACTATTACAAGCAGATGCCGCTGAGGTTAATACAACAAAATTCACTATGCTAGCTGCTGCTGCAATTCCAACTGCTGCAAAAACTTGTACAAAAGGACTTTTATCTGGATTAATTGAATTCCAAGGGTATATGCTCATAATTACTGCAAGAGCTCCAATATAGAAAATAATAATTCTAATTGGAATATTGTTAATAGCCTTAGGAATAACACTTTCTGGATTTTCAGTTTCACCAGCTGTTAATCCAACTAATTCTATACCTGCAAAAGCAAACACAACCATTTGGAAAGAAAGTATAAAACCACTAATTCCATTTGGAAACCAGCCTCCATGACTCCAAAGATTTGAAAAGCTAGATACACCTGTATCTGTTGAAAATCCTTTAATAATCATAAAAGTTCCAATAATAATTAACGCTAATATTGCAACTACTTTAATTAAAGCAAACCAAAATTCCATTTCACCGAACAACTTAACAGCTGTCAGATTCATAATTAATAAAACAACAAGTACTATAAGACTTGGTACCCACTGTGGTATACTTGGAAACCAGTATTGTATATATAGGCCTGCTGCCGTTACATCCGCCATGGCAACTGAAACCCAGCAAAACCAATAAGTCCATCCAGTAATGAAGGCAGCTCCGCTTCCTAAATAATCATATACAAAATCCACAAAGGAATGATAGTTTAAATTAGTAAGCAATAATTCTCCAAGAGCACGCATAATAAAGAAACAAATTATTCCAGTAATAATATATGAAAATAAAATAGATGGTCCTGCCAAGTGAATAGACCTACCTGAACCAAGGAATAATCCAGTACCAATTGCACCTCCAATGGCAAGCAACTGTACATGCCGATTTTTTAACCCTCTCGATAAGTCTTGTTTTTCTGATGTTGATTGTTCCATTTTATCCCTCCACCTTAGTCAAAAAGCATTAATAAAAATGCTTTCTCCCTGCAAGTATTTTGTAATCAAATGAATTATTAAACAAATTCTTCTATTGTCATAATCATTAAAATTTTAATTTTCACTGTTTCATACTAATACAATTTTAACAAATTTGCAATGTTTTCTTTATTTTCATCATAATTAAATACTATTTTGTCGCAATATATAGAAATCTATAAAATATAAACAATACTATTTAGTAAATTAATCTTTACCAAAATTAAAAGTGTAGAGTTTTAGGAAATTTCACTAAAACTCTACACTTGAATATATTACTTTTCTATCTCCAGCTTATATCACTTAATCCATAATTTCTATCTAAATCAAGAGAGAAACCATGAACAATTCCATTTCCATTAACAATAGCCATTTTTCTTAAACGAATATCGTTGGCATTTGTAACTGCTGTATCTGCCACAGCATTTGCTATAACCTTTAATAAATCTTTCTCATTCATATTTGGATTTTGCGCTAAAGCTGTATCAACAACTTTTGCAGCCTCTGCACTAACACTTCCATTTTGAACGGCTATATCAAAGGCAAGTACAAAACCTCTTACAGTTTTTAAATTATACTTATCACAAATAATCATAGCTTGTCCAACTTTGTAAGCTGTAGCATCTGCTTCAATATTAATAAAATCTTGGTTATTATATAAATTTACAAACTGTGAATACCAAGGTTCCATAATTTTATTGTCAAAAGTATTAATAGCTTTTGCCCATGCAAGTTGATTTTCCTTTGTATCAAGGATCATATTATGTATACTATCATAATTAGCTCCAAAAATACTTTTCATTTCAGCATTATATTCTCTATCCATTCTATTAAGCAGTGGCTGTAAGGTACCCTGTCCTATACACCATTGAAGATATCCTAAGGATAAACCTTGTCCATCAAAATTTCCTGCAATTTGATTTGCATTTCCAACTTCAAATTGCTTAGTAATGTTTCTTGCTATAGCAACAACATTATCTGATGGTGAATTATAATGCATTATGTATGCATCACTTACATATGCTATGCCATTCTTATATGAAATCTTATCCCATAAGGTTCCATTAGCTACTACGCTACCTAATATTTTAACATCTTCAAAATTATATAAATATCCATCTGCCTCTCCATTTAAATCTGGAGAAGTTCTTACTTTTAAATCAAATTGAAGTTCTGGATTATTTACATATGCTTTTTTATTATAAGAATATGTTTCACTTTGGCTTTGAGCAACTGTAGCTGCATTTGCACTAACTGTTCCTAATGTAAGGCTTCCTACAACAGCCAAGGAGCTTAATAAACCTAATAATTTCATTTTTTTATTATACATCTAATTCCTCCTTATATAAGTATATTCTATATTTTACCACATAATCATTTAATTGTCATACAATCTCATTTCAAGGTTTTAATATACTTTATATAATCAGTTTTTATAACAATTTTGTATATCCTTCAAACATACTGTTATTAACAACAGGCACAACATCTACAGCCAAGGCCTGATAACCCTTAATATTTTTTATTGCTGCCTTTATTAATTTTATGCTTTTCATATCTTCTACCTGAGTATCAAATAGTATTCTAATCCCTTCAACCTTGACTAGTTTAAAAGCTTTTTCATTATCAACAACTATATTTTCAACGTGTTTAATAATATCCTCTTGTTTCCAAGCACAATTAACTAAAATCATACTGAATTCTCCTTTTCTTAATCTATAAGTGTATACATTAATTTTCTAAGTTCCTTTATATCTCTGCCATTTCTTTCTGCATAATCCTCAAACTGATCATTATCCACTTTATTAATATCAAAATACTTGGCAGCTTTATTTCCAAAATATAAACCACAAGTACTTGCAGTTGGTGACATCATGTAGGTTTCTGTAAGCTCTACTTTAAGTTCACCAGTTTTATCAAGCAAATTGAACAATTTAACCTTTTCTGAATGATCTCTTAAGGAAGGGTACCCAATTGCAGGTCTAATTCCTCTATATTTTCCTTTAAATATGTCCTCAAGGGATAAATTCTCTTCTGGTGAATAACCCCAAAATTCTCTTCTTACTTCAAGGTGAATATATTCTGCAAAAGCTTCAGCAAGCCTATCTGCAAGCAAAATAACCATTGTTGCTCCATAATCATCTCCAGAAACTTTAAGTTTATCTGCGTATTCCTTTGCACCTATTCCTCCCGTAGTAATAAAACCACCTATATAATCCTTTATTCCAAAAGCCTTAGGTGCTACGAAGTCTGATAGACACATATAAGTGTTATCTTTTCTCTCCTCCTGCTGTCTAAGAAGATTAAATTTAATTACTTCTGAGCCATTATAAACTTCAATATCATCGCCTATAGAATTTGCTTCAAAGATACCAAAGACTGCATTTGCCTTTAAGATATTTTCCTTTTCAATTTTATCAAGCATTTCCTCAGCATCAGCTAATAATTTTTTTGCTTCTTCTCCATATTTGGAGTCTTCAAGGATTTGTGGATATGGAATTCCCATGTCCCAACCAATAAAGAAGAAGCTCCAATCTATATACTTTCTTAACTTTCCTATAGGAAAATCAAGATATTTCTTTATACCTAAATTTTTAGGTTTATCTATTTGCACCTCAGCCCATTCTTGCTTAAAGTTGTTTTTCCTTGCATAATCTAATGGTACAAATTTTCTTGGAACTTTATTGAATAGTTCCCTAATTGCTTCATATTCAGCTTCCACGCCTTTAAGATAATCAGCCTTTTTATCATTATTTAAAAGAAATTTAGCTGCTTCAACAGCTTTTGAAGCATCCATTGTATGAATTACACCACCTGAATATTTAGGAGCAATTTTAATTGCTGTATGAGCCTTTGAAGTTGTAGCTCCTCCAACCATAAGTGGAATTTTAAAGCCTTGCTTTTCCATTTCTTCAGCTACATTAGCCATTTCTTCTAAAGATGGAGTTATAAGCCCACTTAAAGCAATAATATCTGCATTTTCTTTCTTGGCTGTTTCTAAAATAACTTCTGCTGGAACCATCACTCCAAGATCAATTACTTCAAAGTTATTGCAAGAAAGCACCACTGATACAATATTTTTTCCTATATCATGAACATCTCCCTTTACTGTTGCAAATACTACTTTTCCTGCACTAATACTTCCACTGCTGCTTTTTTCTTCTTCTAAATATGGCATTAAAACTTCAACAGCTTTTTTCATTACCCTAGCACTTTTAACTACTTGAGGTAAAAACATCTTTCCATCACCAAAAAGCTTACCTACTTCATTCATACCATCCATAAGAGGTCCTTCTATTACTTCTATGGATTTGATATATTCTACTCTTACTTCTTCTACATCTTCTTTAATATATTTATCTATACCTTTTACTAAAGCAAGTTTTAATCTTTCTTTGACGTCTTCATTTCTCCAAGCTTCTTTATTTTCTTCTGTTTTATTGTCAACTTTATTGAAGCTTGCTGCAAATTCTAAAAGTTCATCTGCTGCATGTTCACTTTTATTAAAAATAACTGCTTCAACTTTTTCTAATAATCCTTTATCTATTTCATCATAGATTTGTATCATTCCTGGGTTAACAATCCCCATATCCATTCCAGCTTTAATTGCATGATATAAAAACACTGAATGCATAGCTTCTCTTATTACATTGTTTCCTCTAAAGGCAAAGGAAAGATTACTTACACCACCACTTACTTTTGCATAAGGTAAGTTTTCCTTTATCCATTTTGTAGCATTAATAAAATCCACGGCATAATTATTATGCTCTTCAATACCTGTCGCAATTGTTAGGATATTTGGATCAAAAACTATATTTTCTGGAGGGAATTTAACTTCCTTTACCAAAAGGTCATAAGCTCTTTTGCATATACTTATTTTTTTCTCATAGGTATCTGCCTGCCCATTTTCATCAAAAGCCATAACTACAACCGCTGCTCCAAAGGCTTTTATAATAGACGCCTGTCTTTTAAACTCTTCTTCCCCTACTTTAAGACTTATAGAATTAACTATAGGCTTTCCCTGCAAAGCTTTAAGTCCAGTTACAAGAACTTCAAACTTAGAAGAATCGATCATTACTGGAACTTTTGAGATTTCAGGCTCACTTGCTAAAAGCTTTAGGAAATTATCCATTTCTTCTTTAGCATCTAAGAGAGCATCATCAAAATTTATATCTATTACTTGAGCTCCATTTTCAACTTGATCTTTAGCTATTGCTAAAGCTTCTTCATAGTTTTTTTCTCTAATTAATCTTGCAAATTTTGCTGAACCAGCAACATTAGTTCTTTCACCTATATTAATAAAATTATTTTCCTTATTAGCTCTAAAGGCTTCTAACCCACAATAAACTGTTTCCCTTTCAATCTCAGGCATCTTTCTTGGCTTTTTATCTTTTACAGCTTCACTAACTGCTTTTATATGCTCTGGCGTTGTACCACAACAGCCTCCAACAATATTAATACATTCATCTTTTGCTAAAGCTTCTATTAAAGCAGCTGTTTCTTCAGGTTTCTCATCATATTCCCCAAAGGAATTTGGAAGACCTGCATTTGGATAAATGCTTATAAATCTATTTTGTGTTTTTGATAAATATTTTACAAAAGGTATTAAATCCTTTGCACCAAAGGAACAATTTAAACCTATGGCAATTATGCTTTCATCTACCATAGTATTTGCAAAAGCTTCTAAAGTTTGACCTGAAAGAATTCTTCCACTTTTATCAGCTATAGTCCCAGATATGATTATAGGTAAATTCTTACCTTTTTCTAAAAATGCAGCCTTTGCTCCCATAAGTGCCGCCCTGGCATTTAAGGCATCAAAAACTGTTTCTATAAGAATTAAATCTACGCCTCCATCTAAAAGACCTTCTGTCTGCTCTTTATAAGCTTCTACCAATTCATCAAAACTTATATTTCTATACCCTGGATTTTCAACATCAGGAGATAAAGACGCAGTCTTATTTGTAGGCCCAAGAGACCCTGCTACAAAACGAGGCTTATCTGAATTTTCTGCTGTAAATTTATCAGCAGCTCCTCTAGCAAGCATAGCCCCTTCAAAGTTAAGTTCATATATTTTATTTTCCATTTCATAATCTTTTTGCGATATACTCGTACTATTAAAAGTATTAGTTTCAATTATATCTGCCCCAGCTTCTAAATAAGCCTCATGAATTTCTCTTATTATTTTTGGATTAGTAATATTTAAAATATCGTTATTTCCTTTTTGATTACAAGAAAATTTCAAGTCCCCTCTAAAATCTTTTTCCTCTAATTTATAATTTTGAATACAAGTTCCCATAGCCCCATCTAAGACTAAAATTCTCTTATTTAAAAGATCTATTAATTTTGATTTCATTAAGTTTCCTCCCCAAGTAGTTCATATATTGCTTATTTTATTTTTATTGTGATTAATATCAATTTTAAATGATTTATTAAAGATAATCCATTGATTTTAATATTTTTTACTTTTTTAAATTTTATTATATTACATCCAAACTAAACCATATATACTATATATACTTATAATATTAACATTTTTGACAATATTTGTGAATTATAACTCGTAACTGAACCAAAAAGGAGGATTTCTATGGATTTTGATTATGTTGAAACTTTAGTAATCAAATGCAAAAACAATGATGAGCTATCAAAAGAAAAATTAGCTTCGGAATTTAGACCTTTAATTCTTAATATTTCTAAAAGAACCTTCATTGATGGATATGACTTTTATGATATCCAAAATGAATGTTATCACTCACTGTTCAAATGCGTCTCCGTGTACAATCTTGAGAAACACAGATTTGTTGCCTATGCCACTAATGCTATAAAGAATAACGTGAATGATTTAATAAGAAAGATTAAATCTAAGAGCTTTATAAACGGTTATGAAACATTAAGCTTTTGTGATGACTTTGAAAAAGAACTGCCTTCTGAGGACATATCTTTAGAAGATCTCCTCTGTGAGAAATGTGATTATGAAGATTTAAAACTAGCTCTAAAAAATTTAACAAAAGATGAAATGGAGCTTGTTGATTTTGTATTCTTTAAAAACAATACCCTCCAAAAATATGCAAGTCAAAAAAGCATGTGCTATTCCACTGCTATTCTAAAGAAAAAACTCACTTTAAAAAAGATTTTTAATTTTATTTCTCCATTACTATTAAAATAGTTTTATTAGATTAATGGTTATCTTGATACAAACAAGTCTTACAATACCTTATTATGTGTTCATAAAAAATGCTGCTTACAAATAAACTTTAAAATTTGTAATCAGCATTTTTTAGTTTCTGGATGTTGTCATATTGTCTATAAACAAAAAAGATATACGTTACTAAGCCAGACATTAAAATCAAAATAATATACGAAACTATTAATACAAGATAATATGGTTTATTATAATATGATATACAAATAAGTAACGATGTAATACTTGTCAAAATCGAACTTGGAGTATATAATTTATTTTCTTGATATTGAAACTTTTTTATAAATTTTTTAGGAGCATTAACCCTTGCCATTAAAAAAGTTACTATACATAATATTACTAAAACATAGAACCACTCCAAATAATTTTCATCTCCCCATTTTCTACTAAAAAGAATACTTTCAATAAAAAATGTACCAATATAAATAAACATGCTAATAAATATAAGCTCGAAAACTTTATATTTATATTGAAGTTTTTTATTTTCTTTATGTTTTTTTATTTGTAAAATCAAAATTGAATTACAAATTATTATTAATGCACAAGGGATTATATATAGAAGTCTAACAAAAATTGAAACCCATGAACAATTGAAAACATAAAATATTATTAAAATACTCATAATATATAACACATATTTTCCTAGCTTATTTGATTCTTTTACCACTAATAAATGATTTAAATTTTTATCATATTCTTTTATAATATGTTCTATACTTTTTCTATCTCTTGGATAATCCACTTTTTGAAAAACATGCTTTATTAACATAATCTCACCCATTCTTTATCCTCTTTTGTAATTTACATAAAAAATCTTCTAGCTTTAGTAACTCTATGTAAATTGATCCAATATCTTAACATATATCCCATTTTCTAATGAAAACGAGATAATTCTAACATCTTTATCTTTTTCTTTAACAGATATTAGTATTATATGTATATTATCATCTTTAAGTCTAATTTCCTTTTCAACTGTTAATTTTTCGATTTCTTCTAATGTCAACTCTTGATTTAAAAGTTGCTGCATTTCAATTGACATAATCTTTTTCTGATTTTTCCCTACTATATAACTAACTTTAATATTTTGATATTCATCTTCTATTTCTTTTATTAAATCAGCATATGCTACTAGACTTTCTTGTCTATATTTTTCTGACTCCTCTTCATTTTTATATGATTTTTTCGTGTCTATTTCAAGTTTTTTCAGATAAAATGTGATTTTCCCTTCTGTACTAGTTCCATCAACAGTCCCTTCTACGATTATCTCATCTCCTTTTCTTAGTTTACTTAATCTTCTTTTATCATCTTCAGGTGATTTAAACATATATGTATTCATACCCGACTCAGATATAGCCGCAAATACAAATTCATCTTCTGTCCGTTCTACTACCATCCCTTTTAACTTTAATTCTTTTTTATTATTTTCTTCTGAAACACTTTCCGTATTTTCCTTTAAATTACTAGATGGTTTTTGAGAAAATGAACTGCACCCATTTAAAAATAAACTTATTGTTAAAAAACTTATTATCACTATTTTCTTCATAATATTAGTACCTGTATTCCTCTATTAATGCAAATCCTAGTTTTAGTATAATGCTTTGTTACAAATTACATACTTCTATTTATTCTTTTCTTTCTCTTCTGAAAGTGCTAGTGAATATCCTAATTCTTCTTCATCCTGATATCCAACAAAAAGAAGCCTTCTTATATCTTTGTGATTAAATAGCCTAATTTGTTCAGGGTTTTGTAATCCCTGGGGAATTATACATCCACAATAATCCCAAATTGTACCATCCTCTTCTGTCATTTTCATAAGTCGCCCTATAATCATTACTTTTTCTTTTATATCTAAATCCAGCATTACTACACTACCTACCGGTAACAATCTATTCATTTCTTTCTCTCCTTAGGTATATAATTAATTTCTTTTTTTAATTCTTGTATTTTGTCATACTGTTCATATTCAAAAAATGTATATGAAATCACTCCTAAAAAAAACACTAAAAAAACAGAAGATCCTATTAAAAGTAAAAAATACGGTTTTTCAAAATATGCTATACTCACTAATAATTGCACAATTGGAATTATTATCATATTATATGAATTAATTTTATTATCTGTATATTGATATTGCTTAATAAACTTTTTTGGTGCTTCTACTCTAAATTTCATAAAAGTTAATACTGAAAATAAAACTAATATACTAAAATAGACAAAGTAATTTTTATTATCCCATTTGTCAAATATCACTGTCTCATAACAAAATGTTCCTCCGTAAATTAATGCAATTATCAATATTATTTCAGACATTTTAAATTTATATAACATTTTTTCTTCATTAAAATTGTTCTTCTTAGCTTTTATTGCTATCCAAATATTATATACAATTGAAATAATCAAAGGAATAAAATACAAAGATCTTATCCAAAAAGAGATCCAGGAACACTTAAAAATATAAATTATAGCCATTGCCACAATTAATTGTATAATATATCCTCCAGATTTTTGATTTTTTAACACTGATCCATATAACTTATATTCTAGAACCTTATCATATTCCTTTATAATATGTTTAATATCATTTTTATCATCGGGATAATTAACTTTTGGGAAAATATTCTTTACCACCATAATGAATCCCACCAATCCTTAACATTATTTTCCTTTTCAACAATCCATTCTCTAGTTGGCTTTACAACATCCTTGTACGCAGTATTTAAAGTTGGTTTAACAAGAGTTCCATATAAGAATCCGCCTGCAGCCCCACCAGCAAAACCTGCTCCTACTCCTATTGCTGTACCTACACCAGGACCCATTGCGGTTCCAACTGCTCCTCCTATTTTTCCACCTGCATATGCACTAAATGCCACACTTCCCCATTCAATCCCTGCATCAACAACAGCATCATTAAATTCAGCGCCATTTTCAGTAACATTCTTCCACTCTGTGTAACCTATTTTTCCAATATTATACGCTGTACTAGCTTTTCCTAACCATTTGCTAATTGTAGCCATATTTCCTAGTGTTGTTTCAAATTTACTTACTTTTGATAATTTAGAATCTCTAATTGCCTTTAACTGATCCATAGCTTCTGTTTTAAGATTAATCTTTTTTGCCCCCAACTGACTCGAAATAATCTCCCTATCCAGTTTATTAATTTCTCCTGATAAGGATTTTATATCAAGATTATATTTATCAAGAGCTTTCCCAAGCATACCGCTCTGCAGAACTCCTGTAAATCCTCCTCTAGCAAATTCTTTTGCTAAATCTTTTAATGTATCACTATAAGTATTTGGCTGAT
Organism: Clostridium sp. YIM B02555; assembly: GCF_022320955.1. Classification (NCBI taxonomy): domain Bacteria; kingdom Bacillati; phylum Bacillota; class Clostridia; order Eubacteriales; family Clostridiaceae; genus Clostridium; species Clostridium sp. YIM B02555. The sequence continues at coordinate 320,263 of NZ_JAKJJY010000004.1, read as the reverse complement.
TTAAGCTTAAAATATCTAAAAGCACTAATTCACTTGGACTTTGTTTGGTTTTATGCTTTATTTCATCTATCTTACTTTGCAGCTCACTTTCATCTAGTGCCAATAATTCTTTTAGTAAATTTTGTGTATTCTCGTTTGTAAGAGCTGAAAGTTTTATAGCCTCTTCTTTACTTACACCTCTGCTTATAAGTTCATTATAAATACCATTTTCTAGCTCATCTATCTGGCTTCCCTTAATAACAGATACATAAATTCCATATTCTTTATTTTCTTCTATAAAATTCAGCGAATTTTCTAACCTTGATTTTAAACCTGCATCTATCTTTTCAAGTGGTGTATGAAATCCATCAAATGCTTTATGAAAATTATTATACCTTGTGGTTTCATCATTTAAGTATCTTTTCATTGTTGAATAATCACTTTCATAATTTCCACTATTCCATACATTTGATGGCACATTTACTTTTTGAACACAATTGTCCATTTTTCTTAACCTTGCTAGAATCTCTTCAATATAATTAAGATTACTTTCAATTTCTCTATTTGTGTCCCTACACTCACTGTAATTAGCCATAAAAACGTCTTTTGACATATATTTATACCTCCAATGAAGTTTTCAAATTGTCCCTTTGATTAATTAATGCTTCAGAAGTTGCCTTTACCTCTTCTATAAATTCCTTCAATTCAACTACTTCGCTTAAACTTTTTAAATACTCCATTTTCCAGCTATCAAAGTTCTCTTTAAATTTATCGAAACTTTCACCTTTCCATAATTCATTACTTTCTAAATTGTTTACTTCATTTTCAAAATCAAAATACAAATCAGTTAAACTTTTTATTGAAGTATTATAGCTATCTTTAAGGCTATCTAGTGATGAATTATCAATATAAAAATTACTGCTTAAAATCCCTGCCATAATATTAGCTCCTTCTATAACTCTTCCAGTAACATTTGGATTCGTTCCCTAAGTTCTTCTATTTTTTCTTGAATACCATGTATTCCATCTTGTATGTCTTCCAAAAGCATTAAATTGATATCATGCAAATTACTGTGCTTAACCTTTAATGCACTTAGTAAATCATCCTCTTCACCAATTGCTTCAATACAATGCATCTTAACATTTTCATATTGTTCACTCATTAATAAGCTTATTCCATTTCCTGCTTGTTTACAGTAATCTTCTGCGCATCTCATTTCATATTCATATTCAGAATATTTTTCTACTTCTGCTCTACACTCACGAATTTCTCTTCGTATTCTCTCTTTATGATGATCTGACATAAACGATTCTCCTTACTCAGCTTTTCCATATGAATCTGCTAAAATCATATCCTGCTTTAAAAAGTCTTTAGAGGTTTCTTCTACTTTTTTACTAAGCTTGTTTATATTTTCAATACTCTTTTTTAATTCTTTGAAAATATCTTCACTTTTATCACTATAAGCGCCTCTATATTGACCTTTCATTTTTTCCTCAGCATTTTTACTATCTTGCACTAATTTTTCTAAAACTTTAGCTGCTTCATCATAAATTTTATGCATAGCTGTGTATGCTTTCTGAACAGAATCGTAATCAAATTTAATTGTTCCTTCTTCTCCCCACATATAATACTTCCCCTATTTATTAATTTACATTTCTTGGGCATAATAAATCCCGCAAACATTATTCTACCATAATATACATTTATATTCAAATTGACATAATTTTTAACATAACCGATCAATTTCATCCTTTATTTTAAAGTAATTTTTTATTTTTATTAAAACCAAGCTTCACTCCTCATAAACCGACATAACATAATAAAGCGATAAACATCTGGTTTGTAAATGTTTATCGCCTTTAAACTCATTTAAATTTTGTTGCTTGACTTCGTTTTATGTTTGGTTCCATTATATTCATAAGTCAAATATCACATATCAACTTAGTCTATTATATTAATTATTTCTTCCAGAGATTCTATATAAAAATCAGGCTCTGTACTAATCTCTATATTATTAGTATTATATAAACAGGTACTAATTCCTGCTGATTTTCCGCCTAAAATTTCACATTCTCTATCACCAATTACCATTGCTGAGGCTTTATTAATCTGATACTTTTCAATTAGATATATAAATGCTTCAGGGTCAGGTTTTCGTTTAAAACCATGCTGTTTTGTAACTATTTCTGTAAAATGTTGTCTCATACTGTAATGCTCAAGGAATTTTAAGGTTGATTCACCCCTATGTGTAATAATATAGTTCCTTCCACCTAACACTGTAAACTGCCGACATACTTCCTCTGCAAATGGAAATGGTCTAATCATTTCTGGTTTTATATCTTTTTTATAAGCATTATATTTATCATTGAAAGCCTCATCTAAATCATATAACTTTTTAAAATATGTAACTGCATAGCTGTCAGATATTTTAAGGTTATTTAATACATTTTCACTTGTTTCTTCTATACCACTATCTTTTAGAGCAATTATAAATGCATTAACCGTTCCTGGATATGTATCAAATAATGTCCCATCAAAATCCCAAATTATATCTTTAATCAAAGTAACTCACATCCCCAGCTTTAATTCATAGTTTATGTAAATAACATTCCATTAGTCTATTCTAACACACTTGTTATCATCACCTCAAAATATCAGAGCAATCAACATGTCCTAAAGCTGATAGATCCACACCATAATTGGCATTGTTATAATGCAAACAATAGTAGTAACAACATTTATAGCACTAGCATATTCTTCATTCTTCCCAAAAATTTGAGCCATTTGAATAATTGTTACTGCTGAAGGCGTAAGTGTTGCCAGCAGACTTATAAGCAAAATCACCTTACCATCCGTTAATAAATTCGGCATTCCGCTATATTTAAGTAGAAGCAGAATTATAAATGGGCACAATATCATCTTAAGAAAAGTTACTATATAAATCCTTTTATAAGCAAATATTTGTTTAAACTTCATATTTCCAATAAGCATACCAATCATGATCATTGAAATAGGACCTATCATCACACTTACTGATTCCATAGTCTTTGAGATGATTTCCGGTAATTGAATCCCTGTAACAAATAATACTATTCCAACTAAAATAGTAATCATATTTATATTCAAAAAAATTTTTCTAAGATCTATTTTTCTTTCTCCACAAAGCAGCATTCTTCCATGCGACCATAAAAGAACTAATTGTACAGACAAGAAAGCACTAGAATAAATCACCCATTCCTTCCCCAATATAGAAGTTACAATTGGAATAATAAGATTTCCAGAATTTGAATACATTATTGATGCCTTTTCTACTGCATCTAAGCGAAATATCCTTCCAAGTACTGTTATTAAAATCAATAATGCAATGTGAATCAATACAGCTGCAATAACAGCAAGAATCAATCCATTACGTATACTTTCAGTATATTTAATCTGAAAGGCATTGATAATTACACAAGGCATTACCAAATAAATTGAAACAATTGAAAGACTTTTGCTTTCCTCTGCTTTTAACAATTTTGTTTTTACTAATATTATTCCCATAATCATAATTAAAAAAAGTACAACAATTTGTTTCATTAATAATAAGCTAATCATAATTCCCTCATAAATTTAAGAAAAACAGCAATACTTTGCTATTCCAAATAAATCACTTTCCTCTATTGTTTTTATAAAATTAAAATTCTTTTTAATCTATAGAGTTTTTGTATAATATTCTATTCCATTAGTTTCTCCTTTTGGATATCTCAACTTACTCTATAAAGTTTTTGTATAATAATGCCGTTTGCCTTTTATTGGATATTCTTCGAGTACAAATTTTTCTTCATAACCATACTTCTTATAAAACTCTGGTGCCTGAAAACTAAATGTATCCAAGAAAACGTACTTACAGCCTCTTTCCTTAGCTGTTTCTTCTGCCTTTTTTAAAATCTTGCTTCCTATGCTCTGACCTCTCACATTTTCACTTACCCATAAAAATTTTATAGTAAGCCAATTACCATGAGTATTTCCAATCAAGCCTCCTATCATTTCACCTTTTTCATCTTCTAAATAAACTCCTAAATCTTTTGGATTTTTATCTTCAATCCTAGCTAAATTGTATTCTAACAAATTCTTAAAAATACTTTCTTCATCTTGTTTTTTTATTTTATCAGTAACTTTAAATTTCATTTTAAGACTTTTCCTCTCTGTACTATTGCCTGCTATTCAAACTCTTTTATACTCTCATTTACTGTATCTTCACAAGCTCTCATTGCCATAATTGTTTTTTCTAGTAGTTCGTCTAAGCTCCATTCAAGCATTTCTGCTCCTTTTTTTATAACATCTCTTGAACATCCAGCAGCAAACTTTTTATCTTTAAATTTTTTCTTTAAACTTGAAAGTTCCATATCCATAACACTTTTTGATGGGCGCATTCTTGCAGCTGCACCTATAAGCCCTGTTAATTCATCTATAGCAAATAACACTTTTTCCATTATATGATCAGGTTTAATATCAACGCAGATTCCATATCCATGACTACAGATAGAATTAATCATTTCATTGCTTACTCCTGCATCTTTTAATAATTCTTGTGCTTTTACACAATGCTCTTCTGGCCACATTTCAAAATCAATATCATGTAAAAGTCCTACAATTCCCCAATATTCTGTTTCATTATTGTAACCTAATTGCTCAGCATACCATGTCATAACCCCTTCTACTGTAAGAGCATGTAATATATGAAATTGCTCCTTATTATATTTTTTCAATAAATCAACTGCTTCTTTTCTTGTAATAGTATTATTCATTAAACTTCCTCCATTCCTGAATAGTTCTATCTGCCTCATTTTCTTACCTCGATTATATCATAAATTTAGGTTTGCGTACTTATATATCTTTACTATAATTATACAATTCCAAAAATAATAAACCACAATTTGTTCTTGTGATTTTAAAATACTTTTCTAAGTGTTAGGTTTAATGTTATATTATAATGGAACTTTGACATATTTAAATAAGCATATCAAGCAAATATGCTATGAGATGTTCTTATATGCAAAAGAGTGACCTATTGTGGCATAGCTGCTCTTTTTATAGGCGAAATGATCCGTATTGCAGCATAGCTGCTCTTTTTATAGGTGTATGCCTTAATTAAAAAACTAAGAGGTAATTTACATGAAAACAATAGTCCCCCATTACTATAAAGATTTTAAATGCATAGCTTCAAAATGTACCGATACTTGTTGTGCCGGATGGGAAATTATAATTGATGAAGAGACCAATAAGCATTATAAGAAGGTATGTGGTGAGTTTGGTGAAAGGCTAAAAGCTAACTTAACCTTATATGAAGATGGAGAGTCTGGCTTTATATTGAAAAATAATAATTGTCCATTTTTAAATAAAAATAACCTCTGCGATATCTATACTGAACTTGGAGAAGAAAGTTTATGTTATACCTGTAAGACATACCCAAGATTCATAGAGGAGTATAGTGATATCCGTGAGATAGGAATATCTTTGTCCTGTCCTGAGGCTGCAAGATTAATTCTTAAAGATTCAAAACCAATTACTTTTGACGTTTCAGAAGATAATGAAATGATAGATATATATGATGATATAAATTTTGATATTTCCATGGAACTAATGTCAGCTAGAAAAGTGGCCTTAGATATGCTTCAAAATCATTCTATAGCTTTTAAGTGTAGAATTGCACTATTAATTAATTTTGCTCATGATATACAGGGAGAACTAAATAAAAATAATTTAACTAAGATTACTGAGATAGTAAATAACTATTCTAAGGAGCTCTATCAAAAAGAGCTTATTAGTCAATTTAATAAGTATAAAACCAAACAAGCTGATAAGTATAATAATGTGGGTAAATGCATGAATATATATAGAAAGCTTAATCCTATTAATGATAACTGGCCCAAAATAATAGAAAACGCTATTAACTGTTTTTATAAAATAAATGATGTTACTTTTTATGAAAAACAATATAATGCTTTTAATGAATACTATAAAAATAAAACTTACGAATATGAACATATAATGGTATATTTCATATTCCAATATTTTATGAAAGCTATTTTCGATGAAGAATTATACTCAAAAGTTACATTAGCTGTCATGAGCTATCTTGTTATTAAAGAATTAAATGTTGTACGCTGGATTGATAATAATTATAACTTTGATATAAATGATCAAATAGACATAACACATATGTATTCTAAAGAAATAGAAAATTCAGAAAAGACCCTTTATGATCTTGAAGAAATATTTAATACTAGTGAAATATTTGATTTAAAGAAATTGCTTATTTTAATAATGAATTAGAAAAAAAGTAGTCTATACCTTTTTTTAAAGATAGACTACCTTGACTGCCACCTGGTAAGTATCACCATAGGGCAGTCCCCATTAATATTTATCAACTACAGTTCCAAGCACTGCATGTTTTATCATAGGATTATTTTGAATAGCTTTAAGTTCTTTTGAACTTCCTACCACTACAGCTCCTATTATTTTAATATTATTTTCATCAATATTATTAATATACTCTGTATCTCCTAAATTTCTTAATTGGTTAATTGCGTCTTTGAAATGTAACATTCTTTCGTCTACATTATCATGATATTCTCCAGCCATATCCATTGATTTTATTCCAACAACATCAAAAGCAGGATTAACGTATTCAATTATATGTTTCTTTTCTTCTTCTGAATTATTATCAACCCAATAAAATGTTATCAAATTACTATCAAGCATTTTATTTACTTCTTCATAAGTGTATTGTTTATCAAAAGACAACCCCATTTCTACTATTTTATTATCTTCTATTTCATTTAGAAAATGAAAATCATTAATAATATTTTCTTTCCCTGTCTTTAATTCATCTTCTGTAACTTTATTTTTATCTGTTTCATAATTATATATATCTTTACCATAATGCACATATGGATAAAAAAAGTGTAATTCTCTTAAACCATAAGCATTGCTATCTCTTTTATTTATATCCTGACTTAAAGGAATATTACTTATAATATGTGATTCTTTATTATAAAAGCCTTTGTTACCAAGTCCACTTGAAGAATCGGTTGAAGAACCAGCAAAAATAACTCTGCCTCCTATTCTTTTTGATATGTCATAAGTACTTTCATATTTAAAATATCCTATTTCTCTACAGCTTTCTTTCCCTATATATTCATTGGGATATCTTACAATATACTCCAATTCCTGCATTTTTTTATCTTTAGCATAGGAAGTTTCAATATACTTATCGCTTTCAAATTCTAACAGTATACTACCGCCAATGACTATAGCTAACGTTGAAATAATTGCAATTATAATTAACTTCAAATTTAATTTGTTTCTTTTCTTCCTCACTTCATTCTTTATTTCATCTTCCATATTATCTGAAAATATATCATCAATCTCTTTACTCATACTTTTCACCTTCCCATATTTTCTTAAACTTATTTCGTGCCCTATAACATAAAGTCTTAGCTGAACCTTCTTCAATATTAAGAATATTTCCCATGCTCCTATATGATAAGCCCATACTATATTTTAAAACTAATAGATTTTTTTCACTTTCTTTCATTAATGATAGAACTCTATTAACCTCCAAAGCATTATCTATATGCATTATTTTAAAATCACTTTCAATAGTAGCTGACAATTCATCTGTTAGGCTTAGATTAACCTTACTCTTTTTATACAATGTGTAAAACCTATTAATAGAAACCTTAAACATCCATGCCTTAATATTTCCATCAATTAATATATCAATATTTTCATAAGTCTTAATGAAGGTTTCTTGAATAATATCCTCTGCATCTTCTTTGGATGCTCCTATTGAAATCAAATACTTATATATTAGTGATAAATATTTTTTTATCAAATTACATACTTCATCCTTAATGTTCATCCCCCCACATCTTTTACTTTTAATGGTACCACATATATATAACTTCCACATATAACAAAATGTGAACATAAAATTTAAATTTTCTCTCTAAACAATATTTCTTTTCTCCGTAATTTACATTGCCTTTAAATATATTCTTTAATTTTTGCTAAATAAAAAAGCACTGCACCAAATACATTAATTTAGTACAATGCTTGTATATGTTTGACCAGTACTTCTTTCATATACTCCTACCTTTCTTATTATTATGATTAACTTCTAAAAAAGAGTGAGATTCCTCCCACTCTAAAATTTCATTTAACTATTTGTATTGAATATCAACTGACTTTACAAGTTCATCTTATATTACCAATACAGAAATATACTCTCTTTTATTATTCTAAATCTGCACCATTTGATCCAATTACTTTTTTATACCAATAGAAAGAATCTTTTCTACTTCTGGCCATGGTACCTGTTCCATCATCATGCTTATCTACATAGATAAAGCCATAACGCTTTCTCATTTCTCCAGTACCAGCACTAACTAAGTCAATACAGCCCCAAGTTGTGTAAGCAATAAGGTCAACACCATTATTAACTGCTTTTTCCATAGCTTTAATGTGCTCACGATAGTAATCAATACGATATGGATCATGAATAGAACCATCTGCTTCTACTGTATCAAAAGCTCCTAAACCATTTTCTACTACTAATAATGGTTTTTCATAACGGTCATAAATCATTTCTAAATAATATTGAAGTCCATCTGGATCTAAAGCCCAGCCCCAATCAGAATAAGTCAAATATTCATTACGTGCTCCAGCTGAAAAATTTCCTCCTACCATGTCTTTAGTATCATGAGTTGTAACGTTGTTTGACATATAGTAAGAAAATGAATACATGTCTACTGTACCATTTTTCAAATCAATTAAATCTTGTTCTGTAATATCTAATTTCACATTATGCTCTGCCCATAAACGCTTTGCATAAGTTCCATATTTTCCTTTACATTGAACATCTCCACAATAGAATATGCCTTTTTCCCAAGTGTGACGATTAAGTAAGATGTCTTTTGGATCACAAGTTCCTGGATAGAAGGTTATTCCACAAATCATACATCCAACCATGTTTTCACTATCTATTTCATGACCAGCTTGAACTGCTCTAGCACTTGCAACAAGTTGATTATGTAAAATTTGATATCCATCTTTATACATTTCATCCGTAGCCTTATTGCCAAACATCTCTAGGAACATTACAGTATTATTTATTTCGTTAAAGGTTAACCAGTATTTAACTAGTCCTTTGTATTCATTAAAGCAAGTACGCGCAAATCTTTCATAGAATTCAATTAATTTACGATTTGTCCATCCACCATAATTTTCTTCTAAATAAAGTGGTGTATCAAAGTGCCAAATTGTAACTAATGGCTCAATATTGTGTTTTTGGCATTCTTTAAATACATTACGATAAAATTCAATACCTTTTTCATTTGGAATTTCTTCATCTCCTTTTGGATATAAACGGGACCAAGAGATAGACATACGGAACATTTTAAAGCCCATTTCAGCAAATAAAGCTATATCTTCTTTGTAATAGTGATAAAAATCAATTCCATCATGATTAGGATATAATTCAGTATCTAAAACAGCATATTTTGCTCCTTCAGGAATTTTCATACCTCTTCCTGCTTTTCCCGGCTTTCCATCTTTATCAATATAAGTTATCATTCTAGACTCTTTTACAGAACCTCCAGTTGTAACATCTGTCATAGCAGGTCCACGTCCATCTACATTCCATGCACCTTCGCATTGGTTTGCAGCTGTAGCTCCGCCCCAAAAAAATCCTTCTTTAAAGCTCATAATATTTCCTCCTCTAAGTTAATTTTTTATAACAAAAGCAATCAGTGGTGTGATCATTAACCATTCCTACTGCTTGCATAAAAGAATAACAAATTGTACTTCCTATAAATTTAAAACCATCTTTTTTTAATTGTTTACTCATTTTATCACTTAATTCATTTGAAGCTGGAAGCTCTTTTATACTGTTCCAGGAATTAATGATTGGCTTATTATCTACAAACTTCCATATATAATTAGAAAAAGAGCCATACTGTTTTTGAATTTCTAGAAAAGCTTTTGCATTGGTCACAACGCTTTCAATTTTTCTTCTGTTACGAACAATACCTTTATTCTCCATCAATTCTTCTAACTTTTCTTCTGTGTAGTTTACAATTATCTCCGCCTCAAAATTATCAAAAGCTAGTTTATAATTTTCTCTTTTTTGTAAAATAGTCCACCAGCTTAAACCAGCTTGAGCACCTTCTAAGCACAGCATTTCAAATAGTTTTCTATCATCATATACTGGTACTCCCCATTCTTTATCGTGATACTCAATATATAAATTTTCTTTTGTAACCCACTCACATCGTTTACTTATTTGAATCACTTCCTTTATAACCTTTAAGTAATTATTTCACCTTAAATCTTCTTCTATTTAGGAAACAGGAATATATGTAGCTTTATCTCTTGGCATTAAAAACCACTGTTCAACTGTATTTATCCATTTATTAAAATGTTGAGTTTTAATGTGTTCATTTACATCCTCTTCTGTTTTGTATCCTTCATAAAGTAAAAATTTCGTTGAATCGTCTTTACATTGGAAAAAGTCAAAGCATATAATTCCTTTTTCCTTTAATGAATTGTTTTGATTTTCTTTAGTTGCTTCAATAAATTCCTTTATATGCTCTGTTTTCACATAAAGTGTTACACTTTTTACAATCATAATTAAATTCTCCTTTATATACTATATAAAATTCTCATAAATTAATTATAGCATATTATATAGAAGTATTAGTTTATAATATTATTTTATAACATATTTTTAGGTACTCTTCATAAAGGTAATTAAATCCTATTACATTCTCAACATTCCCAACCCACAATTTGCATTGTTTTATTATAATATCATATATGTTTAAAAAATCACTAGAATATTTCTAGTGATTTTTTCTATTCTGTAGGTGCTTTTTTGAAACCATCTGCCTGATAGGCAATAATAGGTATAATATAATTATTTAATTTTATATTTTTTCAAGCTGTTATCCATGTTTGCTGCTATACTATTTAATTCTATTGCTGATACTGACATTTCTCCAAAAATTATTGATTGTGTTTCAACACTTGCCGCTAATTCTTCACTAGCAGCTGCAGTTTCCTCAGAGACGTCTGCTGTATGTTCAATACTATTTAACGCTTCATTCTTTAATATCTCCATCTTATTTATTACTTCACTTGTGTCCTGAATTTTGTATGTAATTGATTTGATTGCCTCTGCTATTCTATTAAAAGAATTCTCAGTTTGATCAACTGATGAAAGCTGTTCCTTTGAAACATTTTGCATTAATTTCATTGCATTCATTGCTTGATCAGAATCTTTTTTTATGTTTCCCATCATATTTCTTATTTCTTCTGTTGATTTTTTACTTTCTTCTGCAAGTTTTCTAACTTCATCAGCTACTACTGCAAAGCCTTTACCAGCATCCCCAGCTCTTGCAGCTTCAATATTAGCGTTAAGAGCTAAAAGATTAGTTTGTTCAGCTATATTTTGTATTGTTGTTACAAACAAATCTACATTTTGAAGAGTTACTGTTAGATTTTCTACTGCTACAAATATTTCTTCAGAAGCTACATTATAATCATCAGATTTTTCTCTTAGGTCTCTTACGCTGGAAATTCCAGCTCCATTTAATTTATTTACATTATCTGTTTCTAAAATTACATCATTATAACGATCCTTAACAAGTATTATATGATCAGATAAATTCTCTATCTTATCAACACTTTTTTGAATTTCAGTTACTTGTTCTGTAGCTCCTACTGCAATTTGGTCAATTGTTTTTTCTATTTCTGTTACTGAACTCATAGCTTGTTCTACTTTATCTGACATATTAAAAGACGCACTAACAATAGCTTTCGTAAGCTTATAGGTTCCTTCTATAATTCCTTTCATCTCTGCAGTTATAGAATTTAAGTATGTACCAGCATTTTTCAACAATTTATTATCTTTTAAATCCAATTTAACAGAAAGATCACCCGAATGGATTAAATCAGCTATATTTCCAAAATCATCAACTGTCTTCTTTATAAATACTGTAAATACAATAAAAATCATAACTTCAATACATATATTTGATATTATACACAAAAAAATCAAATCTAGTGAATTATCAAAATGGGTAACCTCCTTTAGTATTGTACCTGAAATTATACCAATAATCACTGCTAGTGATATTAATAATAATGCTACTGTTGTAAAAACTTGTTTTAATAATCCCATTAAATTAGTTATTTTAAAATTTTTTAATTTCTCCATTAATATTCCTCCTACCACAATTACTTATTGGGGAGTTTAACATAGGATTATTAACTCAATTTAAACTTTAATGTTAATTTTAAATTAAGCAACTTAAAAATTCTTTAAATATATTAACTTCATGAGTTTACATTCAATTAATATTTGTTAGTTATAATTGTGTATACTTCAATTTACCAAAAAGCATATTTAAAATATAGTATAATTAATATGATTAAGGAGGGTATCTAAATGTTTCATATTTTAATAGTTGAGGATGATAAGGAACTCTGCGAGTTATTTAGTGCTGTTCTACTTAAAAATGGATATAAAACCACTTGTGTAAATGATGGCATTGAAGCTCTCAATGCTTTAGATAAAGAATATATTGACTTAATTCTTTCTGACATAATGATGCCTAATATGGATGGTTTTGAACTTATTAAATCTATTCGAGATGCGCAATTCAATCTTCCAGTACTTATGATTACAGCTAAAGAAAGTTTTCAAGATATTAAGCGCGGTTTTTCACTTGGAATAGATGATTATATGATTAAGCCTATTAATGTTAATGAAATGGTTCTTAGAGTTGGTGCATTACTTAGAAGAGCAAAAATTATAAACGAAAAAAAGCAATATGTTGGCAAAACCTTATTAGAATATGATTCTTTATCTGTAATTCAAAATGGTGAATCAATCGTACTCCCCCAAAAAGAATTCTATATTCTATATAAATTAGCCTCTTATCCAAAGCGTATCTTCACAAGACAAGAACTTATGGATGAATTTTGGGGACTTGATTCAGAAACAGATATTAGGACAGTAGATGTACATATTAATCGACTTAGAGATCGTTTTAGGCTTAATGATGATTTTGAAATAATAACTGTAAGGGGCCTTGGATATAAGGTGGTGCATAAACATGAATAACAAGAAACCTTTAAAGCCATTATTTATTTGTTCAATAATAATTTTTGTGATTATGTTAATATCAACTATAATTTCTTTTAGTTTAAATAATTATTTTAATTTAGTTCCTATCCAAACTTCCACTTCAGTAATCTGGCCAATTATTAATATATATCTTGTCAGTTTGATTATTGGAATATTTGTTGTAGCTATCGTAGGAAGAATAATATTACTTCCAATTTTAAAAATTAGTGATGCTTTAATGGAAGTTGCAAAAGGTAATTTTAATATCAAAATAAACGAAGAAGAACATCTTGTAAAAGAACTAGAAAATATGTCTCATAACTTCAATATCATGGTAGGTGAGCTCAATAATATTGAAACTTTTCGTAATGATTTTATTGCCAATGTTTCTCATGAGTTTAAAACCCCTATTGCTTCTATAGATGGTTATACTATGCTTTTGCAAGATAATACTTTGACAGAAGAAACTAGAAATGAGTATATTGAGAAAATACTTGGAAATACAAAAAGACTATCCAATTTGGTTTATACTATTTTACAAATTTCAAAGTTAGAGAATCAAGGAATTATCACAGAAAAAAGTAACTTTAAATTAGATGAGCAGTTTAGGCAAACCTTATTATTTCTAGAGCCAAAATGGTCATCTAAAAATATTGACCTGGATATTAGCTTAGATGAAGCTATTTTTTATGGAAATGAAGAATTACTGTCGCAAGTATGGGTAAATATATTAGATAATGCAATAAAGTTTACCCCTCATAATGGATTGATTATTTGTACCTTAAGACATTCCTCTAACTGGATTACGATAACCATTTCTGATACAGGTATTGGAATGACACAAGAGGTTAAAAAACATATTTTTGATAAATTTTATCAAGGTGATAAGTCCCATTCTTCTGAGGGTAATGGTTTAGGACTAGCCCTAGTAAATAGAATTATCAACTTATGCTCAGGCATAATAGAAGTTAATAGCGAATTAGGAAAAGGCTCTACCTTTATTATCAAATTGCCTTGTTAATATTTTTTTAGAACAAAAGTGGCTGCGCCAAGCTCTCTTTTAATCACATTTTTACAAGCCATATCATTCTTAAGCGTTTATATAACTGGCTTAAATAATCGAAATTTTTATACTTTCACGGACAATTAAAAAGGATATCTTATTTCGATATCCTTTCCAATTCAATATTTCTTTAGTTTTAAAGATAACAAAAAATATTTATTCTCTTCCTAACAAATATCTCTTTACACCAATCCATGCAAGCCCTTTACAACACTCATTAATTGGTTTAAGCTCTTTTCCTTCCATTCTCTTTTCAATTTCTTTAAGACTAAAGCCTTCCTTAAATAATAAACCTTTTACTTTATCATTTTGAATAGCTTTATTAGGACATCCATAAAAACATCTTAAACACATTATACAATTATTTTTAAACATAGGCTTATCCTCTTTAAGTTCTATATTCCCCATTGGACAATTTGAAGAACACCAGCCACAACCAGTACACACTTCATTTGCCATAAGGTCTTTTGAAAAATTTCTTACAGCGTTTTTCTCAACATTTGTTATCGGCATCAAAACTCTTGTACTAATTTTAAATCTGCTTCTATGCCTTTTACCTGAAAAAACATCTTCTAAGATATTATTAATATTCATAGGTATACTATTAATAAGATGCATTGCCATGTCATCATTTACTTTACAAAGCATATTTGCAGGCATAACCATCATTTTTTCATAAATGACATCATAACCTTTCCCTTCTATTCCTTTTATAGTTGCTACTCTACATGATGTATTTGGCCAAATCTCTCCTCCACCAGACACTGAAACAACAACTACAGGTAATTTATTTGTTTTTGGCAAATTTTCTACCCATCTATCCACAGGTCTAGGCGCCCCAAAGGCATAAACTGCATATAAAACAATAATGAGGTCTACTTCCTTCACTATATCCTGATATTTATCTTTGTAATTAGTAAATTTTGAAAGGTCCATTGAGTGAATTATTACTTCACATTTTCTTTCAATTAAACTTTCTTTAAATACCTTAGCTACTCTTTCAACTCCTCCAGTTCCAGAATAATATGAAACTAATACTTTTTTTATTTTCCCCATAATTTGCACCTTTCATTTTTATTTTATAATATACCTATAAGTCGGTATTATTAATATTTATTTTAATGGAAAATAAATTTCAATTTGTGATGCTTCATTTTCAGCTCCTAAAAATTTTTCTGTATAACATTCTAAATCATCTCTATCATCAAGCTGAAAATTGCTATTAGGTAACCAAATACCCCAAATATAATAATAAGTATAAATCAAATTTTCAACTGTACCTTTATGTATAAATTTAGCATACTTTCCACCACTAATCTCTTTTAACTTCATACCTTTTGGGACATGATTATCAGGTGTTGTTTCAATTCCTATAAATAAAGTAGCTTCACTATTTTTATTAAATGTATTTTGGGAGCATGTATCACCTGTTTCATAAATACTATACCTATTATTATTCATTGAAATATAATTTTGCTTCACCAATTGTGCATTTAGCTTTTCCCACATATTAATTGTGTTATTATTTTCAATACTCATGCAAAATCTAAATCCTGCAATATATTTAGGTTCAAGCATCACTATTTCTGGTGACAGATTCGAATAGTCTAATTCTGCTATTTTATTAATTTCAATAGGCTGATGACACCCAATCAACCTATCAACACCATTTTTTCTGTATTCAGTGGGTGTAATTCCATACCTCTTTCTAAAAGCTCTTGTAAAACTTTCTGCCGACTCAAAATATAGTGAAATTGCAATATCTAAAATTTTTTTGTTGCTATATATAAGTTCACTTGCTGCTTGAGTCAATCTTCTGCTTCTAATATAATTGCCAATAGTTTCTCCCATAACTGCTTGAAAATAACGATGAAAATGATAGTAAGAATAGGAAACTGCATTAGCAACTGATTCTACAGTCAAAGGCTCATACAAATTTGTTTCAATAAATATAATTGCTCTTCCAATGATTTGCTTATCCTTCAATGCAGTCTCCTCCTTTTTAATAAGTAATATTGTAAAAATCTTTTTCTGCCTTTTCACATGGAAGATTTACAATAACTTCTTCTTCTTGTAATTTTTCTACCATAAAAGTTTTCCAATCATTTGCTTTTGGCGAACCAAATGTCATTTCTATTTTTTTATCAGTTGTATCAAACAACATAGAACGTAAAGTCCCAAAAAACTCAGGATAATAATGACAACACAATCCTTGTGGATAAGAGGTTGAAAGTATATTCTTCAAGTCATTTGCTGATACTTTTTCTTTTTCAGAAAACATTTTTTCTATTGTTTTATAACGAATTACTGAATTTTCAATAATCATCTTTTCATATGGCTTTACTTCCTGTAAAACAGTGTGATTTGTAGAAATTAAAAAATTTTGCTCAGAGTCCTTATGCAAAATCCGATATGCTTTATGACCATTTATACACTGCAATAGTGCAATATTATCGCTACTATCTGCAAGCATTAAATTTATGTTATAGCCAATAGGTGCATCAATTGCCCAAGAAATAGCTTCCTCAATATTTTTGCAATTTTCTAAAATACTTCTTATAACAACCCAAAAAGAGAAACCAGTCACACCTGCTTTTTCTCCTCCTTCAAAGTTACCAACTGGCAATCCATTACTAGCTTTACAAGCTGCTAACCCATGCTCATTCATTCCATCACATCTACCAAATAAGTTGAGAGTAGAACCAATATGACTATACTTTCCACTAATAGCTGTATATGCAAAACACATTTCTTCCATTTCATCATTAAAGTCATAGTTTCGTGCCATCAAAGTGTGTCCAAAATCAGTTTTGTTTGGAGCTGCAGAAATCAAACTGCATCCACGCTCTAAATATGTCATAGCATAAAAAACAGCTTGCTCTTTTGAAATTCCAATTGTATCTGCAAAACCTTTTATTTCCTCATTTACACCACTGCTATATTGGTCAAGCAAATTGAATATTTCTGTTAATTTACTTTGAGGATAAGCCTTTGGTGGTAAAATCACCTTTTTCAATAAATTAGGCTGTGCTAAAACCCAATTTCCAATCTTTGTACCAACTTCATAACTTGTTCCTACAAAATTCTTTAAATATGACTTAGTTTTTTTCATAATAAGCACCTCATCTTTCAAAAAAAATTATAAGATAAGGCAAACGTACATACTTGATATTTTCTGCGATTTTTACAATTATACTTAAATAATATTATTATCTATTCTTTCCAGATAACCTTAAATTCTTCACATACAACAAGCATATTCTTATTATAAGCTTTTATTGTCTATTTATTTTTCTCGTTTTGCTCTTTAAGTAAATTCCTTATTTCAACTAAAAGCTTATTATTTTCTTTTAATAATTTAGTATTTATTGATTTATCAATTGCCATTTGAATTATAATGTAAGAGGCAAATATTAATAGTATTATTAAAAAAACCAAAATATCACGTCCTCTCGACAAATATTAAATTTAATATTAATATGAATTCCTCTTTACCAATGTATTTCTAATCCAACTCCAACTTCTTTAACTGGTATTTCTTTATGTATTTCTGCTTTAACAGCAAAAGATGTACAGTGACAAGGATATAGTTCTTTTACTTTATTTTGTTTCAGATAATTTACTGTATTCTTCACTTGCTCATTTACTTCAAATAAATGAAAGCCACCTATAATTCCTAAAACTCTATCTTCATTACAAACTTGTTTTGCATACTCAACTATATTGCAAATTCCGCTGTGGGAACATCCTGTAATAATATAGATTCCATTATTACATTTATATACAATCGCTGTATCATCCATTACATAATCATCTACTGTCGTTTCCCCATCTATTTGCTTACCAATAGCTTTCCTCTTTTCAAAATTGTTGCTTTGAGGGATTTCTCCTAAAAAAATCATATTTTCACTTATTCTTGTAGGTTCTTTTGAAAGAATCAATTTGCATTTCTCTTTTAATTCCTCCTGTAAAATAGGAGAAGAAATTTTTAAATTTCCATTTATTTTTTCTTTAAACGCATCTGGATGAGCAATAACATTAATATTTTTTCTATCATTTTCTTTAAAGTAATATTGTAGTCCTCTTGTATGATCATCATGACCATGTGAAATAATAATAGTATTTATTTCATTTAAATTTACACCTAATTCATATGCATTCTTAATAAATAAGTCAGAATATCCTACATCTAATAATAATTTTGTATTTCCATCTTCAATATAATAAGAAACAGCCGGTTCTCCACAGTAATATTGATCAATATAAGTGTTGTTATCTACTAAAACTTTTAATTTCAATTTCTTGTCTCCTATCTTTAACATAACTGACTATTATGACAGTATAGGTTTTTGCATAAATTTTTCTGTATCTCTTTCGAAACCATACTGTTTATATAATCCATGTGCATCCTTTGTAAGTAATAGTCCACGCAAGTTTTTCAAATCAACATCATTAGTAATAAATTCAATAAGTACTTTTCCTAGCCCCTTTCCTCTATGTTCTTTGTCAATAATCACATCACATAAATAATAAGTAGTAGCATAATCTGTAATAATCCTTGCAAAGCCAACTTGAGTTCCATTGTTTTTGAAAATTCCATAACATATAGAATTTTGAATTGATTTAATTATAGTTTCTTCTGGACGATCAGCTGCCCAATATGTTTGTTTCAATAAATTCTTTATCATATCCATCTGTAATTTTGATTTGTCTTTGCTAATGTAATATCCTGTTATCATTCTTTAACCTCCTATAAAATCATTTAAAATTATTAAACTTCCTTTTATAATTATTTTAATTTCTTCCCTAAGGTCAGAGTCAATAAAAATTTAATTAAAGGCCATAAACACTTTTTACAAGGTTTATAGCCTTAATTTTTATAATTTATTTTTAGTTTTTAATAACTCTAATATATATTTTCTTTAATAGCATCACCAATCCATAAATAACAACTAAATTAATGAATAAACCAAGTATATTTATATACATTCCTCTATTTCCATTAAAAATATTATTAAAAAGTTGATAACTGCCTTCATTCCCTTGGTATATTGACCAATAGTTACATGGAAATCCAAAATTATATACTATTGAAGTTCCATTATTTATTATATTAGCTGGTATAATAAACGAAGCAATTATAAGTATAAATATACTTATTTTAAATTCATAAGATCTAAATCTCCTCATTTCATTCACCACTTTCTATAATATTATTTCACATATTTATATAATTTATTATACAACATTATCCATTTTTAGCATACTTCTATTTCAAAATGCACATAATTACTTATTTTTCCTCCAATTAGTAAAGAAATCATTCATATTATTTGGCTTCCATTCAGTTTCTGCTTTTGCTCCTTGAGCTATCCAAGGATATGGTTCTAGAATTATATTTATATTTGAATTTTTATTCTTTAACTGTTTAATTAAATCTATTGCTTTATTTTCACTTGTTTTATTAATTAACATATTATTTGAATCAATATCATTTACTTCAACAATTACAGGTATATTTATAGTATTTAATTGAAACTTATTTATATCATTTAATGCTTGTTCAATAGTATAATCTGTTGATAAATTTCTTGATTTAAGCTTTTTCCCATCAATTGTCCACCCAATTTTTGAATTTAGCGTTTTATCATTATGATTCAGAACATGCTCTTCCACACTCCGATAATAATTTACACTGCTCATCCTCGTTTAAATTTTCTAATCCTTTTTCAAAACCACTAAACCAATATTTTAAAAAATCACTCATTTGAAACCTCCATTAATTAAAAGTGGGCCATTTAGTTTTATTCATATGATATACTTGCTTTTGTTTTCTATTTATGATTATATCTATTTCATCACAACATAATTTTCCAGCTAAATATCATTCCTTTTTTAATTCTTTTCTCCATTTATTAATAGTACAGTCTCTAGATTTGATATAAATTAAGCACGCTTTAGTAGAATTACGTATTAAAAAAATCGTAAATTCAATCTCTTGAATAATACGATTTTACAATTTGCTATTTATTTTTAGTGATTCATACTTTAATAACATTACGCAACATCTGATTTTCAATAAAAATAATTTCGAACTTCCATCTAAAAAACATAAACTTAATAATATTTTAAATCAGAGTTGCTTGGAAACATAATATACCATTACTAAATCCATTGATAAGATTTCCTTCATGTTTTATATACACTGGTGTACATCCATATACAGGGTAAATATATTTCACTTCTATTTCATTAGTTTTAGTTGTATCACAAAGTTCTTTTAGAATAAACATTCCCTGTACAACTGGATTTTCTGTAAGATGAATGGAATTTGTATCTCCTGTTAAATGACTAAAATCTGCAATTTCTTCTTTTGAAAAACTACGCCATAAAGTTCCAGTATCTTTAATAATTTCTGGTTGAACAGAGTCTTTAACTGTTACATTCATCATTAAATAAACTGTCAATGATTCTGCAATTTCATTATCAATATATCCATTACAGTTGATTACACAAAGTCGCCTATTACTTTTTATAACTTCATTTTTATAAGTTTCTTTATGTGATTTAGGTTGAAACTGTTGATATTTTATTTTAGCAATAAATGCCCCATCATAAAAAAAATCTTCCTTTGTAGTAAATGCTCTAAATAAATCAATCATTTCATTTCTTCTCCTATCAATATATTTTCTATTCGCTATTATGAAATATTTTAAGAATCCTAAAACATCTTTATAGAATATTTTTGATTTTTCCATATCATTTACAACTAACATAGGATTCCTAAATTTCATATATTTCACCCCTTCAAATTCAATCCTTTGGTATATTTATTTTTTAATAGTAGAAAGCAATATTTTCAAAAAAATATCGCAAATCTATTCTGTTTTGAGCTGCTTCCTGTCAATTAAACAGTGGCAGTTCATTACGAATAGTGCGATATTTTACTTTATCATTTAATTTTGAGATATAATAACATATATTCAAATTAATTTATATATATGAATTTACTTATATTCTAGCGAATTGCTCCATTTTTAAAGTTATCATACCACTGCTTCAATTCTTCTTCATTGTCAATCTCTAATAATTTAAAAATTTCATAAGCAAATTGAACCGCTGCAGTTTCATTTGCAGTAATAACTTTATTGTCAACAACTACTTGTGCTGGAATATAAAATGCTTCTCCCATATATCCTTCTTGATTTGTAAATAATTCTAGATTATCACCTGTATGCTTAACATTATTAAGTAGTCCATGCTTACATAAAAAAGTGGTTGCACCACAAATGGCAGCCACAGGAATCTGTAATTTCATTATCTTCTTAATAAATTCTGCAATCTCATCATAATCATTTTCCTCCCAAGAAAGACCACCTGGAAGAATAACCATAGCAAGGTTATTAAAGCTCTGATAATCATTTATGATGCAGTCAACAGATGCATTAATGCCACCCATTGATTTCTTTGGCATATCATCAACTGCAATTGTTTTTACCTCATAATCTGAAAAAGAATTAAGAACTGCAATGGCATAACTTGCTTCCCAATCATTCCATTGCTCTGTCAACAAAATTAACACTTCATTTTTAATATTATTCATCATATCCTCCTGTTTTTAGAAAGGTTAAAACATAATCACCCTTTCCATGTTTTTAAAAAATATAAGTTTATTCAATTTCATATGTATCAACTCCTTCCTTAACAATAGAATATATAAATAATAATTTTTCGTGAAACACTATTTTTCAATCTATATTTCAAATTACTATCCATATTAATCTAATTATACCATTTTCATAAAATATTACACTATTAATTTTCAAAGAACGAGTTTTCTATAATTGATTCCCAACTAATTTCACTATTATTCTAACAGGAATTTTATTCTAGGATCATTCTTTACAAAATCAAGAGTTTTATCTTTTTTTATTCTCATTTTGGCTAAGTTCTCATACTTATCTTTACTCCAACTATTGAGAGACTTCCATTTCCTATGCCTATATAGCCTTTTCTTGATATGATCCATACTGTCAGCTTCATTTACCATATTTATAATAAGTTCTATAGTTTTTTCTTTATCCTTTTTTTCTTTGGCTAAATATAAATCAAAACTATATTTTTGATATCCCCCTAAATCAAATGCTTCAGCTACTTTTTTAGCTCGCTCTGTATATTCTTCTGCTTCACTAAATTTATTTTCTTTTAATAACATCCTTATTATTAAAAATAAAGCAGATATTGTTTCTTGTGCATCCTTAAACAGTATGTCCTCACAAATTCCATAAGCCTCCTCAATTTTTTCACTGCTTTCAAGTATTAGTGCCTGTTGTATTTTTTTCTCTGTGTCTAACTCAAGGTCTGGAATTTTATCTAAAATTTCTTGAGCTTTTTCATGCTCTTTTCTCTCTCTATATATTGCAGCTAATGATATCTTTGCCATAGATGCTGCTTTTTCATTGCTGCTTGCTGTTACTAACTCAATCCAAGCAATAATTTTCCTTTCATATTTATCTTTTTCCTCAAGCTTAGATGTAACTAAAAACAATCTTAATATTGATGCTATTCTTAATATTAAATCATCACTATTCGAATATTGTTTAATTAAATCACTGCCTCTTTCAAAAGCCTTTTGATATCCCTCTTTTGATGCCATTTCACTAATCTCTTTTCCAAATTTATTTACTTCTGAAGCTGTTAACTCTTCATTAAAGGCTAATAAAGTATTAACATCAATTTTTAAAATTCGTGCAAGCGGTGACAAAAGCGTTATATCTGGATAAGATATTCCATTTTCCCATTTATTAACTGCTGGTGCACTAATATTTAAGTAATTAGCAACTTGCTCTTGAGTAAGATTTTCTTTCTTTCTACATTGTCTAATAATTTCACCTATTTTCATAATAATAACTCCCTCATTTATCTATATATTGCAATTATCAATGTTCAATACTCACTGATCAATGAATGTTGATTTTCTTTGGAAATCTTTATATCTTGAATGATTCTTTTTGCATCATATATATACATTTAATTAACTTTAACTTCGTTAATTAAATCATAACAAAGCTACCTAATTTAAACAATTGAAGCATTATCATTTTTTGTTCATAAAAATTAACCATTGGTTAATTTGATTTTGATAAAATATACACATTAGAAATGGCAGCTATGCTGCATATCAGAACATTTTATGCAGGCGAATATGATTTGTTTTTTATTCTTCTCTTATACACAACTCACTTAAATAGCCTTTTTCATATATTATCCACAGATTTTGCTGCATTATAAATTCCTCGTAAAGAATAAAAAATCGCAATTCATTATGAACTACGATTTTCAAAGTTGCTTTAAAAATAAAACCTATCTATTTTTTCTTTTCAAGGGTATAAATAAATCTATTTGATCAAACTTTTTATCTTTTGAATCCAGCGTAGTAAAATATTCATATACATTCATATGCTCTTCAAGATAGCCACACATGCCTTCTGGTTCTCTATTATAATCTAGTTCATACTCATCATTATTATTTGCCCATTTCTCTAATTGCTGCCATTCGCTAAAATTTCCAAATTTAATGCAGTGAGCTCCATACAAGCCTCCAGCAAAGCTCTTTTTTTCTAGCGGTGCCATTACTTTAAAATCTTTTGGTATTGTAATCCAATATTCATATCCATAGTTTCCTTCTGAATCTTGTTGTCCAGGGTTATTAAAACCATAAAGCTTTGCATCTGGTTTATATTTTAATAATTCACTTTTCTCAATAAATTCTATAAGCTTTTTCAGTGCCATATCTTCAGGTTCTTTCCCATATGCACAAATTGAAGCTGCTTTTATAGGTGGTAAGTATACTATTCTTACATTTTTTAAGGTATTTAATATATTATTAGCCATTTTCAAATCCTCCATTCCTATTTTCTTTGCAATAAATGATTTGTTTATATCAGCTATAGCTAAAATAGTATGAATAAGGGTTTCATCATCTAATACCTTTTCAAGCATATTTTTTTCATTTATAACCATTAATTTATCAATGAACATTAACATTGCATTTTTCACATTATCGAGAGCATTAATATCATGGTTTAATTCTTGTAATTTATCGTTCAAGACTTCTATAGCATACGACATTTCATTATTTTTTAATATCTGTTCAATTTCTTTCAATGACAATCTAAGCTTTCTCAAAACCATAATTTGCTTAAGTCTTTTTATAACACTATCATCATATGTTCTATACGCATAACCTTCTTTTTTTAAGCTCTCGATTAATCCAATCTCTTCATAATATCTTAAGGTCCTTGTTGAAATTTTAAATGCCTTAGATACTTGACTAATGGTCTGCAGTTCCATTTCAAATCCCCCTTCAACACTAGTATAATATATTACGTCGCGTCAAAGTAAATAAATAACATTAATTTATTAAAATCTAAAGCAATTTGTCTTCCTGTTAACCAAAAAGACTTATATACTTTCCAATTTTTCATAACATAGATTCCGAAACACCTGACAATATTTACGGAATCCACTTTGCCCAATTAAGTAAATATTAGGCATATAACTCATTCTTTTTTGTGAATATGCAATACGTTCCATTCCATTATCTACCCCTGTATGATTACTAAGTGCTATCTCAACATTTTTGTTTTCTGCCTGCTCCATAAAGTAATCCAAGGACTTCATATAAGTGATAATATCTGGTAAGTTTCTTGGTGGATTAGGACCTCCCCATAAGGCTGCTTGATATATACTATTGTTTTCTGTTACATTAAATATAAAGCTAAGACCTCCTGGTGTATGCCCTGGAGTCCCATAAACATAAATTGTTTTATCACCAAGAGTAATTATGTCACCATCTTTCACATAAACATCTATATTATAGTCCTTCCAGGTTTCAGGCCTATTCTTTTTTGCTGGTTCCTTTTCCCAAAATATATCATCTCTTTTTGATAGATATGTTTTAGCATGAAAAGCATTTACAATCCATTTTCCACATCCAGTATGGTCAACATGTCCATGAGTTAATACTAATTTTTTTATTTCTTCTGGCTTCCACCCAACCTCTTTAATTGCAGAAATAATTGCATTAAATGCCTCTTCACATGGCCAAATAGCATCTATTATAATTAATCCTTTTGTTGTTTTCAAAACAAAACAATTAGTTTCTTTTTGTGCAACTATAAGTAAATCATCAAATATCAGTACATGAGTAAAATAAGACATATCTTCAATTGCTTTTATTGTTTCCATTGTAATAATTAGTTTTTCCAGTCTAGACATTTTATAGTTCACTCCTATTTCGCTAATCTATTACAAATATTTATTCAACCACTGCTTGAAAAATTCCATTTGTTCTTCTGTATGAAGATACTTTAACAAAAATATATCTTCTATGAAATTATAATGCTGTAATTCTTAATTTACCTAGTTCACAAATGATTATGTAATAAACTTGTCCACTATAAATAACCAAGACATAAATAATATTTCAAACCATCATATCAACAATATAAAATATCATCCTTCTAATTACATATTTGCATTTGTACCCTTATACAAAACGCTTATAGCCCCTGCAATTAAAATCATCCCCATAAATGCTGGGGCTGCGTGTCCAAGTGATACATAAATCTGACCTCCTATCACCGGGCCAATTACTCTTGCTAAAGCCTGAATGGACTGGCTTCCTCCTTGAACTCTTCCTTGTTCTCTAGAAGTTACTGACTTAGAAAGCATACCATTAAAGGAAGGTCCAAAGATTGAATCACCAAAGCCAAATATAAACATTCCAGCGATAAAAAGAGGATAAAACGAACTTAAAGTTGATAGTGCAATAAGACTATAACCTATAATCTCTGAGAGCATTCCAAGAATTGCTATCTGTTTATCACTAAGTTTTATTAAAAGCTTTGGCATTATAAAACCTTGTGAAATGATGTCTTGAAATCCAATAATTGAAAGCATTAGTCCAATTAATGTAGGTTTCCAATTGAAAGTATCCATTGTAAATTGAGAAAAAACCGCCTGAAATGAACCATTAGGTATCCAAAGTAAAAAAGCTGAAATAAGCAACCTTTTTAAGCTTTTCATTGAAAGTATATTTGCAAGCTGCGTAAATGGATTTAGTCTTACAAATGTAATTTCTTTCAATCTATTATTCTTATCAAGGCTCTCAGGCATAAAGAAGAATCCGTATGCAACATTCAATAAAGTTATTATTGCTCCAAAATACATTGGCACTGAATAACCAAACTTTGAAAGTACTCCTCCTAGAGTAGGACCAATTACAGTTCCTACACCTACAACTGCACTCATCCATCCAAAGTATTTAGTTCTCTTTTGGGGAGGAATTATATCTCCAAAATATGCAAAGATAGTGCTTATGTCACCACCTGTTATGCCTTCAATTATTCGGCCTGCAAATAGTATCCATAGAGCTCCCCCTATCCCAAAAATTAAGTACCCAATTGCAGAACCTAAAAGGCATACTATTAATACTGGGCGACGCCCATATTTATCGCTTAAAGCTCCAAGTGCAGGTGCTGCAAAGAACACGCAGATTGCATAAACAGACATCAGTAGCGTAACAACTATTGCTTGCTCTCCTTCATTACTTACATAGGGCTGTACTAAAAATGGAATAACAGGAGTTATTATGCTGAAGCCTATTCCACATAAAAATACAGATATAAGGCCAAAAATCAAAGCATGTTTATCTACAGTTTCTTCTATTTTATTTTCTTTGTGTGATTTAAATTTATCCATTTAATTCTCCTAACTAAATTTATTTTGTTTCCCAGGAAACATATTTATCATACCACCTTTTTGTTTCCTAGTCAACAAAATAATAAACAATAAAAATGCAGCCTATTCTCCATAGAATTTAGCTGCTCGTAATTCGATGTTCGCATTTATTCTGATTTTATGTCTAAGTCCAGTTTCTTTATTTCTTTATCCAAATGCTCACTATACTTATTAATAAACGTAAGCATACTATCAAATTGTTCCTCCGTTACCTTTTCAAATACAACTTTATCCCTTTCTTGAAACTCTTTATGCAGTTTATCATGAATTTTATAAATTTTTTGTCCTTGCTCAGTAAGTTTAAAATAAATTTCTTTTTTATTATCTGGCTTTTGATAACTTTCTATAATACCTTTCTCTATAAGCTTCTTAGTCATTTTGCTTATGGCTCCCCTTGTCATATAAAGGGATTCAGCAAGTTTTGTGACATTTGGCTCTACATTTCTTCCAATACATTCTATGTAATGCACTTCTGAAGACTTATAGCCCTTTAGACTATCTTCCATCTTAGATTTATTAAGCCAAGCCATCTTGTTATATAATTCCCTAAAACCAATTAAAACTTGTTCTTCCTTTTTCATTGTATCTCCTCCCACCAATATGTTACTATATTAACCTATTGCTCTTTCTTCTTTATATTATCTATTTTCATATGTTCCCCTACCCATACATTTAATTCACTTAAAGCAGGTAATAGCGATTTTCCACTTTCAGTTAAGGAATACTCAACTTTAGGAGGTATAGTGTTATATTGTGTTCTTTGAATAACATTAAGTTCTTCTAATTCCCGTAAGGATTTAGTAAGCATAATATTAGTAATTCCTTTAATTCTCCGTTTTAATTCATTATATCTAGCAGTATCTTTTTCTGCTAAATACCAAATGATAGGCAATTTCCACTTTTGACCTAAAATATTAAATAGATACATAGTTAGACACTGATTATCATAAACGTTAGTGTTTGGAAATCCTTGACCAAAATTCACATCATCATTCATAATTACACCTCTTGTAAATTCTATAGTATACTTTTTATACTAACACAGAAAAAACTGCATACTTCTATATTCATAACTTTATGTTTTATAATTATAACATAAAATAATAAATGCAAAAATATAAACCGCACAAGGAGTGTTAAAATGAAAGTTTATGCAATTAATGGAAGTCCAAGAAAAAATAAAAATACAGCCACTCTACTTCAAAAAGCTTTAGATGGAGTAAAAGACTCTGTAAAGGATAGTGAAATAGAAACTGAAATAATAAATTTGTATGATTTAAACTACACTGGATGTAAAAGCTGCTTTGCTTGTAAAAGACTCGAAAGTAAAAATTACGGAAAATGTGCTATAAAAGATGATCTTCAAGAAGTGTTAGAAAAAGTTTCTCAAGCTGATGGACTAATTTTTGGCTCTCCAATATATTTCAGCAATATAACAGGTCAATTACAAGCTTTTTTAGAACGATTGCTTTTCCCATATTTGGTATATGATAAGAACCATTCCTCAATTGCTCCTAAAAAAATGCCTACAGCCTTTATTTATACAATGAATGTTCCACAAGAATTTATGGAACAACTTAATTATAACCTAATATTAAATACATTAGCTGCACCTATAGAACGTATATTTACAAAGCCAAAAGTAATGTATTCTAACAATACTTATCAATTTGATGATTACTCGAAATATAAAGCTGATGCCTTTTCTGAAGAGGAAAAAGCAGCTCATAGGGCAAAGCAATTTCCTTTAGATTGTGAAAAAGCATATAAAATAGGTACAAGCTTAATACAGTAATAATTCAGTATACTATGAAATGCTATTCTTCATAAAAATAAAATGAGAGCATATTAATAAAAAAAGGAACGTACTATAATTTTTTGTACGTTCCTTTATACTTTACTCTCTTTAAAGGATTTATGTCATTAATTTAATTATCTATTGAAAGGATTTTCTGTTTTATAAAGCATTCCTTTAGGTTGGTTAAAGCCAACTTCTTTAACTCCTAAATATCTAAATAAATTATACATTGCTTTACCAAAATGTCCGAATGCAACTGCTCCATGGTGAGGATATCTTCCTTCAATTAATACGTGACGGTAGAATCTTCCCATTTCAGGAATTGCGAATACTCCTATAGCTCCAAATGAACGTGTTGCAACTGGTAATACTTCTCCTTCTGCAACATAAGCAGTAAGTTCTGCATCTGCATTGCTTTGTAATCTAAAGAATGTGATGTCTCCAGGTACGATATCTCCTTCAAGTGTTCCTCTTGTAATATTTGGTTCTTGATTTGGTTCTAATGCTCTAGCCATGATCATTTGATTTTTCATTGTACCGCAAGATAATTTACAAGCTGCAGTATTTCCACAGTGGAAAGCCATGAAAGTATCTTTTAATGTATAGTTAAATTTACCTTTGATTTCAGTATCATGCATATCAGCTGGTACAGTATTGTTGATATCAAGTAAAGTTACAACATCATCACTTATACAAGTTCCAATGTATTCACTTAAAGCACCATAAATATCTACTTCACATGCAACTGGTATACCCATTGCAGATAAACGGCTGTTTACATAACATGGTACAAATCCAAATTGAGTTTGGAATGAAGGCCAACATTTATTTGCAAATACAATATATTCTCTTGAACCTTTATGTTCTTCCATCCAATCTAATAATGTGATTTCATATTGAGCAAGCTTTGGAAGGATTCCAGGCATTTTATTTCCTTCGCCTAATTCTTTTTCCATACTAGCTATAACTTCTGGAATTCTTGCATCATCTTTGTGAGCATTAAATGCTGCATATAAATCAAGTTCTGAATTTTCTTCTATTTCAACACCTAAATTATATAATTGTTTTATAGGTGCATTACAAGCTAAAAAGTCTTGAGGTCTTGGTCCAAAAGAAATAATTTTTAAGTTCTTTAATCCAAGTAATGCTTTAGCTACTGGTTCAAATTCTTTAATCATATCTGCAACATCACTTGCAGTTCCAACTGGGTATTCTGGAATGTATGCTTTAATATTACGAAGTGCTAAATTATAGCTTGCATTAAGCATTCCACAATAAGCATCTCCACGTCCTCCAATTAAATTATCTCCTGTTTCTTCTGCAGCTGCTGCAAACATAACTGGTCCGTCAAATTCTTTAGCAAGTAAAGTTTCTGGAGTTTCTGGTCCAAAGTTTCCAAGGTATACTACAAGTGCATTAACTCCTGCTTCTTTAACTTCTTGCAATGCTTTTAGCATATGTTTTTCATTTTCAATTGCTGTAGGACATTCATAAATATCTCCATAAGTTTTTTTGTATGCTTCTACAACTGCCTTTCTTCTATTAACTGATAGTTCCATTGGGAAACAATCTCTACTAACTGCTACAATTCCTAATTTTACTTGTGGTGTATTATTCATTTTATATTCCTCCAATTTATAATAAATTTAAATTTAAAGCTTATTTATATTTTTTGTTTATGATCTTGGTTGCGCTGAAAAAGTTCCTAATTGTGCTTTTCACTATTTTGAAAATTGAGTAGTGACTAATTAAATAAGAAACTATTCATCAATTTGCTAAAACTATTTACATGCGTTGTAACTTTAATATTATGATCTTGGTTGCGCTAAAGCGCTTTTTTTTATAGGTGTATGTTTTCTCCCACTAGGCCTATGAATGCTCCTTGGGCACCTAAGTCTGTATCTTTATGACCAATTAACCATTTATTTTTAGCAAAGAGCAATGCATCCTCACCTTTAACTTCTGGCTTATTTTCTAAAGCTAAGTTTGTATCTTTTGGTAAAACAACAACACATCTAAATCCATCTTCTGAAACATTGCATGGTGCATAGTGAAGTGTAGTTGCATAAACTTCTATTGCAGTTCCTTTTGGTACTTTAAAAGCTTCAATTTTAGACGTATCATATGAGTAATCGTCTTCAATATCCTGCTGTAATCCTAAAAGAAGAATAAGATCAGTTGCTGCAATGTTTATTTCAGATGATCTATGGTATTCAACAGCATTTAGCAAATAATTATTTCCATTACAATATCCTATTTGAATAGGTAATTCACCATATTCTCTAGCTTGAAGTTCTTTAGCTATTTCCAATGCTTCAAGTTCTTTTATTGATGGTTCATATATTACATCTTTAGGTAATGGTGTATCATTCATTTTTTCAATTATTTCTGAGCAATCATAATTTTTTAATACTTGCCCATATTTTTTGAACTCCTTGTCCATAACACTTTTAATAGTCAAATTTATCGTCCTCTCTATATTTATTAATAACCTATAAATATATTTCAAGCTACTTTCTAATTTTATTTAATTTTTTCTGATTTATTTAACACACACTATATACACATCTTTTTAACATAACTTAAAACAAATTAGCTATTCACTTTAATATATTTATAGATTAGTTGTGGGCTTTTTATTTGTTAATTATTCCCATTACTTTATCAACAACATTTTCTACAGTAAATCCAAACATTTTAAATAATGCATCTGCATTTCCTGATGCTCCAAAAGTATCTAAAGATACAACGTCACCATCAAGACCTACATATTTGTGCCATCCAAAGGATGTTAAAGCTTCAACAGCTAGTCTAGCTCTTACGCTCTTTGGCATTACTGATTCTTTATAAGCTTCATCTTGAGCATCAAACAACTCAAAACTTGGCATACTTATTACTCTTGCATCAATTCCTTTTGCTGATAACTCATCAGCTGCTTTAAAGATTAATTCTACTTCTGAACCTGATGCCATTAGTAGTACATCTGGAGTTTCTTTCTTTGAATCTTTAAGGATATATCCACCCTTTAATGCTCTCTTAGGACATCCATCATATAGTGGTAACTTTTGTCTTGTTAATACTAATGAAGTTGGTGTAGTTCCATTTGTTACAGCATAATACCAAGCTGCTGCTGTTTCTTTTGAGTCTGCTGGTCTAAACACTGTCATATTTGGCATACTTCTAAGTGCTGCTAAATGTTCTATTGGTTCATGAGTTGGACCATCTTCCCCTACTCCAATACTATCATGAGTTAATACATAAGTTACTGGAAGCTTCATAAGAGCCGATAATCTCATAGCACCTTTCATGTAATCACTGAATACAAAGAAGGTTGCACAGAATACCTTTAGTCCTCCATGAGCATACATACCATTAGCTATAGCTGCCATAGCATGTTCTCTAACTCCAAAGTGAAGGTTAGATCCACTTCTATCTTCTGCTGAGAAATCTCCTCTATCATTCATATGAGTTTTATTAGATGGTGCTAAATCTGCTGATCCACCTATAAAATTAGGAATAAGCTTAGCTAATCTATTTATCATTATTCCTGAAGATTCTCTTGTAGCCATTTCTTTATCAAAACTCCAAAGTTCTTCATTATTTAATAATGCATCTTTATCAATTTCTCCACTCATCCATTTTGTATATTCTGCTGCTAATTCTGGATAAGCTGCTGAATAAGCTTTAAATAATTCATTCCAAGCTGTCTCAGTCTTTTCACCTTTTGCTATATGTTCGTTCATATTTGTGTAAACTTCGTCTGGAACATAGAAAGCAGGTTCAGCTTTCCAGCCTAAGTTTTCCTTCATAGCTTTTACATTGTCTGCTCCTAAAGGTTCTCCATGAGCTGATGCTTTTCCTTGTTTTGCTGGGCATCCAAAACCTATTTGATTTTTAACTATTATCATTGATGGCTTTTTAGTTTCTGTTTTAGCTTCTGCTATTGCCTTTTCGATTGCATCTATATCATTTCCATCTGCAACCTTTAATACTTGCCAGCCATAAGCTTCATATCTCTTTGCGGTGTCTTCTCTAAAAGCTATATCTGTATTTCCTTCTATTGAAATATTATTTGAATCATATAACACAATTAATTTTCCAAGCTCTAAAGTTCCTGCTAGTGATGATGCTTCTCCTGAAATTCCTTCCATAAGACATCCATCACCAACTATAGCATATGTATGGTGATCAACTATGCTATACTCTGGCTTGTTAAACTTTTCAGCTAAATGAGCTTCTGCTATTGCCATACCTACTGCATTACAAATACCTTGTCCAAGCGGTCCTGTTGTTATTTCAACGCCTTTAGTATGACCATATTCAGGATGTCCTGGTGTTAAACTTCCTACTTGTCTAAAATTCTTTAAATCTTCAACGGTTAATCCATATCCAAATAAATGTAGTAATGAATATTCAAGCATTGAACCATGTCCTGCTGATAATACAAACCTATCTCTATTATCCCATTCAGGATTTTTTCCATTATGATTCATTTTTGCCCATAATGTAAATGCCATTGTTGCTGAACCAAGTGGTAACCCAGGATGTCCAGATTTTGATTTTTCTATAGCATCTGCTGATAATACTCTTATTGCATTAATAGATAACTTATCTAATTCTCTACTCATTTTTTACCTCACTTTTATAATAAATATATTTCAATTATGCTGTAAACTGTAAATTGTTAACTGTTAACTGGAAACGCTGCTGCCCAGTCTGCTTTAAATTTTTCTAATCCTTGATCTGTTAATGGATGCTTTAGCATTTGCATTACTAAATTAAATGGTATTGTTGCTATATTAGCTCCAGCCTTAGCTGCTTCAATTACATGAATTGGATTTCTTACACTTGCTGCTATTATTTCTGTTTCTATTCCATGTACTGCAAATATTTCTGCTATATCTCTTACTAAATCCATTCCTATCATTGATATATCATCTACTCTTCCTAAAAATGGACTTACATAAGTTGCTCCTGCATTTGCTGCAAGTAGTGCTTGTGTTGCTGAGAATATTAAAGTTACATTTGTCTTTATTCCTTCACTAGATAATACCTTTGTTGCTTTTAAGCCTTCAGCTGTCATTGGAATTTTTACTATCATATTTTTATGAATTGCTGCAATTTCTCTTCCTTCTTTAATCATTCCTGCTGCATCTTCACTTATTACTTCTCCACTTATTGGTCCATCAACTATTTCTGTTATTTCTTTAATTACTTCATTGAAGTCTCTGCCTTCTTTTGCTACTAGTGATGGATTTGTTGTTACTCCACAGATTACTCCCATTTCATTTGCTTCTTTAATGTGGTCTACATTTGCTGTGTCTAAAAAAAACTTCATTTTACTCAACCTTTCCTTTTAGTTTACAGTTTTCAATTTACAGGTTACAGTTATGTTGGAAATCCCCTACGGGGTCTCTTTAATAGTTGTTACTTGTATTATCAACTGTTACTATTGTTTTTTATTTTTGACTATTGGTAATATTTAAGTAAATACATTTAGTACATTACTT
This sequence comes from Clostridium sp. YIM B02555, assembly GCF_022320955.1. Taxonomy (NCBI): domain Bacteria; kingdom Bacillati; phylum Bacillota; class Clostridia; order Eubacteriales; family Clostridiaceae; genus Clostridium; species Clostridium sp. YIM B02555. The sequence goes on along the minus strand of NZ_JAKJJY010000004.1, from coordinate 285,932 downwards.
TCAAAATGTAATTTTAAAAACAGGTTTTTAAAATTAGTTTAATAAGTTTTTAATTTAAAAGAGTAGTAAAAACTACTCATTATTTAATTTCTAAAAATTCTTCTATAGGCATCATTGCTGCACCTAATAAATAAGCTTCTTTGTAACTTGCTACACTTATAGTGCAATTATTTTCATCTGTAAATAAATTATCCTTATATATATTCTTTTTCAAAATATCTATTTTATCATTTAACAAATTATTTATATCCCCACCTATTATTACAGTATTAGGATCTAATAACATAATTAAATTTGATATTCCCATTCCTAATATTTTTAAGTATTTATCTAAAACTTTTTTTGTTGCTTCTTCACCTTTAAGATACAATTCTTCAAACTCTTCTACGTCTGATATTGCCTCTAACGAAACTTCATTATAACCATCTACTAAAGAATTCATAGATGTGTATGCTTCTAAACATCCTCTAGCTCCACATTTGCACTTTTTACCATTTAGAGCTACTTTTATATGTCCAAATTCACCTGATGAATCATTATCGCCTCTATATATTTTGCCATCTATAATTATTCCAAGACCTAATCCATCAGTTATAGATACATATAATAAGTTTTTTAAAATATTCTTTCTATTTAAAAATTCATAATATGCTGATAAATTAGCTTCATTGTCCACATAAATAGGTACATTTAAATATTCAAATTTCTCCTTCAAATTAAAATCTTTAATCCCAAGCAAATATGAATATTTTATTATTCCATTTTCAAAATCTACAGTTCCAGGTAATGAAATACCTATTCCTAATATTTTTTCAGAATCTAAATTATGCTTTTCCATAAGTAAAGCTATATTTTCATTGATTATTTCAATTAAATTTTCTATCCCATTATTTTTATGTCTTATCTTTAATTTTTCAATAATTTCTTTTTTTAAATTTACCAAAGCTATTTTAATATTATTAGGTGTTAATGCAATTCCAATTGAAAATTTACAATTCTCACTTAGCTTTACAGCAATAGCTTTTCTACCACCAGTAGATTCTAAATGCCTTACATCTTCTACTATACCTTCATTTTTCAATTCAGTAATATTAGTAGATACTGTGGTTATACTTATATCTAAAATTCTTGAAATATCTAATTTAGTAATTTCATTTTTTTCTAACAATAATGTTATTATTTTTTTTCTATTCGTTTCTTTTATTTTACTGTGATTTACTTCTATCAAATTTTACAATACTCCTCTCATCTATCATATAAGGCACATGAAAATAAGTAACAACTCAAACGTCACCCTGAATATTCTAGTTAATCCATTAGGCCATTTTGCTGATTGAGCTTAAAGAAAAGCCAATAAATGAACTTCTTATTTTTTCGAATGTGCCTCAATGACAGTAGCTTTCTTAAATAATATCATTATTATTGTAATGATAAAAGTATTTATATTTTAATATCAACATCTAAATTCGATATTGAATCAAATGTGCCCTTAATGTTATTTAAATATCTTTAATTCTTGGATAAGCTGAATTATATACTTCATAAACCTTAGCATATACTTCTTTTAAATCTGCATTTGGTTCTACCTTCAAGTTTCCTTTTACGATCTTACTGCAGGCATCTTCTACTGAATCATATATTCCAGCACCAACTCCTGCAAGTATTGCTACTCCAAGAGCTCCACCTTCTGAAGCTTTTACTGTAGTTAATGCATAACCAAAAATATCAGCTAATATTTGTCTCCATACACTGCTTTCTGCACCACCACCACTTACTCTTATTTCTTCAATATTTACCTTCATATCCTCAATAAGATCAAGACAATTCTTTAAACTAAAACTAACTCCTTCTAAGATACTACGAACAAAATCATCATGATTGTTTATTAAGGAAACTCCTAAAAATGCACCCTTAACATTTGGATCAATATGGGGTGTTCTCTCTCCCATTAAATATGGTAAATAAACAATTCCATTTGAACCTGGTTTTGATTTTGCCGCCTTTTCTGTTAATAAATCATATATATCAACTCCAGCTTTTTCACTTTCTTCTACTTCTTTAGCACAGAAAGTTCTTTTAAACCAGTTTAAGGATAGTCCTGCTCCTTGAGTTACTCCCATTACATGCCATTTTCCTGGTACTGCATGACATAAAGTATGAACTCTTCCTTCCTTATCAAATCTTGGTGTATCTGTTGCTGCAAATACTACTCCTGAAGTACCTATAGTAGTTGATATTATTCCTTCACTTACTATTCCATTTCCTATAGCTCCTGCTGCTTGGTCACCTGCACCACCAACTACTGGAGTATCCACTGCTAAGTTAGTTAACTTAGCTACTTCTTCTGTAACTTTTCCACTAACCACTACTGATTCATAAACGTCTGCTAAAATATTCTTATCAATATTTAAATCTTTAAGCAGTTCATCACTCCAATTTCTAGTATTGATATCTAACATCTGCATTCCACTGGCATCAGAAACTTCTGTTGCAAAAACATTTGTTAATTTAAGTCTAATATAATCCTTTGGTAAAAGAATTTTATATATCTTTTCATAATTTTCAGGTTCATTATTTCTAACCCATAATAATTTTGAAAGGGTAAATCCAGTTAAGGCAGGATTTCCTGTTATTTTAATCAATCTTTCTTTACCTATAACTTCTGTCATGTAATCGCACTCTTTTTCTGTTCTTTGATCACACCAAATTATAGAATTTCTTATTACCTTGTGATCCTTATCTACAAGGACAAGTCCATGCATTTGGCCACTTAAGCCAATACCTTTAATATCAGAGGCTTGTACACCACTTTTTTCAATAACTGCCTTTATTCCTTTAACACAAGCTTCCCACCAGTCATCTGGATTTTGCTCTGCCCAGCCTACTTGTGGCTGAAATAAATCATAACCAAAGGTAGCTGTCTTTATTGTATTTCCTGCTTCATCAAATAAAGCTGTTTTAGTCCCGGATGTACCAATATCTAAGCCAAGTAAATATCTCATAGAAAATCTCTCCTAATTTATAAATAATTTATTTAGTATTTCTTCCAATTATCAATATTCAATTGTCAATTACCAATTAATGTGGAAATCCGTTCAGGATTTCTTGAATTGAGATGTGTAAGATTACTTAGAACTTATAAATAAGTTCTAAGTAATAATTTTCAAATATTAATTCTCAATTAATCAAGAAATCCTTACAAATTTTCTTAAATTAAAATTTACAACTTTTAATTGTATTAATCTTCAAATATATATTGATTAACTATAGCTTCTAGTAATTCTTGTCTTCCTGATTTATTAGTAATTTCATTGTTTTTCAATGCATATGCTTCTAATTCTTTAAGACCAACTTTACCTTCAACTATTTCTTTACCAATTCCTTCGCTAAAGCTTGCATATTTATCCTTTATAAAGTTCTCTAATTCACCATTTTCTAATAGCTTGTGAGCTACTTTTAAGCCTTTAGCAAAAGTGTCCATTCCAGCTATATAAGCTAAGAATAAATCTTCTTTTTCAAAAGATGCTCTTCTAACTTTTGCATCAAAGTTAACTCCACCTGGAGCAAGTCCACCATTCTTAAGTATTTCATACATAGCTAAAGTTGAATCATATATGTTTGTAGGAAATTGATCTGTATCCCATCCAAGCATTGGATCTCCTTGGTTAGCATCTATACTTCCTAAGAAATTATTAATTCTTGCAAAATTAAGTTCATGTTGGAAAGTATGTTGTGCTAAAGTAGCATGGTTTGCTTCTATATTAACTTTAAAATATTTATCAAGATTATACTTTTTAAGGAATCCTAAAACTGTTGCAGTGTCAAAATCATATTGATGTTTTGTTGGTTCCTTTGGTTTTGGTTCTATTAAGAATTGACCTGTAAATCCTATTTCTTTAGCATAATCAACTGCCATTTGAAGTAATCTAGCAAAATTATCTAATTCTAAGCCCATATCAGTATTTAATAATGTTTCATAACCTTCACGTCCGCCCCAGAAAACATAATTTTCTCCGTCTAATTCTTTTGTTACTTCAAGAGCTTTCTTAATTTGTGCTGCCGCATAAGCAAATACATCTGCATTACAGCTAGTTCCTGCGCCATGAACATATCTTGGGTTTGTGAAGCAATTTGCTGTTCCCCATAAAAGTTTTTTATTGTATTTCTTCATTAACTCTTTACAATATGCAACTATTTCATCTAAATTTTCATTAGTTTCTTGTAGAGTTTTTCCTTCTGGAGCAATATCTCTATCATGAAAACAAAAATATTCTATATTCAATTTATCCATCAACTCGAAGGCTGCTTCCATTCTGGCTTTAGCTAAATCCATTTCATTTGTTATATCATCCCATGGACGAAGCATAGTTCCAGCTCCAAATGGATCTGCTCCATTAGCAGTTAATGTGTGCCAATAAGATAAGGAGAATCTTAGATGTTCCTTCATAGTCTTGCCGCCAATTACTTCATCTGGATTATAATATTTAAATGAATAAGGGTTTTTAGAACCAGGTCCTTCGTAATTTATTTTTGAAACATTTCCAAAATATTCTTTCATTGTAATAGCCTCCTCATTTTATAATTTATAATTAAAAATATTTTTAAATAACTTTTTAAATGTATTTTAATAAGTTTATTTTACTTCCATTTTTATCTTAAGTCAATATATTTAAGTAAACTTTTTCATAATAAATTTATTTTAAATTTTTGAACCATTTTATTAAGTTCATATGAAAGCTCTAATTGATCTTCAGATGATTTTGCAACATCTGCTATAGCTATTGTGATTTCATTAATATTATTAGATATTTCCTCAGTACTAATTTTTGATTCTTGAGCAACTCCGAATAAATTTTCTATTGAACTTCTTACTTGCATCACTACATCATCAATTTGTTTTGATGACTCAGCAAAATTCCCTATCAGGTTATGCATGAATTCAGCATCCTTCTCATATTTAAGTCCTATATTCATAAGCAGTTCATAAGTAGGTTTAACATCTGCAGACATAAACTCAAGTACATCTTGTCCACTTTTGGACAGACTTTTAAAAGCAGCTTGAACTTGTAAAACCATATCATGAATTTTGGCAACTGCTTTTGAGGATTGTTCTGCTAATTTTTTAACTTCTTCTGCGACTACTGCAAACCCTTTACCTTGATCGCCTGCTCTTGCAGCCTCTATTGCTGCGTTCAATGCAAGTAAATTAGTTTGCTCTGCTATCTCTCCAATAGAAATAGTCATCATTTTAACTTCTTCAACTATTTTTGAATCTTCTATAGCTTTCATAATGCTTATACGATTTTCATTATAAATAACATTACTTTTTTCAATATTATTTAATGCTTTTTCTTTTATATTAATAGCACTCTTATGTATTTCTTTTATAGATATTTCTGCTTCGTTTGCATTTTGTGCAAGTATATTTGTAGTAACACTTATTTCTTTCGTTGAAGCTGTTACTTCTTTAGCGGTAGTACTTAATTCTTGTGTTCCATTAGATATTTGTTCAACTGATTTATTAACATTTCCCATTTTAAGTGATATTTCTTCTGTTGTTGCAGATAATTCCTCAGTAGCTGAATTTATATCTTTAGCTCTGTTAATTACTTTAACAATCAATTTTTTTATACTTTCATTAGCATTATTTAAGCCTTTTGAAAGTTTTCCTATTTCATCTCTTGAATTAATTTGTATTCCTTTGGTTAAATCCCCACCTTCAAGTGCTTCAGCAAATGCTAATACTTTATTAACTTGCCTTGAAAGAAATATTGATATTAATGATCCTAAAGAAACTGCACTTATAAAGCCCAATATCACTATACAAATTGCAAGATAGAATGATGTTGTGTAAGTTGAATTGTTTGCTTCATTAAAACTATCTGCTTCCAGATTATTTTTTTCTATTAAATCACTCAAATTTGTATATATCTTTTTCCTAGCTTCAGTAACACCAACTATACTAGCTTCTGCATCCTTATAATTATTTTCATTTACATAATTAATTACTTTATTACATGCGGTTAAATAAACACTTACATTTTCCTTCAATTCTGAAAATGTAGCTTCGTCTGCCTTTGAAAGTAATGAACTTTCATATTTATCAATTTGGATATAGTTTTCATTAATAAATGAATATATCTCCTTTTCTAAAACATCTTTTTTTTCATATTTGTCTTGATACACAAGCTCTAATAAGCCAGCTCTAATATCTGTAAAATTTTGCTTGATTGTTGTTAAATATTTTATTTTTTCTAAATTATAATCATGCATAGTAACAGCATTAGAATTGATCTTATTCATATTATATATTCCAATGTATCCAACAACACCCATTAAAATTGCAATTACCATAAAAGCTGATATTAATTTTTGTGATATCTTTAAATGCCTAAACCAGCACATAAGTACATCTCCTTATTTTTTAGCTTATAATCAAATAAACTCCACTAATTTTCTAAATTATAGATATCCAATTTAAGAATCAAACTTATAAATTGAATATACATACATCATTGAGTAATTATAATCGTAACACTACACTAGAAATTAGATACATTTTTCTGGAAGCAGGCATGTGAAAGATAAATGTATCATATTTCGGTAAGTAACCACATAATTTTAATTCTCGCTTTGAATATCTATAAAATTGATTTATTATCTATAGAAATTAATGATTAATATAATTTCAACCTAAATTATTTTTTATTTTTAGATGATATATCCATCCATACTGCAATTAGTAATATGAAACCTTTAACGATATATTGCCAGAAGGTTGGTGTGTTCATCATGCTCATACCATTATCTATACTTGCCATTACAAGAGCTCCAACTAATGCTCCTACAACTGTACCACTACCACCAGCTAAACTTGCACCTCCAATAACACATGATGCTATAGCATCCATTTCTGCATTTTGTCCTGCTGATACTGAACCTGCATTTAATCTTGTTGTAAGTAATATACCTGCTACTGCGCAAAGTAAGCCTAATACTGAATAAACAACTATGATATGTTTTTTAACATTTATACCTGATAATCTTGCGGCATCTCTATTACCACCAATTCCATATACTCTTCTACCAAAGATAGTTTTTGTTCCTACAAACCCTAGTATTAACGCTAGAACTAACATTATAAAGGCTGGTATTGGAAAGCCTTGATAATCATTAAGAATTAATACTAATCCTAAAGATACTACTCCAATTCCCACAATAGTTGCGATATCAACTCCCATTGGTTTAACTTCTATATTATATTTAAGTTTATTTTTTCTATTATTTAATATTAAATATGCTGCACCTGCTACTGCTAATACAACTAATACATATCCAAAAGCTGTTGGAAGGTAAGCTTGCCCTATTGCTTTAAAGTCTGGAGTTAATGGCGCTACAGTGTTACCACCAGTAATACCTATTAATATACCTCTAAAAACAAGCATACTTGCCAAGGTAACTATAAAGGATGGTACATTTCTAAATGCTATCCAATATCCATTCCATGCTCCCATAATTACACCAAGTATTAAAGTTATAACTACTGTTGGAATAGCTGAAAAACCTAACCAAACATTTAAAATTGCTGCAATACCACCTAACAACCCAAGAGTTGACCCAGCTGAAAGATCTATTTCACCCAAAATTATTACAAATACCATTCCTATAGCAAGTACTCCTGTAATAGACATTTGCCTAAATAAGTTTGATAAATTTCTAGTTGTTAAAAAATTTCCATCTGTTAAAAAGGTAAATAACACCCATATTGCTGCTGTTGCTATTAATATTGTTGTCATCTTAGACTTAAATATAGTATTTAAGCCAAATTTGTTTCCTTTTTCTGAAGCTACACTCATACTTTTATTTTTACTTATTTGCATTTTATACCCCTCCTATAGAAGATACAACTTCTTCGTTATGATTTTCATCTACATTTTCACTTTTCTTTCCTACTGAATATTTCATAATCATTTCTTGAGTTAGACCATTATTATCAAGACTTGCCTTTATTTCACCTTCATTCATTACCAGAACTCTATCACTAATTCCAAGTACTTCTGGCAATTCTGACGAAACCATTATTATTGATATTCCTTGTTTAGCTAATTTAAAAATCAATTTATAAATTTCATATTTAGCTCCAACGTCAATTCCTCTAGTAGGTTCATCAAGTATTAATATTTGTGGTTCAGCTAAAAGGTTTTTTGCAAGTATTACTTTTTGCTGATTTCCTCCACTTAAATTTTTTATAGCAAGTTCAGTAGTTGCAGTCTTAATTTTTATATCATCAATAAGTTTTAAAACATCCATCATTTCTTTATCATTATCTATTACATTAAGTCCCTTTTTATATTTCAAAAGGTTACTCATTGTCATATTTTTAGCAACACTCATACCTGCAATTATTCCATCTTTTTTTCTATCTTCTGGAACCATTGCTATCCCTTTACTCAATGCCTCACTTGGATTTTTTATGCTAACTTTTTTACCTTCAAGATATATTTCACCATTATTTACACCTTGAAAACTTCCATATATACTTGCAACCATTTCAGTTCTGCCTGACCCAACTAATCCTGAAATCCCAAGTATTTCTCCACGTCTTAATGTAAAATTTGCATCTTTTACCCTTTTAATACTCTTGTTGAAAGGATCAAAAACATTTAAATTTTTTACCTCAAAAAATTCTTCACCAATTTCATGATCTTCTCTTGGAAATAAGTTTTTCATTTCCCTTCCAACCATCATTTGAACCAATTTATCTTGATCTATCTCTTTAATAGGAACTTGTCCTATTGTTGACCCATCTCTAATTACAGTAACATTATCACAAATTCTTGTAACTTCATTAAGTTTATGTGAAATATATATACATGTAACGCCATCTCTTCTTAGATCATCTAATATTCCCATTAGAACTTCTACTTCTCCTTCACTTAAAGAAGCTGAAGGTTCATCAAGAATCAACAATTTTGCATTTTTTGATAAAGCTTTTGCAATTTCAACTAATTGCTGATGTCCAATACCTAAGTCTCCTGCTCTAGTAAGAGGACTAACATTTAATTTAACTCTGTTCAATAATTCATTTGTCTTATTTAACTGTTCACTAAAGTTCACTAAGCCACGTTCACCAATTTCATTTCCCAAAAAGATATTTTCTGCTATGGACAATTGTTTAATAAGTGCTAATTCTTGGTGAATTATTGCTATCCCAACACGTTCAGAATCTTTTATCCCTGTTTGATTTAATTCATTACCTTCAAAGATTATTTGTCCTGAATAAGAGCCTGTTGGATGCTCTCCGCTTAAAACTTTCATAAGGGTAGACTTTCCAGCACCATTTTCACCACAAAGTGCATGAATTTCACCTTTTTTAACTTTTAGATTAACTCCATCTAATGCTTTAACTCCAAAGAATTCTTTGACTATATCCTTCATTTCTAAAATATACTCACTCATGAAATGCCTGTCTCCTCTCTAATACTGAGGTTTGAAGTCACCTTCAAACCTCAAGATACTATTTATTTACTTGGTCTTTTATCTGCTGGAACATTCTTATATACATCTTCAAACTTTTGGAAGCCATCTTTTACAACTGTAGCCATCATATTGTCAGCTGTAACTGCTATTGGAGTAAGTAATACTGAAGGTACATCCTTCTTACCATTATTAGTTACTGTTCCATTTGTTTGAATCTCTTCACCTTTAGCCATCTTTACTGCCATTTCAGCTGCTTTTGCAGCAATATCCTTTATAGGTTTATATACTGTCATTGTTTGAGTTCCCTCAACAACTCTTTGGCATCCAGCTAAATCAGCATCTTGTCCCGAAATAGAAACTTTTCCTGCTAAACCTTGTGCTTGTAAAGCTTGAACAGCTCCACCTGCAGTACTATCATTTGAAGCAACTACTGCATCTATTTTATTGTTATTTGCAGTTAAAGCATTTTCCATAATCTTTAAAGCTTCTTCTGCTGACCAGTCTTTTGCCCATTGGTCTCCAACTATTTTTATATCACCCTTATCAACTAAAGGTTTTACTATATTCATTTGTCCTTGTCTAAATAACTTTGCATTATTATCAGTAGGAGATCCACCCATCATAAAGTAATTTCCTTTTGGAGTTTTATCTACTATTGCTTTTCCTTGTAATTCCCCAACTTTTACATTATCAAAAGATACATAATAATCTAAATCACTGTTTGTTATTAGTCTGTCATAAGCTAAAACTTTTATTTTATTTTGATGTGCTTCATCAACTATAGGTGCAATCGATTCCCCATTATGTGGTATGATTACTAAAACGTCTACACCTTGAGATATAAGATTTTCTGCTTGAGACATTTGAGTTGGATCATCTCCATTAGCAGATTGGAAAACAACATCAGCTCCTAATTTTTTTGCTTCTGATTCAAAAATTTCTTTATCATGCTGCCATCTTTCAAGTCTTAAGTCATCCATACTTACACCAATTTTTATTTTCTTATTTCCATTGCTTGCAGCTTGACCATCTTTTTTTGCTCCACATCCTGTTAGGGCTGAAAATATTAATACCCCACTTAATGCTAAGCCTAATACTTTAATCATTTTTTTAGATTTCATGTTATTTCTCCCCTTTTTTTATAATTAAGTTCTTTTACAATGCTAATTATATAGTTTTAAGTAAACGTTTCAAATAGACTAATTGGCTGAGTTATAATTTTATATTGCTGTATTTATATAGCAAATTTTTACTAGAAAAACACTTGGATTAATTCATTATTAACTATACTTCCTTTATATAATTTCTGTGATCTGCATTTGCTGTGTCTCTACAATAAAGCCAAGACACTTGCTTAGCAGGTGATTTTCTGAACACTAAAGCATAAAAAAAATCCAAATTAACTCTTTAAAATAAGAATTAACTTGAATTATTTAATGATTATAGTAATATATTGCTCTTTAAATACCGATATTTTTTATACTAATTACTTATAACTTATTTTTCAAAAGTCTTCCCATCATTTATCTGTATAAAATCACTTAATACATCTGCAACTTTGTCTATTTGATTATAATCTAAAGTGTCTGGATTATCACTTGGATTATGGATACATGGTTGTAAATTATCCTGGCCTATATAGATATTAGGGATTCCCTTTTTTTCAAAACTTTTTTGATCACTTGTATCATTTTTCAATTTGACTTCTGAAAAATCCATCCCATTACTTTTAAAGGTAACTTTCATTGCTTCTGTTAACTTGCTGGATAAATTACTACTGTTATTTAAAGATATTTTTCCCGCATTTTTTCCACCAACACAGTCTATATTTATATCATATAAACTTGAATACTTGTCTTTTACTTCTTTAACAAAGGCTTTGCTTCCTTGTTGTGCTTCTTCTTCACCATTAAAAAACGCAATGATCACATCTTGGCTAAAAATTTTATTTTGTGACCTCTTCTTTAAGTTATCAGTTATTCTCACTAATGTAGCTACACCAGAGGCATTATCTAGTGCTCCGCTAATTATCTTCCCATCTTGATATCCAATATGGTCAAAATGTGCTGAAATAACTAGTGCCTTTGTACTATCCATACCTTTAATAATTCCTACCAAATTATGAATTTCTTTTGTTTCTGGTTTATCATTATCATTAATTAACCCATATTTTTTATAAACTTCTTGGGTATATGGTTCATAATATTCTCCTGAAAATAATGATTCCAGTTTTAAATCTTTTAGTATCCCTATAATATAATTTTCAGCTTTTTTGTTGCCCTCTGAACCAACTAAACGCCCTCCGAAGTCATCTGAACATAGGGTGTATATAATTTCTTTTGTATCTGGTATATGTGTACTCTTTTCTTCTTCAACTACTTCTTTAGATAAACTATCTTCTTTTCTCTCCGATGCATGAATATTTCTACTGACTGAACATCCTGTAAGATTTAATACTATTAATATAGAGATAAGAATACTAAACTTGTTCTTGATAACTATCACTCTTTCTAAAATAATTAATAACTACGCTCTTTCTTCTATAGCAGCTTTAAAATTAACTGGACTCACACCTTCATATTTTTTAAATACCTTGCTAAAATAATTGGGGTCATTGTAGCCAATCTTATAACAGACCTCTTTTACATTCATTTCTCCATTTGAAAGAAGTTCCTTAGCCATATCTATTCTGCATTTATTTACATATTCCGAAAAATTAATTCCAGTTACTTCTTTAAAGGTTCTGCTAAAATAATATACACTTAAGCCAAAATTACCAGCAACTTTTTCCAGTTCTAATTCCGTCTCAATATTTTCTTTAATGAAGCCTTTTACATTTTCAAACAACTTCATTTTCATTTTATTCATGCTTTTATTTTTATTGTTTTTAATATTAGTTGAAGGTTCTTCACTAAATCCATCATTACTTATCTTTCCATCAACATCATCAATATATATTATATTTACATTATCAGAATTATACACCAAACATTTAGTAGCTTGTCTATATGATTCAACTATTTCCTCTACGGAATCAAAGGCCTTTCCAAGCCCTGCTCTTATGGATACATTAAAGCGCCTTTTTATCTCTTGTCTTAAATTAAAAGCAAGATCAATTTCTAGATTTTTAAAATCACTAGTTTTTTCATTTTCTATTTGTATAAAATATGTTAATTCTTCATAGAATACATAATTTCCTATACATTTATATCTTCTATTAACGTATTCTTTAATATACTCACCTATTTTAATTTTAATTTGATCCTTTTCATTTCTGTTAATATCTTTATAATCATATTTATCTTTTATTGAAATAACCATTGCATAACTATTTATAAAACTCATATCTAAACATTGTAAGTACATTCTATAATCTACCCCTGCCAGCTTATCATTTATAATAAGATCACTTAATTGATTTTCAAGAACAGGCAATAAAGTATATATTTTTTCTTTATCTTCAATTTCACTTTTTCTCTTATCTTGCTCCTTTTTAACCCATTTTATTCCTAATGAAATTTTATCTATTATTTCATCTTTTGCAAAAGGCTTCAAAAGGTATTCTTTAACATTGATCTTAACCGCCTCTAATGCAAAATCAAAATAATCATACGCTGTCAAAATTATGCTATAAAGATTAGGTGAGGTAGCAAGCATTTCCTTTAATGCCTGTATCCCATCTATCCCAGGCATTTTTATATCAATTATAGCTATATCAGGTCTAATCCTTTCAGATATTTCAATTGCTTCTCTTCCGTTTTTCGCTTCATATATCTCTAGTTCTTCTAAAAAATTATCTTTTATTATATGTTTAACCGTTTCTCTGTCATACCTTTCATCATCAGCAATTAATATCTTCATCATTACTCTCATCCTCCATTATAGGTATTTTCAAATAAACCCTTGTCCCTTTCCCCTCTTCACTTTCCATTTTAAACATATTATTTTTATTGTATAGGTATCTCAGTCTTTTCTCTACCATATTTATTCCTAAACCAGTTGTATGACCAGTGTGTTTTGTGTTGTAATCATAATTATTAATCTTATCTAAAATTTCTTTTGAAATACCTACTCCATTATCTTCAATTACAATATTGCATTCATCATTTTCTGCATATATAGCAATATTTATATATCCTCCTTCTTCCTTTCCTTCAATACCATGTATAAAGGCATTTTCAACTAGTGGCTGTATGGTCATTCCCGGTACCTTTACTTTTCTCATATCCATATTTGCGCTTAAATTAAATTTAATTCTATCGTCAAATCTGCATTCTTGAATATAAATATAGTCTTCTACAATCTTAATTTCATCTTCTAATAATGCATTTGTGCTTGTACTCCTTAAAGAATATCTTAAAATATTAGACACTGATTTTATTAATTTACTTGTAGTTGTAGCATTTTCCATCATAGCCGTAGAATTTATACAATTTAGAGTATTAAACAAAAAGTGAGGATTTATCTGAGATTGCAGTACTTTTAAGTCAAATTCTTTTAAAGCATTCTCATATTGAAGATTTTTCATTTCCTCTTCTTTAAGCTTTTTTTCTAGTAAAAGCTTTTCATTTATGGAACTTATAAGCTCTTTTATGTCTTTAACCATAGTATTAAAAGTTTCTATAAGTATGTCAAGTTCGTATATATCTGTTTTATTTCCTTCATAATATTCAAACTGTCCCTTAGATACCTTATTTGAAGTTTCAACTATTCCTTTTAAACCTCCAGATATATTCCTTATAAAAACTAAAGCATATAATACACATAAAGCTAAAATTACTATAAGATATATTGTTAGAGCAACATAAATTACATTACTGTTTCTATTTAATTCTTTATAAGTTATGCTACTGGTTTCTAAAAGATTCTGCATTAAGGTAGCCGCATGGGTATCGCAATAAGATGCTATATTTTTAGCTGCTATAAAATCATCATAATAAAAAATATATCCCTCTCTATTTTCATAAGCTGTGATTGTATTATTAGATTTTTCTATATATGATTCCAGTGTATTATCTAAATCTCTTAATATATACTGATTTACATTATCAGAATTTATTTTAAGTGTATTAATTTTCTGTTTGGCAAGCGTTATTTCAATATCATAATTAGCTTTCTTATCTCTACTGCCATTTAATATGTATTGATTAAAATCATCTAAAGAATTATCTACATGCTGCCTAATTTCATTTGTCATAAGCATATTATTAAGCATAGTAGAATATCTAGCTTCAATCTTTTTACTCATACCTAAGGATATTATATTGCATATGCCTATAGGAATTATTAAACATATAACAAACATAATAAATTTGCTGTTTAAACTCTTAGTTTTCAAATTTATTACCTCCCTGCATATAAGCATCTACATTATTTTTATCAACGACATCTACATCTATTAAAGATTTAAAATTCTTAATATTGTTTCCTTGAATTTTATCCATGACAATATTAACTGCTCTATACCCCATTTCATCGCTTTTTTGAACTATAGTTGCTGAAACCAAGTCATTTTTAATATTTTTCAAGGTCTCTTCTAAATCATCGAAACATATAATTTTCACCCTGTCTTTATAATTTAAATCTTTTACTGCTTTAGCTGCTCCTATTCCATCAAGTGCTGAAGTGCAAAATAAAGCATCTATTTTATTATTTCTATTTAATATTTTTCTCGTTATAATTTCAGCTTCAAGCAGCATTGCATCAGAAGAATCTGTGTCAACAATTTTCAAATTAGAATTTGAAGTTATATATTTTGTAAAACTTTCTACCCTTTCCTTTTGATTTTTAACATTTTTACCTCCCATTACTATAGCTACATTACCTTCTTTTCCTATTTGTTTCACCATAGCTTCCCCAGCAACTTGTCCAGCTAAATTGTTATCAGTACCAACATATGCCAGTCTATCGCTATCTTCTTCATCTGCATCTATTGTAACTACTGGTATTCCCTTTTCTATTGCACTATTGATTTTTTGTTTATATTTTCCTTCCTCCTGAACATAAGTTATTATTCCACTAACTTTTGCCGAGGTTGCCATTTCAAAAATATTTAGCCCATCCTCTGTACTTGCAGTCATAGGTCCTAAAAATTCTACTACTGCTCCCCTTTCTTTTGCAGCCCTTTCTGCTCCTGCCTTTATACTGAGCCAATAAGGATTAGTTTTAATGTGTGAAATTAAAACTATTTTAGGCTTAATTGGTTCTTGGTCTACTTTCTTTTCTTTTAACAAATAAATAAAAAATAAATTACTGCAAAAAAAAATTACAACTAATGGGATAATTATAATCTTTTTTAAATCTCTCATTATTGTCAACTCCTTTTAATATAGGCACCTAGAATATTATTTTTTTAGAGTATCTGAATTGAACTCAAAGTTTAATTCAATAATGTTATTCTATATTCGTTCTATCCTATAGTCAACACTTTTTGTATAGGTTTACTTGTTAATTATTCCAAATTTATATATTATTTTTTTATTTTAATCAAATAAATAGCATTATTCCATTGGTTTTACCGACTATATTTTATTATGATTTCTTTATTTCATAATATTTCAAACAATGCTTCAAAAAATTTTAGTAGCAATCCAAAAATCCATCTAGTTGTAAACAAAAAAACTAAAAAGACATGAAGAAGGGGCAACACTTTGAATGCTGCCCCTCAAATATTTATTTTGATATGTAAAAATTAAAATACATATTTTTTCTCCAGCTTAAGCAGGTAATTAATAACTTCTTTAATTACATTAACTCTGCTGTCTTTGTAATTGTTTTAAAATATTTGTTTCCTTCTTCAACGTCGTATTTTCCTTCCCACTTAGATATAACCACTACAGCCAATGAGTTTCCTATTACATTAACAGTAGTTCTTGCCATATCAACAATACGATCAATTCCAGCGATAAATGCTACCCCTTCTACTGGTATTCCTACAGAACCTACTGTAGCTAATAAAACCACGAAAGAAGCACCTGGAACGCCTGCCATTCCCTTTGAAGTTAACATTAATACAAGCACTAAATTAATTTGTGTTGCAAGTGGTAAATGAATTCCATATATCTGCGCAATAAAAAGTGCTGCAATTGCTTGATATAGGGTTGATCCATCTAAATTAAAGGAATATCCTGTTGGTATAACAAAGGATGTGATAGCCTTTGGACAACCAAACTTCTCCATCTTCTCCATAAGCTTTGGTAAAACTGCTTCTGAACTTGCAGTTGTATAAGCTAAGATGATTTCATCTTTTAAAATCTTTATAAGTGTTATTATACTTGTCCCAGCAAATTTAGCTACTAAGCCAAGAACAACAAATACAAAGAAAAACATTGCTATATATACAGTAATAACTAATTTACCTAATGGAATTAGTGACGCTACTCCAAATTTTGAAACAGTTACACCTATTAGACCAAAAACCCCTAGTGGAGCAAGTTTCATAATCTGGTTAGTTACCCAAAACATTGCATCAGCTATTCCTTGGCAAATAGAAAGAACTGGTTTTCCTTTTTCACCAATTGCAGCAACACCTAATCCAAACATAACAGAAAAGAATATTACTGGAAGCAAGTCTCCTTTAGCAAAAGAATCGAAAACATTTGTTGGAACAATATTAATAATTGTATCCGCAAAACTATGTTTAGATGCTGCATCTGCTGTACTCATATATTTATCAATACTTACTGATGACAATTCTTGAATATTTATTCCTGCTCCTGGATGCACCAAATTCGCTAAAAGCAACCCAATTACTATAGCAACTGTTGTTACTATTTCAAAATAAAGTATTGTTTTCCCACCTATTTTACCTACTTGTTTAATATCTCCTACACCTGCAACTCCAACGACAAGTGATGAAAATACAATTGGAACGACAATCATTTTAATTAATCTGATGAAAATATCACCAAATGGTTGTAAATACGCTACAACAGCAGGATTACCATAAAAAATCGCTCCTACAGTAATACCTAATATAAGTCCAATAAGAATTTGAATTGCTAGTCCTATTTTTTTCATTTCATAGCCCCTCCCAGTAGTCAATAATTTAACTATTAATGTTTTACAAAATAATAACTACTAATAAATTTATTTGTTCATCATAATTAGACATTGGTCCAATTAGTAATTTTTAAAAGTTTTATATAAAAATCAAATTTACAGATACATTATAGCACAAATAATTATTTTACCCCTTTGTTTGAAAATTCAGATTTTTGACAAATGCTATTAGGCCTTTCTTTTCAACGTATTCAATTAATATTTACATATTATTATGATAGTATTCTTATTAAAATATGCATAAAATTTATAACATATCTTTCATAATAAATAAAAAGCAGCTTTTGCAATAATACTAAAAAAGTACTATTGCAAAAACTGCTTCTATATTTATTCTCCATATTTTTTACTGTATTTCACTTGAACTTTTATTTGTGGATGCATTTTGCAAAACTGGCTTATTACAAAATAGCAACTTGGACAAGGCTCCCATTTGCTTAATATGATTAGATTCCCCTCATCCTTCAATGTTTTTTCTTCAATTTGTTTATGTATTTCCTCTAATATCTTCTTTTCACTATCATTAACTCTGTTATATCCTATACCTAATTCTCCTAATTTATTAACCTTATTACTTTTAAAAACAGCCTCCTCTTCTTTAGGTGCAACACAATAATCAGCTATATTGTTACTTCCACTTATCGCCTTAAATTCTTTATTATCATATGTTGCTAATGCTATATTTATAGAATCCTGCAAGGCCTTGCTTTGATTTATTTTAAAGGTTGTTTTTTCATTTTCATGAACCTTCATATATTTATTTATATTCTTCGTTAAACGTTGCATTCTAGGTATATTATTACTTAAATGTTGATGATATTCTATAGTACCTATTTTGGCTGGAATATATCTGTAATCTATGTCTTTAGGTATTTCTATAGATACTACTTTAATTTTTATTTCCTCATTATATTTTTCTCTTGAGCATTCTTTTCTAGTAATAAGCATTTTTTTTAATAGCTCAATATCCTTTGCATAAAGATATTCTTTCTCTATTTCTTTTTCTAAACTATATAATTTTTCTTTTTCTTCATGATTTGCTATTTCAGATATATCCCTTTTTATTTCTTCTATTCTAGTTATTATATGCTCAACATCATCCTTAGCTTTCAATTCTCTTTCATACTCAACTCTAGCTATACTCAGCTTTTTTATTTTTCTTATCTTCTCGCATAACTTATTATGTTCATTTTCAAATAAGCTTATTTTTTTCATATAATCTATAAAGTCCATAATATCATTTGCTCTATAAGTAACCGCTGTATCTTTAAAAGAGGTAAAAATTTTCTTCGCCACACTTCTATCTAGTTTTAAAATATCTATAATTTTATCTATGAATTTCTCTTCCTCTAATCCATTTACGTCATATCCCTCTTGTTTTAATGCCGCTCTAAAATCACTTAAATTATTAATTCTTATTCTTTCCTTTTTAATTTTCTTTTTTAACTGAGAATTTTCTTGTGTCATTCTAACCTCTTAACTCTTTAATAAATTTAATAATGTTATTCTATATTTGTTCTATTTCATAGTCAACATTTTTTATTTGCATTTGTTTTTCTCAGACGGATTAAGTGTATGTATTCCACATTAAAAATAGTAGCTTCTCTAAAAAGCTACTATCCTTTATATATATCCAAATGAATAATCAAACTTATAAATGGAATATACATGCATCATTGAGAAATTATAATCGTAACACTACACTAGAAATTAGATACATATTTGTGCAAGCGGCATATGAGATTAAGCTGTGATGGTTATTTGTGGAAGGTTGTTCCACTTTCTGCTTGTCATAAATTTACTTTAGGAACATGCAGAAATGGGTGCAACCTTCCACTTAGAACCCATCCAGCGAAAATTTCATTAGTCCGCTGTAATAAATATGTGTTTAATTTCGGTACGTTCCGCATATGTCTAATTCTTGCTTTGGATATCTATAATTAAATATTAAATTTTTGAATTACTTCATTAAGCTTCTGAGCAAGTTCAGCCTGATTTTGAGCTGTTAAAGCTACATGCTCTAAGGCTTGAGTTGTCTCATTCATACTTTCTCTTATTTCTTCAGCTTGCTCACTTGATTTTTGTGTATTTTGTGCCATATTCTGCATAGCTTCACTTACTTGTCCTACTGTGGCAGTGATTTCCTCTGACATTGCAGCAATATTTTCTGACATTGTGCTGACAAAATCAGCATCACTATAATACTGATTGCCTGTTTTTTCATATTCAGTAAATTGCTTATGTACGTCTGTATTAATAAATTCCAATATATCATTTCCAGTATCAATACTATTTTTAAAGGCTTTTTGTACTTCTTCTATAGTTTCTTGAATATTTTTTACAGCTTCTGCTGATTGTTCAGCAAGGGTTCTAACTTCTTCTGCAACAACTGCAAAGCCTTTTCCTTGTTCCCCTGCTCTTGCAGCTTCGATTGCAGCATTTAGTGCAAGCAAATTAGTTTGTTCTGCTATACTAGCTATTGTGCCAGCCATAACTTTAATATTTTCCACTACCTTCTCATCTTCAATAGCTTTCAACATCCTATTTTTCTTTTCATTGAATATTATTTGAGATTCTTCAATTGCTTTTTTACTACTATCTTTAACTTCTTTTGCTCTAACTTTAGATTCATTGGAATTATTACTTCCTTCCATAGCTTTCTGAGATAGTACAATTACACTAGAATCTACTTCTTCAATTGATGCTCCTATTTCTTCTGTTTCAGCACTAGCTTCCTGCATATTACTTGCAATTGTATTAACTGCCTCATCTATGTTTATAGCTTTTGATGATATTTGCTCAACTGTAGCTGAAAGTTCTTCTGATGCAGCACTCATACTTTGAGAATTTTCAATTATTGTTTTAACAAGTTCTTTTATGTTATTTTGTGCTATAACTAAAGAACCTCCCGTTTGTCCAAATTCATCTTTTCTAGTAACTTCAAAATCAAAAGACAAATCATAATTTGCAAGTTTTTCACCAAACATCTTTATTTTTTGAAGTGGTTTATTTATATCACGAGATAGAATTACTCCTAGTAAAATTGCTAATATAAGGCCAATGATACTTAAAGCCATCATAATCATGTTAGATGATGCATTAATTGCCTTGATATTATCATTTGCTGACTTTGCACTATCCACATTGATATTAATTAACTTATCTAAAGAAATAAACATTGGCTCAGTTACTTTACGTATTGGTACATATTGTTTTTCAGCCTCTTCAAAATTTCCTTCATCTACAAGTTTAATAACATTTTCTCTTAAACTTCTATACTGAGTTATATTTTTTTGAAATTCTTCATATACCTTCTTTTCCCCATCACTAATATTAATACTTTCAAATTCGCTCATATAATTAGTGTTCTCTTCCTTATCATTTGCTATACTTTTTTTCAATTCATCTTTTTGAGCTTGATCCTTTACATATATCAATTCAGCCATATTACCTCGAACACGTTCTAAGTTAGCTTGCATATCAGTTAGTATGTATACAACCCTAAGATTTTGACTATATATACCTTCAGCCTTTTTACCAACATTTTTTAGTGATATAACTCCTACCCCTCCAACCAAACCTATCAATAGTGAAACAATTATAAAGCCTCCAATAAGTTTTGTTCTTACTCTTACATTCCCTAAAGAAAACATATGTAACCCCTCCCACAGTTTATTAAAAAAGAAATTTTATTTATATACTTCATGAAAGAATTAAAAATTTCATTTCAGATTCCCAAACCCAATATATAATCAAAGCAAAAACATTTCTTCTAAATTCGACAATTTTCTATAAAACAAAATTACTTTTACTTAATATATTCTGTATAAATACAAAAATTCCTCCGATAATTGAATTTTTTTCAAAAAAAGCATAAAAAAATGGCAACTCAACTTTAAAGTGCTACCATTTTTTAAATTACTTTAAAAATTCCTATAGTTTATATATATCCTTTCTATTTCTATCAAATCATTTTCAAGCCAGCCTTCAGTAAGCTCGGCAAATCCTTTCCAAAATTGTCCTCCTGCATTTTTATTTACAACTTCTACCCACAGAGGCACCCAAGACAGCAAATGCTTATTTAAAAACTCCTTTTGCATTGATAAGTTTTCACTTAATTTTTCTAATTCATCCGCATTCAATCCTTCTAAATTATATTCTTGCCCAATACTGCATAGTTGTGACATAAATGATAATTGTAAAGGAAGATAATCAGCCGCCTCACTCGGCTTAACGTCTAACCCTACACTATTATAATAGCTTCTAACCTCTAGTTCTATATCTCCAAAAAGTAATTTATCTTTTGTTTTATATACAGATTTCCAAAGTGGTGCTAAAAGCTCATTAGGCCCCACAAATAATCTTTGATGCTCTTCTAAAATAGCTTTCTTATAATCAAAATTATCACTTTCATTTAATTCATTAATGATTTCCAAAGCTCCCTTAGAAAGCTTTTTATTGTGTTCATAGTTTTTAAAATTATTCAACAAATTACTTTTATTTAAAAGCTCTAAGCCTTCATTTACTTTTCCAGCATAGAAAAGTGATAATATATAATATATTGCTTTTCTTTCAGAAAACCATTGATTTATATTATCCATTTTTATTTGCACACCCCTTTGCATTTTTGTGTGGAGTAATCACCAAGGCTGGTTTTGTAATATCAGAGCTTGGTAGTCCATCAGTTTCATTTACAGTACCGTACTTTTCTTGCAGCTCTTCTAAATTCCCGTAATCCAAAGCTCTCATTGGACATGCTGAAACGCATACTGGGTCTTTTCCACCTTCTATTAAATCTAAACAAAAATCACATTTTCTAGCTTTCTTAGAAACTGCGTCATATTGAATCACTTTATAAGGACAACTATTTACACATGCCCTGCAGCCAATACATTTATCCTTATCTATAACCACTATTCCATCTTCAACTCTCTTATATAATGCTCCTGTTCTGCATTTTTTTACACATGCAGGCTCAATACAGTGATTGCAGCTTATAGATGTCCAAAAAGCATATATATCCTGTATAACTACATTTCCCTTTTTCACATAATTGCCACCAGTAGTTTCATATACTTTTCTAAATTGTTCTCCTACCTCTAGGTTATTTTTATCTTTACAAGCAATTTGACAAGTAGAACATCCTGTGCAGTGCTCCTGCTCAAAATAAAAGGCCAATTGTTTCATCATTTCTTCTCCCCCTATGCTTTTGTTATTTCCACCAGTGCAGTATGGCTTGGATTTCCAAAGGCTAATGGTGTAGGTTTATATTTAGTCAAGGTGTTAATACAGCCTCTTCTATCAATTCCTTCTTTATCTGGAGAATACCAAGCTCCTTGAGGTATAGATACAACTCCAGGCATAATCTTAGGAGTGACCTTAACAGGTATTATGATAGTTCCCCTGTCATTAAAAACTTTAACTAATTCCCCATCCTTAAATCCACGCTCTTCTGCATCTAAAGTATTAATCCAAACTGAATGTGGCTCCACCTCTTCCATCCAATTCATATTATCAAAGATCGAATGAACTCTTCTTTTTGTATGATGACCGATACATTGAAGCGGATATTTTTCCTTTAATGAATCTTCTGGACCTTCCCAAGCTGAAACATATTTAGGTACAGCTGGTATTTCTTTTAGATTATTCTTATTCCATAAAGCCTTAGAGAAAATTTCTATTTTACCCGAAGGCGTGGGAAATGGATTATTTTCAATATCCTCTATTTGTTCTTTAAATGCAATACTTGGTTCATCATATTCCCATCTGTATATCCCTTTTTCTTTAAATTCTTCATAAGACGGGAACCCTGGATTTTTCTTTGCTGTTTCGTGAGTTATATATCTTAACCAATCTTCTAAGTTTTTACCTTCAGTAAATTCTTCCTTTAAGCCTAATCTCTCTGCTAAAGCACTTATCCAGTCATAGCCATTTCTACATTCATAAACTGTATCTATAGCTTTATTCATATAAAGTACATAATCTCCATCAACCCAAGGAGTAACTATATCATCTCGTTCCATCATATTATCTGCTGGAAGAAGTATATCTGCATATTTAGCACTTGCTGTTAAAAACTGCTCTGATACAAGGATAAATTCAACTTGACTTTCATCTTCTAATAGCTTTCCTGTAGCAGTAGAATCTCCGTGTTGATTTATAAGACAATTTCCACCTAAATTAAAAATAAGTTTAATATTTGAGGTTAATTTATCCACCCCTACAACACTGTAATCTGCTCCCATTCCTTTACCATGAGTTATGGCGTCAGGCCAAGAAAATACAGAAATTTCAGCTTTATTAGGATTATCATTAGGTATTGAAGCTACATATTGCTGCCTAGCTATATAGCCAGTTCCAGATGCCCAGCCTCCACTAACACCAACATTACCTGTCATAGCTGCAAGCACTGTCCCACTTCTTACCACTTGTTCCCCATAAGCATGTCTTTGTGGTCCAAAACCTTGTATTAATGCACCAGGCTTATTCATTGCATATTCTCGTGCTAACTTAATAATTGTTTCTCTTGGAATCCCTGTAATATTTTCAGCCCATTCTGGAGTCTTTGGCGTTTTATCCTCACCTTCCCCTAAGATATAGCTTTTAAAAGAGTTCCCCTTCGGTATTCCTTCAGGCATATGCTCTTCATCAAAGCCTAAACAATATTTATCCAAGAATTTTTGGTCTTGAAGGTTTTCGCTAATTATAACATGAGCCATTGCATCTAATAATGCGCTATCTGTAGTTGGACGTATTGGAATCCACTCATCTGCAAGGGCTGCTGCAGTACTTGAATACATTGGATCTATGCAGATAATCTTTGCTCCAGCTTTCTTTGCCATTTTAAGATAATAGGCAGTATTAGTATCATGAACCGTTTCACAAGGATTAAAGCCAAGTAAAATTATTAACTTAGAATTACACCAATCCTCACGACTATTCCCAGTATAGGCTGTTCCATAAGTATAGGGAGTAGCTATTTGAGTACATGCTGAGCTATATGAACCATAATAAGATAAATATCCTCCATTCAAACTAAGAAGTCTACCCATCCATTTTCTTTCAGCAGTCTTCCCTGCATTTCCTGTGGCATAATTCATATAAATAGAATCAGATCCATACTTTAACCTAATCCTTTTAATATTATCTGCAATGATATCAAGAGCTTCATCCCAGCTAATACGTTCAAACTTTCCTTCTCCACGCTTTCCAACTCGCTTCATAGGATATTTTAATCTATTATAATTATATAGGCGATTACGATAGCCTCTGCATCTTAAGCAACCCCTTAGCTGTGGCTTTTCAAAGGTATCTTCAATATCATCTTCAGTGGATATCTTTACAACTCTATTGTTTTTCACATGCGCCTTAATTACACAACGTCCACCACAATTATGAGAGCCTGAAGTTCTAATAATTTTTTCACTTGTATCTAAATTATTTTTATTTTTAAATTTAAAAAATCCATCGCCATATGTATCTTTAATTGAATTATCTCCACTTATTAAATTTTCTATATTAAGAAAGCTGCTTCTTGGTATGTAATTATTAAAGTTACTCTTTTCATCACTCATTTTGATTTTCCTTTCTTTAAACAAATGATCAACTCAATTGTAAATTTTCAATAATCGATGATCAATGGTCAATTTAGGGTGATTCCCTTTGGAAATCTTAGAACTTTGAACAATTCTTTTTTGTAATGCATATAAAATTCTAAGTAATCTCTCCTTATAACTCTAAGAAATCCTGAAATAATTTCTTAGAAGTGACAATTGCTCATTGATTCCTAGTAATTGCATTATATCATGTTTTTTTGAATCAGAATATTATGATATAATAAACATAACTTAACCGTATTGGGGGTGTTTTTTTATGAAGGTCTGTGATACATTCAGCTTTAAATCAGTTTGCTCCTTGCAAAGACTATACAAAGTCGGCTATGCTTTGTTTGGAGCCTAAGCTGTTAAGTTAGCTGGAATGCGTACATGTTTTAGGCTCTGTGACACATAGCTTTTTTGTATTCTTTGCTTTAATACTTTCTAAAAAGTGGAGGAGTAAGGAAATGAAATATGCAAAAGCACAAGATGTGTTACCAGAGGAAATTGTTCAAATTATACAAAAATATGTGGATGGAAAATATCTTTATATTCCTAGGAAAGATGAAAATCATAAAGCCTGGGGAGAAAAAAGTGGTATAAAAAGTAGTCTTAAGGTAAGAAACAATGAAATTTATAAAAAGTACATTAGTGGTGCTACTATTAATGAATTAACTAATGAGTATTACCTTTCAGAAAAGAGTATAAGACGAATAATTAGTAAAGAAAAACTCATATGCTCATAATCATTACAGAACTGTTTATTAGATTGAAGCCTTATTTAAAATCATGTTATGATTTTATTGAAGAAATCAATAAGGCTATCAAAAGTAAAATGATTGTGAATATATATTATATTTTATATAAAAGATGATTATTATTGCTTTAAACTTAAGTGGTAGTAATCATCTTTTGTTTACAACTATAGATGTCCAAACCAAGAATTAGACTTATGCAAAACTTACCGAAATTAAACACATATTTATTACAGCGGACTTATGAATGATAACAATAGAAAAGAGGTGCTATATTTTATGAACGCTTTCATAAAAAAACATGAATACAATTATATTAAGAAATGTATGGAGGATTTAAATAACGCTTATAAAGGAACTTCCGACACTAATATTATTGAGGCTACTAAGTCTTATATATGTGATAAGATATTAAATATTTTTCCAAACTTATCAGAGGAAGAAAAAGAATTATTAGACATCACTAAAATAAATGATCCTTTATATATTGATTCATATTTGTCTAGTTTGAAGGAATATGTATATGGAATGCAAATCCCAACAACTGCTCAACTCAGCAAGTTATTTAAAAAAGAAAAGAAACTTAAATTACCAAATCTAGATAAAGAAACTTCAAAGAAAGTTTATTTAGGCTGGTTTGATGACTCAACTAGAAAATTATTTATAGCTTATAATATGATGGATAAGCTTGTTGGTATGACATGTACACTAACAAGTCATAGTTCAAACAACACTCATATGTGTGCACTTTGTAATAGAATGGGTAAGGAAGATGAAATAGCATTTGTCTCTGCTATTTGTAAAACGAATTATACTGGTGAAGGTGCTTATAAATCAATAGGTTTTGACGTATGTTTAGATAGTGAGAAATGCAACGAACGAATTACCTCTACTAAAAAGCTTGAAGAAATTTTAAAGGAAGTTAACAATTTAAAGTGATAGCTTTATAAAAATAAATTCCCTCCTTATTTTACTTAAGAATAGTATTTGTTTTTATAATTAGTTCAAATAATATAAAAGCCTAGTAACATAAAACTAAGCTTTTTTATAATCCTATTTTATTAATCTTTAATATACTTTTTTTCTTACTACTAGGTTTATCTGACAATAGAAACCTTCTTAGAATCTGAATAATTCAATTGATTATTTCCATTATATAAATCATTATAAACAGCTTTTCTACGAATTTTTATATTATAATAAATTTCAATATTATTTAAAATAGGCTTATAAACTGTGTTTTCCTTATATTTATTTGAGCATTCTAATGCTTCAGCTATAGATTTATGTAGACCTAAAGCTACAGCTGCACTTGCAAATGCACCGAGAGCAGTAGTTTCAAAATCAGATGGTAAATTTACAGATTCTCCATACATATCAGCTTGTATCTGATTAAAAAGGGGATTTTTAGTAAGCCCACCAGAAATATTAATTCTAGCTATCTTTCCTACATATGAGCGTAGTATATCTAGATTTTCACCTATTTCTGCTGCTATTCCTTCTAATATACTACGTGAAAAGTCCCCTCTTCTAGTACCAAGTGAAACACCATGAAATAAACCTGTAGCATTTGGATTCCAATTGGGTGAACCACTGCCTTGAAAATATGGCAATAAAATAATACCATTAGAACCTGGCTCAGAACTTTCTGCATCGAAATTTATTTTATCATAGTTATATTCAGCAGTTTCATCACTACAATAAAAATTATTATTAAACCAATTATAAATAGTTCCAGATGTTAATATGCTAGCTTCAAGAATATATTTATCAGGAACCGCAGAAACACTACAAATAACTTTACTAACTGGATCAATATGAATCTTGTCAGAAGAAGTAATAACAAATGATCCTGTTCCTGTGGTCACTTGAGTATCACCTTCATTAATCACACCATTTCCCATTGCACTACATTGCTGATCACCACCAGCTGAAATTACAGGAATCCCTGTTTTTAATCCAGATAGTTTTGAAAAATCATCAGTTGTATATCCCACAATGGAACCTTGTCCACCCAAAGTACATAATTTATCTTCATCTATATCAAATAAGTTAAGTAAATCAGCATCCCACTTAAGAGTATGTAAATTCATTAATAGAGTTCTACTGCCATAAGTATAATCAGTTCTTAACTCATTAGTCATTATGCACATTAGATAATCTGCTATAGTAACAATCTTAAACGATTTTTTGTATATCTCTTCTTCATTTTGCTTTAACCATGCTATCTTAGGAGCTAAAAAAACCGGACTCAATTTTAAACCTGTTCGTTCATAAATATAATTTTCGTGTTGAGATAAATTTGAACATATTTCAAGTGTTCGCCTGTCTTGCCACATTATAGCTTTACGTAATGGATTATATTCAGAATCTAATGCAATCATAGAAGAACGTTGGGATGTAAGTGAAATACCAATGATTTCATCAGATAAAGCTTTTACAATATCAACAGATTGTTTTACTATATTAACAAGAGCTTCTTTAAATGTAAACGGATCTTGCTCAACCTTATTATCAATAAGATATTCTGGAGAATATTTTTCTTGAATAATCTTGTGTACCTTTCCACTTTTGGAATATAATACACCACGCATACTCGAAGTTCCTACATCAATTACCAAAATGATCCCCATATATAAATCTCCTTATCTAATTATTTTTTTAATTTTTTATAATATTGAAGTAGTGGCAATAAGGACATTTTAAATATTCTCCTGCAATTCTCCTAAAATTTTATGTATATGTATCATTAAGTACAATTCTTCTTGAATAGGAAGAGTTCTAGAATATTCATTATAAATATAAGTATTAATTTTTTTTACACATTCGTATTCTGCACTACAATTAGTCCTTATTTGTTCATAAATAAAATCTACTTGTTCTTTACTAGGCTGATTATCAAGAAATCTTTGAGAAAAAGCCTTCAGGTGTGTTATAAAGCGTTTATAGTAAAATGAATTTTCATCGTATATAATTGCAAAGTGATAGTGAACAATCCCCAGTATATCTTTTATTATTTTAGAAATTTTCTTGTTTTTTTCACTATAAGGGTTATCCTGCTGAGCATTAATGAAATGACCAGCAATATTTATACATTCTTCTTGTGGAAGTTCCAAATTTAAGCTTTCATTAATTATTCTTAGTGCATATATTCCAATATCATATTCATTAGGATTAAAATCTTTAATTTCTAACAAATAATTATTTTCTATTACAATATTAGATTTAAACCGCTTTACAGCAAATGCAATATGGTCAGTTAATGCTAAATATATATGATTCATTAATTTCATATTATATTTTGTTATTGCGTAATCAATAATAGTTTGTGCAATATTGAAATAAACCTCGTCAATTTCAGCAGCTAGCTGTATAATATTTCTTTTCATAGTTTCATCATGAAGAACAAAAATTTTTTCAATCTCTTCTTTTTTTAATTCATAGCCTATAGTATGTTTATGTCCTATCCCCTTTCCCATTAAAATCATTTCATTCTCTGTTGTATCCTTTGCAAGTACCAAGGAATTATTTAATATTTTTGTAATATGCATACTTAGCACTCCAATCTCATCATTGTATTCTAAATAAATAGAGTTAATTTAAGTGAGTTTAGAAAAGTTCAATAATGTATTTTGCTTTATCTGATAACTAACATCTGTAAAACTCCATATGAAAAGTTTCACTTTATTGTCATTTGAGTATATGTAACTACAAGATGCATATACTCAATGTTCTATAAAATATATGAGACTCTCGAGGATTTTCATCGATATGATTAAATAATTTAGTAATTCTAGTACTTTATTCTAATTCTCCATTAGTTTCTATAACTTTTTTATACCAATAAAAACTATCTTTTTTTATTCTCTCTAATCCCAATATATCATGATCAGTTCTGTTCGTATAAACTAAACCATAACGTTTTCTAAAGCCCTGTGCAGAACTTAAAAGATCCATAAATGACCATGGACAGTAACCAAGCATTTCAACACCATCTTCTATAGCTAAGGCACAAGCATTTATATGTTCTCTTAAATAGTCAATACGATAGTCATCATGAACTTTTCCATCTTCTAAAACATCAGGAGTTCCTAATCCATTTTCCGTTATTATAATAGGCAGATGATATCTTTGCCAATACTCATTTAATGCAACACGCAAACCTGACGGATCGATTGAAGCACCATATTCAGAAGCTTTCAATCTAGGATTCATGGACATTTTAAATAATCCATATAGATTAAAGTCTACAGTACCTTCTCTAGTTCCATACGGATGATTATCATCAACTGGTAAAGCTTCCGCACAATTTGTTCTATAATAATTCACTGCTATAAAATCCATTTTTGCTCTTTTTAAGATGTCCTTATCTTCTGGTTCAATATAAGGCATTATATCTCGTTCTTTGAGATATTTTGAATAATAGCCTGGATATTCACCATAACAATGCATATCAAGCATATAATAAACCTTAAAATTATCATTCATGCGTGAAGCATAAACATCTTCTGGCTTGCATGTAAGTGGATAGGTTACAGATGATGATACAGCTGCCCCAATTTTACTATTACTTATCATTTCATGACATGCATTAACTGCAAGAGCATGTGCTAAACACATGTTATAATCCATTTGAGCACGCATTTTATCAATTTTTAATGGATCTTTTTCATCATAAATATTGATTCTTTCTTCCACTCTGACAATTAAATTTTGTTCATTATGAGGCTGCCAGTACTTAACTCTATCTCCAAATTCCTTAAAACAAATTTTGGCAAATCTTTCATACGCTTGTACAGTTTCTCTACCTTCCCATCCATTATATTTTTCAACTAAAGCAAAAGGTAAATCAAAATGATATAAAGTTACAAAAGGCACAATGTTGAATTCAATTAATTTATTGATTACTTTATTATAAAAATCTATTCCTTTTTGATTAATTTCGCCCTCACCATCTGGAATAATTCTTGCCCATGATATAGAAAATCTGTAAGTTTTCATTCCTAATTCTTTCATTAAATCTATATCTTCTTCAAAATTATGATAAAAATCAGAAGCTACTTTTGTATCAGCTTGTATGTCAGATTTCTTAAAAGAATTATAATCAGCTACAGTCATTTTTTTACCATCTTCATCCCATGCACCTTCAATTTGAAAGGCAGAAGATGATGCACCCCATAAGAAATCTTTTGGAAATATTTTATTCATGTAAATCCTCCTCGTTAATCACATAGACTTTTTATTTCTTTTTGTGCTTTAAATTAAAACAGTTAATATTAGTATGTTTAATTTCATTTTGCTAGGGAAATAATTATATCGTTATCTGATACATACTTACTTTCACATGGACTCACATCTGCAAAATCTCCTGTATTACTCACTATTACTGGTGTTGTAATATCATATCCAGCTTCTTTAAGCTTATCCATATCAAATGATATTAGTTTATTTCCCTTTTTTACGTAATCACCTTGTTTTACATATGCTTCAAAATGTTTTCCTCTTAATTCTACTGTATTAATTCCAATATGAATTAATAGTTCAGCTCCATTATTTAATTTTAAGCCTATAGCATGTAACGTAGGAAATAGTGAAACAACTTTACAATCAGCAGGAGCTTTTATTATTCCATCAGCTGGAATTAAAGCTACACCGTTACCTATAACCTTTGATGAAAACACATTGTCATTCACCTCAGCTAATGGAATGATATTTCCTTTTAATGGAGAAGTAATTTCAAGGTCATCACTAAAAAATGAATTTTTAGCTAAATTATCAATTTTATCTTCTTCCTCATCGTTTTCTATATCCTCAAATCCAACTATATAAGTTAAAATAGCAGAACCAAAGAATGCAATAGCACAGCCACCTAAGTAACTTAGAAATGGTACTAATCCAGCTGAAGCATAAACAGGTATTGTTAAAATACCTTGGTTTGCAAAGGCATTTCCATAAGATCCTCCAATTCCCATAATTCCACCACCAATAGCACCACAGATTACAGCACATACCATTGGTTTTTTTAATCTAAGATTTGCACCATAGATAGCAGGTTCTGTAATTCCAAAAAGAGCAGTAATACTAGCAGACATAGAAATTGTTTTTAATTGCTTATTTTTTGTCTTGAAGAATACTCCAAGTGCAGAACCAGCTTGTGAAAAATTAGCTGCACCTGCAAAAGCCAAAAGATTTTGTCTTCCAGTTTGTGCAACATCATTAATACCAATAGGAACTAAAGCTTTATGTGCTCCAAATATAACCAACACACACCATAATCCTCCAATAAAAGCTCCACATAAAACTGGACTAAATGTGTAAATAGCTTTATAAGCAAAATTAATAGCATTTCCTAAATATATTCCAATAGGGCCAAATAGTAAAATTGTAGCAGGAAGCATCACAAGCAAGACACAGGTTGGAACCATAATAATTTTTAATACTTCTGGTATATGTTTTTCAAAGAATCTTTCTACATAAGATAGTACCCATACTGCAATGATAATTGGAATTACAGAAGAGGTATAAGGCGCTTTTGTCACAGAAAGTCCTAAAAAATCAACTGCATCCTTTCCTGTCATAAGTGCAGTGAAAGCAGGATAACATAAAGTTGCTGCAATAATCATTGATAATACTTGACTAGTTTTAAATACTTTAGCTGCTGTAAATGCTAAAAATATAGGTAAGAAATAAAATACAGCATCAGATAATGCATTTAAAATAATATAGCTTTGATATTGTTTTACATCAATTCCATATTTATTTGAATAAAATAGTACCCAAATTGCTAAAATTCCTTTAACCATACCAGATCCAGCAATAGCAGGAACTATAGGAACAAAGATGCCTGATAAACCAGATAAAAGTGCATTCCCAATACTTTGTCTTTCAGCAGAATCTGAAGTTGAAACACCTGATTCCGGTACTAATTTAATCATTTCATCATAAACCTTTGTAACCTTGTTTCCTATTACAACTTGAAATTGTCCCATACCTTCAACAACTGAAATAACCCCTTCGATTTTGGAAATTACGTCTTTATTTACTTTAGATGAATTATTTAATTTAAATCTGAGGCGTGTCATACAATGAGATAATTCTTTTACATTATCCCTTCCACCTAAATTTTTCAAAATATCTTGTGCTATTTTTGCATAATCCATAATTAATTCCTCCTAAAATATTTACACAATTTTTAGCTTTTTGTTTCATGGCCATTCAACAAAAAAAGACCAAATCAAATAGCTAGATTATATAAAAATAATCTAAACGATTGATTCGATCTTGCCTGCATTACCAGTAGCACGTCTACTATGATATATTTCATTTTATGTTTATATACTACCATAAACGTTTTCACAAAGTCAAGTTTTAATTATTTATAAAAATTAACGGTAATCCTCCACATCAAATTCGTTGTTTTATAATAATAGTAATATAATGAAGGAATTCTTCTGTAATATCACAGATAAGCTTATCTAACAAGTATCTCTAAATATTGTGAGTTCTTTTTTATAACGCTTCTCTCACAATATCAATATAATCTTGTAAATATTGTGGCAAACAACTATTCTTTCTTTACAACGCTAAACGTTTAGTTGTAATTTTAGGATCTCCTATTAAAAAATATATAAAATATGTATTAACATTACATGTGCTGTGATTATATACTAAAGCTAGATAATATTTAAAGTTTCCTTTAAGTTACTAAGTATTTTTTAACCAATACAGATCAAATTTGGAGGTGTTATCATGAAAAAGGGATATTTATGTATAGCTTTGACAACTATTATTTTTAGTACAATGGAAATCGTACTAAAGTTTATTTCTGGAGTATTTAATCCTATACAGCTTACTTTTACTAGATTTTTTATAGGTGGGTTATTTTTAATTCCCTTTGCTTTAAATGCACTTCATAAAAAACATTCTTCTATTTCAGCTAAAGATTTGCGCTATTTTGCTTTTTTAGGTTTCTTAGGTACTGTTGTGAGTATGGTGTTATATCAATTGGCAGTCCAAAACTCAAAGGCTTCTGTTGTTGCTGTTTTATTTAGCTGCAATCCAGTCTTTGTTACAATCTTGGCTTTCTTTCTATTGAAAGAAGCTATTCACAAAAACAATGTTCTTGCTTTAATTCTTGAAGTTGTTGGAACAATAATCATAATAAATCCATTAAATACACAACTTAGTGTACTTGGCACCATACTTACAATTGCATCTACATTAACTTTTGCTTTTTATGGAGTTTCCGGTAAAAAGAAATGCGCTAAATATGGAGGTATCGTAGTTACTTGCTTTGGTTTTTTATTTGGAAGTCTTGAAATGTTAGCTTTAATTGGTTTAAGTC
Source organism: Clostridium sp. YIM B02555 (assembly GCF_022320955.1). Taxonomy (NCBI): domain Bacteria; kingdom Bacillati; phylum Bacillota; class Clostridia; order Eubacteriales; family Clostridiaceae; genus Clostridium; species Clostridium sp. YIM B02555. Next base: position 251,697 of record NZ_JAKJJY010000004.1, on the reverse strand, counting down.
ATATATCTCCTATTGCAAACTTGTTTTATTCTAATAACCTTGAAATATTCTCAAATATACCTTTATTTACAGGCTACACTTTAAGCACTCTTCCTATTGTATCGTATATTTGTATAATTAATACTGGTGTTGGATTTGCTTGTTATTTTAAATCAATGGAAGAAACTTCAGCACAAGTTACTTCTTTAGTTTTCTTCTTTAAACCAATATTAGCACCAATTCTTGCATTAATTTTATTACATGAAGTTATTCCATATAATATGCTTATTGGTATTTTATTTATACTTTTGGGTTCACTTTCATCTATTTTACCTGGATTATCAACTCAAAATAATACTAACTAAGATATTTATAGTATCTATCAATACTTTTTTCAAATTCAAGAAAATCAATATTTCTTCCGATTCTAATTATCTCTTTACCTTCAATATAGAGTATTAATAAAGGAAAGGAGAAAACACTTTTCATTGCTGCAAATTCCATTTCCTTTTCACCATCTATATCTATAATATTAATTTCAGGATATAATTCTAAAAGCTTCTCAACCTTGCTCCTAATGACTTCGCAAGCTCCACATGCTTTATTGCTAAAATATAAAATAAGCATTTTACTATTATTAATCTTGTCATCAATTCTATCCTGATATGTTACTTCTTCCAAACAAATCCCACCTCTCAATTACATATATGTAATTAATTGAACTCTAAGCATTATACATCAACCTACTGCTGAGCATTACTTTATTATTAATCTTATAATAGTTACTTACCAAATTTAGCAAGTTCAGAAAATTTCACATCATTTTACAACTTACCAAAAATTATTTCCTAAAAAGCACATTTATGCTAACCACTTCATTATTAGTACCAATTCTAAATGGAGGACCCCAAGTACCTACCCCAGAGGATACAATCACATGAGGACTATCTTTGTCTTTTCTATAATATCCATAATCAACATCAAATATAGCATTTGTAATATAATTAAGAGGAAAAATTTGTCCTCTATGAGTATGGCCACATAAAACAAGATCTATATTTGAATTATATTCCTTAATATTTGAAGGCTGATGATCTAGTACAATAACGGGTAACTCCTTAGATTTCTCATCTAAATCAAGAAGTTGTCCTCTTGCTTCACCATGATATCCAATAGGACTTGAATCCCTCCTTCCAGCTATTACAAATTCATTTTCAATATTAATGTAATCATCATTTAAAACCTTGACGGGTGATTTTTCAAGAAACTCAATTATTTCCTTATAAGTTTTACCTGCGTCATGATTCCCCATACAAGCATATATTCCATGTTTAGATTTGATCTCCTTCAACAATTCTTGTATCCTTTCTGGATTTTCCATTGCATAATAATCACTATCAAAAATATCCCCAGAAAAGCATACAATATCTGGACTTGTACTATTTATTTTCTTAATTACTTTACTAAAATGCTCGTAATTGTTTATGCCACTCAAATGAATATCACTTATTAAGGCTATTTTCAATTCACTAATTTCAGCTTTCTTATTAATCCTTACATTATAAGATTTAAGTTTTATATTTTTCGCATTAATCCTTCCATAGATTAATGTACCTAAAACAGTCATAAATACAAGCCAACCTTTAATCAAAACTACTTGCCGTTGAAAATCTGGACTAACTGGACCAAACCGGAAGCAAAGAAACACTATTATAATTGAAATTAAAGTTGTTAACAGCAGATAGAAATAACTCCCCATCCAATAATATGATAAACAAGCTATATACTTTCGCACTTTATATCTGGCAGGCAAAGAAAGCATAATAAAAACTGATAAAGCACAAATTGAATAAATTATATAAAAAATATAGTGAGGTAAACTTGGCCACATTATAAGAATCCACGTCATTGCCTCTTTAGCAATCATTAAATTAGTAAGACCATAAATAATAAATACACTAAGAATAACTACAGCAACTAGCATAACTAACCTCTTTTCTTCTTTTGATAAATTTTTTAAAATTTCCAATTCCATAATTTCTAATATGGTATTAATTAAGTGAATCTATATTTAATATATAATTCTTAACGCTATTAATGTCAATATATTTGCATCTCCATATTTATCCTAACAAAATTACCACAGCCATTCATACTATATTTATGTATTATTTGTATCGAATTAGGCTCTTTTTCATGAAAAAGTATAATTTATGTTTTAGGAATTATAATTATTTCCTCGACTTTAATTGTTAAAATTTCTTTGATTATTCTATTAAAGAACAAATTATTTTTAATCTAAATATGCAATAAGCTATAACAAAAAATAGTTGGATCTACTTTAAGCAAAAACTTAAATAGCTTCAACTATCTGTATATTTTTATATTAATAATTTTATTTATATTCTAGTATGAATTTCAATTAAAATGGATATACATATGAAGTATCTGGATTATTATCTTTTTCTATATGTTCTAATACTATAATCGGATCTACTGCACCATCATAAGTATCTTTTTTAATTTTTCCTTTAACTTTAACCCAAGTATCATTCCTGTAAGATTCTAAACTATTATTATCACATCTAAGTCCAGCAATTTGCATGTCAGCAGCACAGCATACCATCATAAACCTTCCTAATATAAACTCATTTTCTTTTAGTTCTTTATTTCTATAAACAAATCCTGCTATTTCTATTTCTTTTCCTTCATATTTATCAATATTATCTATAATTTCATCAATGGAAAATACAAAATTTCTTTGATTTACTTCAATAATATTATTTCTAATATCTAATTGTTTTTTATTAACTACACCTTGTCCATTGCTTTCAGTTTTACCACTATATATTTCATATGTTGAACCAGCAGAATCCAAATTATCTGTAATATCAGTATTTTTATCTTTATTAGAAGCAGTATATGAATTTGCATTAGTACTTTGCATAAAGAATACTAGGATTAATGGAATTGCAAAGACAACATAATTTTTCAGCTTAATTTTTCTTTTTCTATTATTAATACTATCTGGAATAAAAAATAATGCAATTATAAACATCGATATCATTCCAAATATTGCAAATGGAACAATTCTTGGATGTACATAAATTAATATTTGATTATTTAAAATAATCACAAGATAAAATATTGAAAAACCTAATAATATCAGCATTTTTAATATTACATCCATATCTAATTTTTTCATATTTTTCACCTCAATAATATATAAGATTTAATATGATAAGTAAATTAACCCAATGTTTATTAAAACACAATATGATACTAGAAAAACAAAAAACATTAACTTTAAAACGAATTTATTTTTAAAATTACCAAAAAGCATAATTGCATTTTTTATATCAAGCATTGGTCCAACTACTAGGAACCCCATTACAGAGTTTATAGAAAACTGTGTCAAAAAACCTTTTGCAACAAATGCATCTGATGTTGAACAAATTGAAAGTAAAAAAGATATTAATATCATAAATATAAGTGAAAGTCTATTATCATTAGGAAGGTAACCCTTGTTATTTAATGATATTACATTTTGAAAAATGGTAGAAAGAACTGTACCTATTATCATATATTTACCTGTATTAAAAAATTCCTCCCCAGCGTGAATAAACACCGATCTAATTTTCTCAAACTTATTTTCTGAAGTATTATCTTCATTATCACATAGCCCGCAATTACAGCTTGTTAAATTAGTATTATCCTTTAATATTTCTTCCCCTTTTTTAATTGAAAGTTGCATAATTAAGCCTACCACTATTGCAATAATTATTCCTGAACAAACTCTATAAATTACTACTGATTTCATGCCTTGAAAAGCATACATTGTTGAAATAATAGCTATTGGATTTACTATAGGTGCAGCTAACATAAAAGTAATTCCAGCACCTATAGGTATTTTCTTTTTCATAAATCCTTTAACAACCGGGATTGTCCCGCAGTCACATATAGGAAATAATAAACCAGCAAAAGCTGCTAATATGCATGATAAAAAAATATTTTTGGGAAATATTTTTATAAATGTATCTTTAGAAACATAAATTTGTATTATTGCAGACACAAAGCTTCCTACTAAAATGAATGGTAATCCTTGAATTAAAATACTTAAAAATGTAATATATAATTTTTGAAACATAACTAAATAACCATTATAGCTAATAGAATCACACGTATAAAGAGATACTAAACAAGTAAATAGTAATAATAGTCCCCCTATATAAAACAAGTTTTTCATAATAGAAAAATCACTTCTATTTCTTATTTCTCTAAACTCCTCTTGAAAAATTTCTTTTATATTTAAGTTAGGGACATATTCTATAAGACTAGCTGTTTCATTAATCTTCTTAATTTCTTTTTGTATACTTTTAAATTCATTTTTATCTAATTCATTTATACTATTTAATACTATGCTATCGCTATTAAAAATTTGATTACTTATAATATTTTTTAGATTTTTCAAAAGTATGAAAAATTGTTTTGCGTTAATTATAGCTACAATATCATCAATTTTACATAATTTTTTGACGGACTTGTCATTAAAAATATTAATAATAGAATTAGGATTTTTCATGCTATTTTCTTCAATGAATATTCTATCCGGAGAATACTTTAATAAAATATTTCTTATATACATATCAGTAATATCTTCATTTGAATCATTTTTTAAATTAATAATATTCATTAATTTATTGGAATTATATAGTTTATCATTAATATCGGTTTCTCCAAATTCATTTTGGATAATTACAATTTTTTCATTTGCCAATTCATCTGTCTTTAACATAGAATTTATAAAACTAGTTTTTCCAGATCCAATAAAACCCAAAACAATATTTATTTTAGTTTTCATCCTTCACTCTCCCTATTGTAATCATTTTTCATAAAAGAATTATATTACCAGCTGATAAAAATTACAACCTCTTAAATATTCTCAAAAGAAACTTAGTATTAATGTTTTATGTTAACTTATAAATATTCCTACACTAATTCATTTATTCATTTTCTAAACATTTATAAATTTCATCTAAATTATATCTCATTGATTCACTATAGCTCTTATCATCTTCCTTCGATTCTAATGTTAAGATCGGAACCACCTTTGCACCTACTTCATTCGCTAATGTTTCTGATACCTTAGGACTTGCAAGGGATTCTGAAAAAACAGTTTTTATATTGCTTTCTCTACAAAACTTAACTAAATCTTCTAATTGTTTAGGCGTAGGTTCACCTTCTCCAAATAGATTTTCTACTGACTTTTGTGTTAAACCAAAATCTCTGCACAAGTAACCAAAGGCAGCATGTCCTGTTACAAAATTCTTTTCATCTAATTTTACAAGGGTATTTTTTATATTCTCAGACTGTATTTCTGCATTTTTTAAACTTAACCAACTATGAGGATCGATGGCATTTTCTTCTTTTCTTGCTTCTACTCCTTTAGTTGGCCCTACAATAGGTATTTTTTTATCTTTTATTACGTCGTTAACTTTATCAACCCAACTCTCCATCCCAAGTCCATTATAAATAAAAGCATCACTTTTAGTTAGCACTTCAAGATCTTGCGCTTTGGGCTCATAATCATGTGGTTCAACGTTTTTAGGGACTAAACAGGTAACTTCTGCTTTATCTCCTGCAATCTCTTCTGTGAATTCTTGTAATGGATAAATTGACACTGTAATTTTCAATTTATCAGCTTTTGCTTTTTAAGCGTTATCTGATGTTGTTTAGGTATTAGTCCCACAGCCTATTAGTAAAATACCTGTCATTAAAGCTAAAACTCCTGAAATAATTTTCTTTTTCATATTTGCACCCCCCCACATGCATATGATTTGCATTTGCATTTAATAATACTACTATTAATATTTAAATATGTCAACAATATTAAAATTTAACAATAGCTATTTTAATTTACAATTCTCAACCAATCATTAAAATAGCAAATCCATATTATAGTAGGATTAAAAATAAAAACTTACCATCTATATTTTTATGGTAAGTTTTAACCTCAAATATTATTCTAATTTTTTAACTTTTAAATTTATCAAAGATTTAAGTTGAACCAAAATAAATCAATATTATTTATGCTACCAATTTCAAACCTATTACTCCAACTAAAATCATACCTATAAATAAAATCCTTTTATAATCCCTCGATTCACCATAAAATATCATACCCACAAGGGTTCCTCCCACTGTTCCGATTCCTGTCCAAACTGCATAAGAAATTCCCATAGGAAGAGTTTTCATTGCCATGGATAAAAAAGTTAAACTGAATGCAAATCCAACAAATACTCTTAAATAAGACTGTATATTTTTATATTTCATTACTCTATTCATACTATCAACACCAAATACTTCACAGCAGCCAGCTAAAATTAAAAATATCCACCCCATATTAAATTTCTCCTTTCGTATCTGAATTTGGTGTAACAATTTTCAAACCTAATATTCCTATTAAAAGTACAGTAATAAATAATATTTTGTTCCAGCTAAAAGCTTCATTAAAAAAAAACATCCCAGTTAAAACTGTCCCCACTGTCCCTATTCCTGTAAAAACAGCATAAACTGTTGCAACTGGAACTTCTTTTGTTGCTTCAAACAATAACCAGAAGGATAAAACTATAAGCATTACTACTCCTATCCAAGTAATTACACCATTTGAGTATTTTAATCCTGTAGCCCAAAGTACTTCTATAATTCCAGAAATTATTATAAATATCCAATTTCTATTCATTAAATTTCGCTCCTTAAAATATATTCACTTCTCCTTGAAGTCTAATTTTATATTTCATATAATAAAGTATAGTGTTACACGATAGTCAATAGGAGGTCTTCTTATGATGAATAAAAATCAAAAAATTTATTTCTCAACCGGTGAATTTGCCAAAATTGTTGGCGTTACTAAACATACGCTTTTTCATTATGATAAATTAGGAATATTTTCACCAGAAATTAAAGGAGAAAATGAATATAGATATTATTCTGCTTTTCAAGTTGAACCTTTTTTTGTTATATCAGCTTTAAAAGAATTAGGAATGCCGCTTAAAGAAATCAAAGCATATTTAGATATAAGAACTCCAAATGAATTGATAGCTCTTTTAAATAATCAAAATAATAAAATAGATGCAGAAATTAATAGACTCTTAGCTATAAAAAATTTAATTTCTCAAAAAGTAAAAACAACTCAATCAATATTCAATATAAATGATGAAAAAATTTTTATATCAAAGGAGGAAATGGAATTATTCTTCATTTCAAATGCACTTCCAAATTCAGACTATGGAAATATCCCACTATCTTTTGCAAACCATATGAGATATTGTACTGAAAATAATATTATCTCTCCATTTACTGTTGGACAAATGCTTAGCTTAGAAAATGTAAAAACAGCCAATTATAATTTATATAGCTTTTTTTATACAAAAATTTCAGCACCATTAGCAGAAAATAATTTATATAAAAAAGAAGCAGGTAACTATTTAACTGCTTATCATACAACTGGATATGACTCTATAGGAGAAACCTATTTAAAAATTCTTGACTTTGCTAATGAAAATAATTTAAATTTAGGTGAGTATTTTTTTGAAGATGTGATTTTAGATGAATTGTCTGTATCTGGTTACGAAAACTTTGTTATAAAAACTTCTATTTTAATAAAAAAATAAGGCTATGTTTTAATACAATGTTGAAATATGGCCATAAAAATTATAGGTGGGATTGTCCACCTATAATACTCAATATATGAATATTGTATCTTTTATTTTTTATTAAATATTATTGTTTTTTTTCTTTTTGGTGGTGTCAATTTAGTTTTCATATATCCAATACTCATAGGGCAAACCAATTCATATTGTTCTGGAACACCATACTTTTCTTTAAATTCCTTTGTGTTTAAAGTATGCTCTGCAAATCCAATCCAACAAGTTCCAATTCCTATACTATGAGCTGCCAACATAATATTTCCTGCTACAAGACTGCAATCATAAACATGCCAATGAGATTCTACATTTCCATAAATAATCAGCAATGTACTTGCGTGATTGAAAATACTATATTGTGGGTTCTTTAACCAATTTTCATATTGATGTAAATAAGGATATTTTTCAAAATTATCTAATAAATATTGTTTTGTCATTTCAGATAATGAATTTATTTCATTTTTATCTTGAATAATTACAAATCCCCATGGTTCAAGACCTGAACCGGTTGATGATTTTGTACCAAGTTCAATTAGATTATTTAGAACTTCTTCAGGTATTATTTCATCTGTATATGCTCTAATACTTCTTTTGCTATTAATACATTCTAAAATTTCCATTTTTATTCATCCCCTCTAGTATGATTAATCGTATTTTTTATATTACAGAATTTTATTTTAAAAATTAAATCATTAAGTATTTATTACTCCTTACAATATTTAATTCATCATATCTTACTATTGTTTATTAAACTATAGTTATTAATAACACTCATTATAACATAATTTACAAAATATCACACATACATTGGCTCTCTATTTCTTAAGTCTTTTATTTTGATATATGAATACACAAAATTGCTTTAAACGTTGAAATCTTCTACGTCAAATTCCTTGTTTTTATAGTAATATTTACGATCTTCTTCTGTAATCTCACGAATAACTTTAGCTGGGTTTCCTACTACTATCACGTTATCTGGAATATCTTTAGTAACTACACTTCCTGAACCTATTACAACATTGTTTCCAATATGAATTCCAGGGTTTATAACAACGCTTCCCCCTACCCAAACATTATCTCCTATGGTTATTCCTATTCCATATTCATACCCTGAATTTCTGGAATCTGGATGAATAGGATGTCCTGCTGTATAAATTGATACATTAGGTGCAAACATAACATTATCCCCTATTTTCACCTTTCCAACATCTAATATTGTGCAATTATAATTAGCAAAAAAGTTTTTGCCTACTTCAATGTTTTTTCCATAGTCACAGTGAAAGGGCTGTTCTATACAAATATTATCGCCAGCCTTCCCAAGTATATCTTCAATCAGTTCACTCATCCTGTCTTTTTCATCTGGTCTAAGTAAGTTATATTCATATATTTTCAACTTATTTTCTCTTCTTTCTTCACTTAGGCCATCTAGCCAAGCCTTATATGGTAATCCTGCTAACATTCTTTCTTTTTGATTCATTTCTTTCCACTCCTTTTATTTACCTTAATTAATATAATTATTTTGGTTTTTTGTATCTTTAAATAAATATTTGCGTATTATCCTATTAACGTATTGTTCTTTCTTGTATTCTACTCAACTTGAGGTTCTTTATATTTTAATATAGTAATTAAAATTAATGTAAAACTATAAACTACTGTAAATGCTAACGAAAATGCAATTCCATTCTTCATGGTTGCCGAATATATCATTCCAGCAATAACTCCTGCAACTCCTTGCACAAAACTAATGAATGATATTCCTTCTGCTATTAGTTTATCCTCTAAATGCCTCTGTGCAAAGGCAAATGGAACAACTTGATGTATCCCAACTCCAATTCCTATAATTGCCGTTGATAGTATAATAACAAAGTAACTAGAGATAAATAATGTTGCTACATAAATACATGTTCCTATAAAGATGGTTCCTGACATTAGAATAAAAATAGTCTTTGTACAACCTTTCTTTGAAATATATACACCAGCTGCACTTGACAAGGCCATTACGAAAATATTACACGGAGCAAGCACAATAGCACTAATAGCCGTATTTGCACCTAGAATAGTTTGCGCATAAAGTGGTATATAATTACCACTGCAAGAAATACATGTAGTTATGAAAGTAATTAAAATAATTACACCATATCCCCTTTGCTTTAGTAATTGTAAAATTAGTAATTCTCTTCTATTTTTTCTATCTTCATTTAAGTTTTCAGTTTTAGAATTTTCTTTTACAATATTTACATTAATTTTCTTTCTTATTTTACTCTTCGGCATAAAACAACCCACAAGTAACATTCCAACTACAAATAAAGGAAGCAAAATAGCGATTGATACACGCCAATTCCAACTTTCAGTAAGCAATCCACAAAGTATTGGGCCCAAAATAAGCACTAAAGAATAGATCGTCTGCATAATTCCAATTCTAACTGGATATTCTTCTGACATTATGTCATTTATCATTGTAAATACATTTGCAAAGAATAGTCCCCAAAAGAAACCTGAAGCACCTCTAGCTAAAAGAAAGGTAACTCCATTTGTTGCTACTGAACTAATTGCTATGCTTAGAGCAAAAGCACCCACACTCCACATATATAATTGTTTACGACCAAAATATTCTCCAGCTCTGCCTGAAATAAGTAATGAAAAACTTCTAGCTAAAGGCTCTAATATAAACATTGCATTGAACAAGTCTAATCTACCATATTCACGAAATGCTGTAACTGCATAAATTCCTGTACTTCCAGCAATATAGGATACACATATATTTATGATGACTAACCCCATAAACACTATGTTTACTCTATTTAACTTTAGTAATTCTATTTTCATATTTTTCCGCCTTTTATTATAAACTCATTCTATATCGAAATTTATTTATGAAAGCATATTAATAAATTAATTATAAATAATACATTTTTCCCCTAATTTTAAATAACACATACTGCGCATATTACTTCGCTAATCTTTAATTCTAATATAAGTGTATTAACTCTTTTAATTCGGATATAATAAGCTCCTCATTGTTTTCACAATCTGTTCCACCAATAGAGATGCTAGGTTTAGTTTTTCCATGAAAGTCACTTCCACAAGTTAAAAGCAGTTTATTTTTTAAAGCAAACTCCTTATAAAATGCCACTTGTTCTTTACTGTGATAACTGCTATAAACCTCTATCCCCTTAATACCATATGAAATAATATCCTTTAATAAGTTAATATTTTCTTTAACATTGTTTCCAGGGTGCGCAAGTACGGGTATTCCTCCACTTTCTTCAATAATTTTAATTGCTTTCTGCAAGTTAATAAATTTCACTTCAGCATACGCTGGTTTACCTTGAGCACAATAATCCCAGTAAAAATTAACATACGGATTATCACTTCTTGATCCATTTTCATAATAAGGCATAAGCAGTGGATTTTTATGTTCCTTGTCAAATTCCATAGCAGCTTCAGCAATCATCTCACCATTAACTACTCCATTTCTAGATAAGGTCGCTATAACCTCATCTGAGAATTCTATACCTAATTCACGAATCAATTTCATACGCTTTTTTGATGCAGTTTGTTCCTGCTTAATAATATTTTCTTCAATTTCATAAAATATCTTCTTATCATAATCTATTCCATATCCCAAAACATGTAAATTAACTTTATCAATTGTACAATCTAATTCTATTGCTGGAATGATTTTAATATCCTTCCCAATGCAATATTCTTTTGCTTCCTTTATTCCATTAACACTATTATGATCTGCAATAGAAAAATATTTTATTTGATTTTTCAAACACAAATCAACCAATTCCTTTGGCTTAAATTCACCATCATCACTACAATTTGAATGCATGTGTAAATCAATATAACTCATTATAAATCTCTCCTTTTTAATTTTTAATATCTTCTTTTCTAATTTTATAATTCCAAAAATAAATATTAATACAAATATTCCTAAACCAACTTTATAAAGTCTATTTACAAAGTATTTATCACGAAAAATATATTAAACTACATATTTAAGTACAACTTTAATATATTTTCATGCTCTTAAAACTTTCTTTTAAAGCTTCAATATGGGATCTAAAGACTTCAATGCAATCTGTTTTATTCCAATTTCAAAATCATGATTCAATTCTTCAGAAATTACTATCTCCGGAATCATAATTTTTTCAATTTCAGAATTACATCTGTGCTTAACTTCCCCAACAATTTCATCTGGTATTCCTTCTCCATATAAAACAATAATATCTGGATTATACATACAGCAAAAAGCTACTACTGTTTTTATAATTATTTCTTTCATTTGTTCCTTATTAAAATCAAAGTTATCCCAATCTACTTCAAAAGGAAGATATTTAATTTCACCTGCAAGCCCATTTCGACCTTTATAAATTCCTCCATTAATATAAATTCCCGCTCCTGGAGGATACTTGCTTGGAAAATATATTCCTATAACACATTGCTTATCTTTTATTTCATTAGAATAGCAATAGCCTTCAACGGCTGCATTAATATCATTTTCAAATATAACGGGTAACTTAAATTTTTCTTTAATATATGTTGTGAATAATTTATCCTGAAGTTCTTTATAGTCGCTAATTAGTAATCTTCCATCAATTTCTTCACCAGGCATTCCAAAGCTTATTACTTTTATATTAGGATATTTTGAAAGCATCTTCTCAATTAAACTATCAAAACTATTGTTTTGAATTTTATCCATTGTTTTTTCGATTCTTTCTAAAATCTCTCCATATAAGTTTGAAACACATATAAATGCTGTATCTTCTCCTCTTTGCTCATATAAATAGATAACCAATGCTAAGCTAAATTCACTATTAAAGCTATAAGCTGTGGCTGGTCTTCCCCCATTAGATGGCAATATCACATCTTCTATTACTTCTCCATTTTCAACGAGGACCTTAACTAAAGAATTAATTGTTACTACACTTAAGCCTGTTAATTCTGCTAATTGAGGCTTTGTTGCTGTTTTTACTAATTTAAATGTATTTCTTAGATTATTTAAATTAATTTCTTTCACTAAATTGGCATTTACACTAGCCATTGATTTCCCACCGCCTTTATAAAGATACTTTATTAAGTCTCTTTGTAAATAATATAAATGATATATATCAACCTGTCAATAAGCTTATGTTAAATAAAAATACTCTTTTAGATAATGATAAACTTGTTTCATTTATTTCTTTATAACTTTATTATTTTTGACATATATTCTTCATTCTTCAATTACTCTATTCATTTATAAACCCAATATTAGTATAATCAAATAAAAAAACTTGAGGTGAAGTGAAATGAATAATATAAAAGTAATTATCATGGATGTAGATGGTACCTTAACTAATAGTAAAAAGTTAGTTACAGAAAAGACTAAAGAGATTTTAATTAAAGCTCAAGAAAATGGAGTTAAATTAATTCTAGCATCAGGTAGACCTACCTCTGGATTGATGGATTTTGCTAAAGAATTAAAGATGAATGAAAATCATGGACTTTTAGTTTCTTTTAATGGTGCTAAAGTTGTTGATTGTGAAACTAATGAAGTTCTATTTAATGAAACCATGAGTATTGAAGAAGGACAAGCTGTACTAGAACATATGAAAAAATTTGACGTTAAGCCAATGATTGATAAGGGTGATTATATGTATGTTAATGATGTATTCAACAATGAGATTCATTACAAAGATACAATTATAAACATAATTAAGTATGAATCTAGAGGCGGTAAGTTTAAGTTATGTGAAAAAGAAGACTTGGCAGCCTTTGCAAACTATCCATTAAATAAAATATTAACGGCTGGTGAGCCTGACTATTTAACAGCTCATTACAAAGAAATGATGGAGCCCTTTAAAGATACCTTAAGCTGCATGTTTACAGCAGATTTCTACTTTGAATTTACTGCGAGTGGAATTGATAAAGCTAAAGCTTTAGATACTGTATTAATTCCAATGGGATATAAAAAGGAAGAAATGATTGCTTTTGGTGATGGACATAATGATGCATCAATGGTTAAATATGCTGGTGTAGGTGTAGCTATGGCTAATGCTGTAGATGATTTAAAAGCTATTGCTGATGAAGTTACCTTATCTAATGAAGAAGATGGTATAGCATATACACTTAATAAATACATAGACAATGTAGTTATTTAATTTAGAGAACCAAAATTAAATAAAATATTGTATAATGTTCATGAGGTGATCTTCATGAACATTTTTAGCAAATTAAATAAATTAACCAACTTAACCGAAAACGAAAAAACATTAGTCAGCTATATGCAGGATAATCCTGAGTCTTTTGTGAAAATGAGCGCTCTTGAAATTAGTGAAGCTTGTTTTATTTCAACCTCAACAATTTATAGGCTATGCCAGAAATTAGATTTAACAGGGCTTTCAGAATTAAAAGTACAGGTATCTGCATCTATTAATGAATATTTAAAAGAAAATAGTTCCTTAGATTATAATTACCCATTTAACCAAAATGAAACTCAAAACCAAATTATTTCAAAAATGAAAGAATTATATGAGCAAACATTGGTTTCCTCTTTAAATTTAATAGATCCTGAACAATTAAAATTAATTTCTAATGTTTTAAAGAACACACAGCATATTGATTTTTACACTTCTGCTGGAAATATTTATTTTGCAGAAAACTTCAAATTTCAAATGCAAGAAATAGGAACCTTTATTAATGTTCCTATAGAAGAATATCATCAACTTTTAACTGCCTCTACCAGTAATGAAAATCATGTTGCAATAATAGTCTCTTTTGAAGGCAGAGGAATAATAATAGAAAGAATAGTTTCTATACTGAAAACAAACAAGACCCCTATTATATTGATTTCTTCTACAAACGAAAACCCTCTTACAAAATATGCAAATTATCATTTGTATTTAAGTTCAAATGAAAATCACTTTAATAAAATTTCATCTTTTTCAACTAGGCTATCTCTATTATATATTTTAGATTGCATCTATACCTGCTATTTTGAATTTAACTATGATAAAAATGTACAATATAAACTTAATGCATATAAGCAATTATCTGGGAAATAGATATATATCATTAAAATATACTACTAATCAGTTAAATCATATTTTTGGAATATTGGTTTTAATTGTTTCATGAATAGACCCATAATTGGTCCAAAAATAACCATACCAATTACCGTACCCTCTCTAATTGCTAAAGGAACGTTGCTAGTAAAAGCTACAATACTCGCAACAACAATGCATACAACATCTACTCCTTGTCTTAAAATATGAAATTTAATTCCTACTTTATTTGACACAGCCATACAGGCACCTTCCAATGCAAAAGTCACTACATCTAACAGCATAATTACTGCTACTGTAAATGCATTAATAATATATCCAACTATCAAAATTACTACTCTAATAAAATAATTTGATAACTCAATTCCGCCTAATACATTATAAAAAAAGAAATTCACTGTATATCCAACAATAATACATAGCGCTATTTGTAAAGCATGTTTAATCTTAAAATTTTTTCTTAATATCATTAACTCAATAAAAATGCATATAAAATTAAGCAGCATTCCTACTGTACCAACTTTAATTCCTGAAATTGAGCTTCCCGTTAAAGCTAATGCATCCCAAGCACCTACCCCTATAGCTGCTTTAAGTGTTAAAGAAGCTCCACATGATATTAATATAATCATAAAAAAACAAACTAACATTCTTTTTATCTTCATTATTATACTCCTTTAACTTAATCTAATCAGTCTCTTAGAAGATTTTAACTTAATGTGTTTGGACAAGTAATATAATTTAAGTATAATATTATTTTTCTTCCATTTTTATCAAATGTGTTTGCATTTATTTATTAACTAATTTCATAAAGTTTATAAATTATACAACCTATTGTGAAAACAATAGTTGCTCCTACAAATATCTTTGTACCAGCTTTAGCTTTTGTATCATCCCTTAATGATATGCTTAATGTAACAATATTAAGTATCATTACTAGAATCCAAAGTATATAATCGATACTTTTAAAAATTAATGTACCTATAATAAGTATTGAATTTACTATAGGATAGATGCTGTTAAACTTTTCTTTCATTAATATACACCACCTTATATTCTTGAATACCTAAAATAATGAGTTATCATTTCCATCTTCACTTTAAATTATTTTTATCCTTTTGTTCATTAAGCTGAATAATTACTTGTTTTTTCTAAATATAAGAGGTACAAAATTCATATAAATTGAACTCAAAAATGCACCTATCACAATACATATATAGCTGTAATCACCATATACATCCTTTAATACTTGTTTTTCATATTCAATAAAAAATGCAAATACAACAATGATTATAGTCAATATGATTTTTATATGTTTTTTCATTCCTGCTTTATTAAATAATTTATTATGAATATCTGTCTTCTTAATTATCCAATCAAAGATAGAATAAAAAACACAAAATATTATAAAAAGTATAATAAATTTCATTTTTCCTCCTTAATTCCTATAGACTTTTTTTAATTTTCTAATCCAATTTTCTTATAAATTTCAATAATGCATGGTGACTTATATTCACAATAGCTATCTATATCTTTTGGATATAATTTTGCAGCCTGTAATTTAATCGCACTATATTTTTCTACATCTTCTTTACTAGTTCTCATATAATTGCGAAAAGTAATATGTCTGTTTAATTCATCAGAATTTTTAGGGCAAACATACAAATGATGAGTCATAAACTCCATTTTTTCATTTTCATCATACGCAAAAGCCTCTCTACCCCTTACATCCAAATCCCCTTCATGATAATATCCTAAAGTTTCTAACTTAGCTTTAACTTCTTCAAAATTATCATAACTTTCTATAATAACATCTAAATCTATAATCGGTTTAGCTGCCAATCCTTCTATTGAAGTACTTCCTACATGTTCTATTCCAATAATATTATCACCAAGCTCTTTTTCAATACATATTTTTATTTTTTCAAATTCATGACTCCAATTAAAATCATATGGTAACACGACCACATTTTTTGTTCTCATTTTCTAACCCTCCACTAAGTTATAATAATAGCCTTCTTTACACATTAAATTATTACTATTTTATAGTTACTCTAGAATTGATTTCTATATATAACTATATTATATACGTAATAAAAAAAACTTACCATATTACTTATATACGGTAAGTCATTCCTAATAATTATATATAAAATTTCAATAAAGTTATACTGAAGGAAACTTAAGTCCAATTACATATTCTTCTGGATTGTTTGTTTCCAATCACTTCCAATATTTATCCAACTAAATTTTCTCCATCTTTAAATGCCCTTAAAGATAACTCCTCAAACGTTGCTAAATCTGGATTATAACTAGTTCCACAATAATGGATATTATCCTCTAACTTCCAGCCATATCTCACAAGAACATCAGTTACAAATTTTATCCCTGCTTCTCCTACTTTAGGATCTGGACTTCCTTGGGCAAATACAGTTATTAACTTTTTATCTGGATGTCTAGGTTTAATGTTTTGTCCATTCATCTCGATCATTGGAAATGTACGATCTAACCAAACTCTTGCTTGACCTGTAATTTGATAAAAATAAATTGGGGAACCAAATACAATTGCATCTGCTTCATTAATAGCCTCATACATTGGTTGTAAATAATCCTTAACAGCACATCCATCATAAGTACGGCAATAATAGCAACCTTGACATCCACGAATTCCAGGATCATTTAAATCAAATTCAATTACATCTGCTCCTTTAGATTCAGCTCCTTTTACCACTTGTTTTAATAATTTTGAAGTATATCCATTCTTTCTTGGACTACCATTAAAAATAACTACTTTTGACATCTTATCTACCTCCATTGAATATAAAGTTTTTTTGATTATTCGTATCTTGGATTCCTTTTGTTATTACTCCATATAACCAACCATATTATAACATATCAATCTATTTTATACATTTTTTTGCTTATTCCTCATTTCATATTTAAAATTCTTAACTGTTCGATAAATTGAAATTTGCCGATCAATTAAGAATTAAGAAATATGAGTAAAAAGTTCCGTACTGCATAAATGATCCGCATTGCAGCATAGCTGCTCTTTTTATAGGTGTACAAACTTGAAATACCACCAAACAACAAGGGCTAAGTTAAATAAAATCCATAATATTATTTTTATTATATCTTTCTTTTTCCCTATAAGATTATTTGTAAATCTATATCCTATATCTAATACCACGGTATATATAAAAATCAAAACAACCATTAAAAATTTAATATACTTATTAGCATGAAAAGTATCAGAAACTATATAATATATTATTGGAAAAAGGACTATCGCTGATGTACCACGTTTATGAAATTTTTCTGAACTCTTCACTCCAAGCCCCCCATTAAATATCTATTTCTTTATAAAAACAATCCTTTAAAAGTTTCAATTTTCCTATATAATTTTATTATATACATAACAAGAAAAACTTACCATATCATTTTTATATGGTAAGTCATTTTAAAAATTGCATTACTAATTTTTAATATATTTCAATGCTAAATTGTCTAATTCCGTTTTCAATTTTGAATTGTTGAATTTAGCTGCTATTGGAGAAAATATCTCAACAGTTTCTTTAGCTTTTTCTTTCCATCTTTCTGCATCCATAAATTCTATTGTTCTCATGTTATGAAGACGATCTGATAATTTTATCATGATAACACAGTCATCCAAGAAAGCTTTATTCCTTTTTGAATAGCTTTCATTAAAATTAGTCACATCGGCTATTGTTTTGGCAATCTTTGTTGAGAACCCTTCCTCTACTTCTTCTAAGGTTACTCCAGTTTTTTCTTCAATTATGTCATGTAATAAACCTGCTATAATTGTTTCTTCATCAGCCTCCATTTCAGCTAATATAATAGCTACATTTATTGAATGTGTCACATACTCTTCACCTGATTTTCTCTTTTGACCTTTATGAGCCAAACAAGCCAAGTTATATGCTTTTTCCAACCTTTCAAAATCATCAAATATTCTATTATTTTTAATACTTTTAATTAAATACCCGTATAATTCTTTTGGTGCTTTATAATTTTCAGTTCCTTTTAAAAATATATTAGCGTTTTCATATTCTTTATTTTCATTCATATAATAATTACCTCCTTCAACTAAGCTTTGAATGCAAATAGCATGAATAAAGGCAGGAGAAAAACCATACTTTCTTCGAAAAGCTTTTGTAAATCCACTATGAGTTTGGTAGCCATACTCCACTGCTACATCAAGTATCCTTTTCCCCTGCATAATATCTTTAGTCGCTCTAAAGAGCCTTCTCTCCTTTACATATTCCATAAGAGATATTCCCATCTGTTCACTAAATAGTCTTGAAAAATGATATATTGAATATCCCATTTTTTTAGAGATACCTTCTACTGTTAATCTTTCTTTAATATTATTTTCAATATATTGAATACACAAAAGTATGATTTCCTCATGCTTCACTGCTCTCACTCCTTAATTCCACGTGGTAATTATACTATAACCCTTTTTTTTATTTATTGCTGTTCCATTTTTGCTATAAGGTAAAAAAATATTTCCTTGTAAGTATTTTTTGAATTATCTACTTTGGAATTGATAACTCTATTTAGCAAGTGTTTTTCTCTGTCAAACAACAAAAAAATATTACTAGAAATCAAAATTTCCAGTAATATTTTAACGATAAATATATTAAGTATGCAAAATTATCTAAAGTCTAAATAATATTTTTAAAAGTTTATTTTACTATTATTATTTGCCACTAGTTGCTGGAGTAACATAAATACGATAACCTGAACTATTGTTGCAACCTGTTAGATTCACTGTGATCTGTCCATTAACCACTGGATAATTAGTAGTTGAAATTGTAGAAGGCCCCGAAGATACAGTATCTTTACTTATCCAATCAATCTTCTCTATCTTAACTGATGCTGTAGATGTAATAAAGGATGGAAGATTCTTTATTGTTGTGCTTATAGTACCATCATTTGGTCCACCGAAAATAAAACTGATAGACTTATTTGTTGAATCAACACATGCAGCTCCATCAACAAGATTGCTATCATCATTTGGTGGTGTTACACTTACCATTTTTCCATTCATATCTCCATACCATTTATAGAAATACCAACCTGCACCCTTTTGAGTATCAGTTGCAAGAAGACTCCCCAATCTACCTGGTGATGGAACAAACCACCATGTTATACATGCACTATCAACTTTATAACGCTCAAATTTTCCTATAAAGCGAGCTGATGATCCTGGTTGTCCTTCAAGGTTATGGTTTGCATCACAATATTCATTTATACTAATTGGTAATGTTCCTATACCTAATGATTTTTCTAAATTCCTATAATCTCTTAAATGTGATGATACTCCTTCTATTCCACTAAGTTCATGCCAACTTATTATATCAGGGAGACAATTATTTGTTTTGCAGAAACTTAGAAAGCTACTAAGGCTAGTACGATTATAATAACTGTAACAAGGACCTATTATTTTAGCACTTGGATCGTTAGCACGAATAGCATTATAAGTTTGTTTCCACATATCATTAAAGCTTCCATTAGCTGTGTTCCAGGTACCATCAGGTTCATTCCATATTTCATAACCATAATAATTATTTCTACCAGATGCTTTCTTATCAGAAATAAAGGAATTCACTTGATTAATCCAACTTGTCATACCTGGCCATTTATATGGCCAACCTGGAAGCATATCTGCTAGATCAATTGATACCTTAGCACTTGGAACTGAGGCAAGCTTTCCTGAAACAGGTATTGCAGCACCAAAACTATGCTGATTTCCAGACCCCCCTCTAGCAGGATTTCTCATTACATATGGATTAAGTGGAGCTACAAGACCACTAACATCCGCTGGTTTAGTTTCAGTCATTCCATAAAGAGATCCACTTGCACAATGCGTTGCATTCCTAAGTACACTTCCACAGTCAACATTAATAGAACTAGCTGCTGACGCTTTTATTCCTGATGTAGGCGCCAATACTACCATTATAGATAGACATAAAATTTTTGCTAAAACTTTTTTCATATACCCAACCTCCTCAAAACTTTTTATTTTCACAAAATAGTGAAATTTACTTGATTTTTAAACCCTTCTATATCTCTTTTCTTTTCAAAATCACCCCTTTTCTTTTTAAAACTTTATTTATAAATACAGAATAATGCTTTTCATTTTCTATATATTTAGCTTGTCCATTATTCATCTTCAAGAAACAATTATTTTTTTAATAAAAAGCATTTCTGATTTATAGCCATTTATATATAAGTTCTAATTAAGGTATTACATCTCACATTAAGAAATCCTGAATGGAAAAGTGAGAATCGAAAGTGAATTAGTTCTTGGTTGCAGAAAAGTTCCGTATTGTGGCAAAGCCACTCTTTTCAGATGTGCATAGCTACTTCTTTTATTTAAGTTCCGTTGTTGCAGAATAGATCCTTATTGCAGCATAGCTGCTCTTTATATAAGTGCATAGCTGCTCTTTTTATAGGTGTACATTTCGCTATTCGAACTTTCTCTGTGAGCTTCGCGACTAATTACAATTGATAATTGGAATGTATATATCCAAAATACATGCTAAATATTTACTCTTCTTTTAAATAATATATAATTGATGAAAAATCTCCACCATTGTTACAAAGCTCTTCTTGCTTTACTGGTATTCCTGCAAACATCAATTCATCGCCAAAAAATGCATTTTGTTTATCTTCATTAATATAATATTTTTTGTTTGAATCTAACCCTTGCAATTTAATTCTCTTAAACCCATCATTTGCTGTATTCAGTATTTTATAATACCCTACTACTGCTTCAGATTTATCTTCTGCCACAACCATCCAAGAATTTATATTATTTTCAAAAGGACTTAATAATCTATAAAAAATTCCTTTTTGAATTAGTTCCCTTTTAGCTTTCATAAATTCAACTTGCCTTTTTACTAATTCTCTTTCTTTCTTTGATAAATTATTCAAATCCAGCTCATATCCAAAAGCACCAAAGTATGCTACCTTTGCTCTAGTTTCAAGAGGAGTTGTTCTAAACACCTGCTGATTTGGCACTTCAGATACATGTGCTCCCATGCTACTTATTGGATATACAAAAGAAGTTCCATATTGTATTTTCATCCTTTCAACTGCATCTGTATTATCACTTGTCCAGCCTTGTGGCGCATAATAAAGTATTCCTGGATCAAATCTTGCACCACCACTTGAACATGACTCAAATAAAATATATGGGAATTCAGAGGTTAATTTTTCATATAAGGAATACACCCCTAAAATATATTCATGCATTACTTTGCCTTGATTTTCTGCTGTTTTAACAACGCTGTAACATTCAGTCATATATCTATTCATATCCCATTTTACATATGATATTGACGCTTCACGCAATACCTTTGACATAGCTTCATATATATAATCAATTACTTCTTTTCTAGAAAAATCTAATATATATTGATTTCTACAATGAGATGCTGTTCTATTTGGTGTATGAATAATCCAATCAGGATGATTTCTATATAAATTACTATCTTTATTAACCATCTCAGGCTCAAACCAAAGCCCGAACTTCATTCCTATTTCTTCAATTTTCTTTGAAAGTCCAACTATTCCAGCAGGGAGTTTTTTAGTATTTACATACCAATCTCCTAGACCAGCTTTATCATTATTACGCTCTCCAAACCATCCATCATCTAATACAAATAACTCTATTCCAAGGTCTTTTGCAGCTTTAGCAATCTTAAGTATTCTTTCTTCATTAAAATCAAAGGATGTAGCCTCCCAGTTATTTATTAAGATTGGACGCACCTTGTCTCTCCAAAATCCCCTTGCTAGTCTTGATCTATATAATTTATGATATATTTGACTCATTCCATTTAAGCCTTTATCTGAATACACCATTACAACCTCTGGCGTTTGAAATCTTTCATTTTCCTTTAATCTCCATTCAAACATATTAGGATGAATTCCTAACATAATTCTCGAGGTGCCATGAGTATCTACCAATACTTCGCCTAAAAAATTACCACTGTAAACTAAGCTAAAGCCATAAACTTCACCTTCAAATTCAGTTGTATTTGGTCTTTTTAAGGCTATAAAAGGATTATGTTCTGCACTACTTGTACCTCTCAAGCTATAAATCGATTGAACTCCTTGTTCTAAGCTTTTAATTTTCACATGTCTTTCCCTACTCCAAGCTCCCGCTAAATGTAACATTTCATAATCATAATCTGGCAAATCTAAACTACAGCTCATTGCTTTTGTCAAAACAATTTCTTCTTTTCCTTCATGCAGAAATTTCGCATTCCTTGCTATCACAGGTAAATCCTTGTAAATAGTATAGCTTAAAACTAATCTTGTTTTTATAAGCTTATCGTATAATATTATTTCTAAGGTTTGTGCTTCAATTTCATTTTCAACGTAAGTCGCAGGAAGTTTCTCCAGCTTCTTTTTACCTTTAAAAATGTTATAAGCCTCAAATTCAAAACAAGTTATCTTACTTCCATTCTTTTGCTTTATTTCAAAGGCAGGATATCTAAAGTCTGTTGTACCATAAGAGGGATATTCTTGTCTTGTATGTTGAAGTGAAAAGTTAGTATCACCTTCAAATACATATGCTGCTAATGGACGCATTCCCCCTTCTAAAAGATATGAAAAAGATTCTTTATGATGAATTCTTTTTCCATAATACAAATTCCCCAATTGGTTGTTATCTAATATTTTTATAATATAGCTTATTTCTTTATTATATAAATGAAATTCTCTAGATTTTTCGCTGTATTTAATTGCCATAACTTTCTCCCTCCCCATGGATTTCTGTCAATTATTTCAAAACTATAGTTTTCCTCCTGACGTTGCAATACCTTCTATAAATTGCTTTTGGAACACAATATAAATTGCAAGCATTGGCCAAATAGCAAGTACTGATGCTGCCATAAGCTGAGGGTAATTTACTGAATATGCACTTTGAATTTTTGCTAGAGCTGAAGATAAGGTTGCTGCATCAGCACCTGAGTTAACAATTAGTGGCCACATTAAATCTTTAAATGCAAATAATGCTGTGAATATTCCAAGTGCAACCAAACCTGATTTTGTAAGTGGCAACATTACCTTAACAAAAGTTTGTCCTATATTGCAGCCATCTAATCTTGCTGATTCTTCTAGTTCTTTTGGAAGCCCCATGAAGAACTGCCTTAGCAAAAATGTTCCAAAGGCACTAACAAGTCCTGGAAAAAGAAGTGCAAATACTGTATTTCTCATTCCAATTTTATCTACCATCAAATATTGTGGTATTATAAAAAGCTGAACTGGAACCATCATTTGAAATAATACTATTCCAAATAAAAAATCTCTTCCTGGAAACTTTAACCTTGCAAAAGCATAAGCTGCCATAGCACTAAAGCCCACAGAGCAAATAATTCTTAAAGCCATCATTGCAAAAGTATTAAAATATAATATAATAAAATTATTTTGACGTATTGCTTCTAAATAATTTTCTACCTTCCACTCAGATGGAAAAATAACAAAAGGATTCATTGAAGTAGATTCAGACACCGTTTTAAAGGATGTTAACACCATCCAAACAAATGGCAATATCATAATTACTACTCCAACTATCAAAAATAAGTGTATAAATAATTTTGACGTGTTCATTTTTCTATTTATACTAGTCATAATTCCATTTCCCCTTTCTACATATAATTAACCCACTTCTTTTGTGCTTTCATTTGAAATACTGTAATTATCATTATGATTGCAAGAAGCAACATTACAATTGCAGACCCATAGCCTTTATCTGCATATTTAAATGAATTGTTATAGAATAAGTAAACTAATGAAACAGTTTTATCATATGCAGGACTGGTTACATCTATCATCATATAAATAACATCAAAAACCTGCATTGCTTGAATTATACTAGTAACAACAACGAAAAATAAAGTTGGCGATACTAGTGGCAAGGTAATATCAAAAAATTGTCTCACTGGTTTAGCTCCATCAATACTAGATGCCTCATAATAATCTTTAGGTATTTCTTGAAGTCCTGCAATAAGTAGTACCATACTGTAACCAACTGTACTCCATATTCCTATTATTGCTATAGAGTAAAGAGCAATGCTAGGATCGTCAATCCAATTTAAAGGAGCTATTCCAATTTTAGAAAGCATATAATTAATAAGTCCAAATTGACTATTATATAACCATTTCCAAACCATAGTTACTGCTGCTGGAGCTGCAACCATTGGGATAAAATATATAGTTCTGTACATGCCTTTTCCTTTAATTTTAGAATTTAATAATACTGCTAATATCATTGCTATAACTACTGTTACTGGGACAACTATAATTGTATATTTTAAAGTATTTCCTACTGCATGCCATACTTGAACATCACCGAACATCTTCGTATAATTGCTTAAACCAACAAATATATTTCCTTTTCCAAAATCGCCACTTTTAAAAAAACTTAGATACAAAGTTTGAACAATTGGAATGATATTTAAAACTATAAGTCCAATAATAGTAGGTGCAACTAATGCATATCCCCATTTCCATTCATTTACGGTTTGTTTAGATGGTTTTTTTGTTTTTATTTTTATATCTTGCATTGTTATATCCTTTACCATAAATTCATCTCCTATAAAGACATTTTAAAAATTACGGCAACATATATTTTATTGCCGTAATTCCCAATGAATACTCTTATTTCTCTTCCTTTAAGCAATCATTCATCATCTTAGCTGTATCCTTACATGCATCATCTACTGTCTTTTCTCCAGTAAATGCACCTTTTAATAATTCATAAGCTTTATCTTCCCATTTTGCAGTTGTATTTGAATATGGTCTTATTTGTGCATACTTAACCATATCAATGAAACACTTAATATTAAAGGTCTTATTAGAATTTACCCATGCATCTGCTGTTCCATTGTATGCTGAAATTGCTACTCCAAGCTCAGCTTGTTTTGTTTGTCCTTCTTTTGAGCTTAAATATTCAACCCATTTCCAAGCCTCTTCTGGATGCTTTGTATTAGCTGAAATTGCATTTCCAAGTCCATTAAATATGGTTGCTCTCTTCCCATCATTTGCTGAAGGTAATACTGCAACATTAAAGTTTTTAGCCATATAATCATTTGCTGCAAAGCCACTTAAATTCCATGAACCAAAGAATCCCATTGCACATAATCCATTTTGCATTGCTTGTGCACGTGCTGCATCATCAAAAATTTTAGGTGACAAACCATCTTGTACAAATTTCACATAAAATTTCATTGCTTCTATTGTCTTAGGATTATCATATCCTGATACTTTACTATCAGTTATAATTGTTCCTCCATTTTGATAAACGAAATTGTAATACCCTTCTTGATTATGAAGTGGAGCTAAGAAACCATATTGCTTTCCATCTCCTGTTGTTAATTTTTTAGCTGCTTCATATAATTTATCCCAAGTCCAAGTTTCATCTGGATAAGAAATTCCTGCTTTATCAAACATTGTTTTGTTATACCAAAGTCCTATAGTGTCGTAGTCTTTTGGAATAGCATATTGCTTACTATTTAAATTGTATATTTTATCTAATCCTTCTGGATAATTTGATAATTTAACTTCGCTGCTCTTGTTTATTTTGTCTGTCAAATCCATAAGCATGTTATTAGAAGCATATCTATAAATTTCATTTGAATGCATCCAGAAAGTATCTGGAAGTGATCCCCCTGTTGCCGCTGCTTCAAGCATTGTCCAATAATCACTCCAGCCAACAACTTGTAAATCAATTTTTATACCTTTATTTTTACTTTCAAATTCATCTGCCATTTTTCTAATACCTTTTGCTTGATTAGAATCCCAAAGAGCATAAGTAATATGAACATCTCCGCCACCAGATGCTTTTGTTGTATCTTGTCCACTAGTTGCTGCTGTATTTGAATTACCACATCCAACTAACCCTGTAATAGCCATCATACTAGCTAATAATAAAGAAACAATTTTCTTTTTCATTATATTACCCTCCATTTTTTTAAAGATTAATTTTGTAATTTAATTTTATCCTTAATATTGCCGTGTATTCTATTACACTAATATTAAAAATCTACTTTTATAATTTCCATCTTTTGATTACGCCTTATTTAATAGTACTCAGCAAAAATATATATTTCTTTACAGAGCATATTAAAAGTAAAGCTTTTCATGAAATACCTAAAAAAGCTTAATATAGATATTCTATATTTTTATCACCTTAGTAAGTTCATAGCTTTTAGGCGTCTATTTTCTTTCCATGACTAAATTCTAACATCTAAAATATTCGAAATACATAGAATAACAAAGCTAAAAATATATACTTTTGCTACATTATTCAATTATTGTGCAATATTGAACGCAAAAGTATATATTTTATGTTATAGTAATATTAAACATTTACATAAATACAATTAGGAGGTGATAAATATTTATGTCTGACTTTAAAAGTTATGTTTTTAATAATATTAATTATGTAGATATTATCCTTTATCAATTTGGCTCTGAACGTTGCGATTCTTTGCATTCCTTTGGTCCAACCGTTAAAAATCATTATCTTTTTCACTATGTTTTATCTGGAAAAGGAAAACTTTATCCAGTAATTGATAATACAAACAAAAAATCTGCCTATTCAGTAAAAGCTGGAGAAGGCTTTTTAATAACCCCAAACATAATAAATACTTATGAAGCAGACAAGGACGACCCTTGGCAATATATTTGGATAGAATTTGAGGGATTAAAAGCGCAACGATATTTAGATGAAATAGGACTTTCAGCTAAAAATCCTATTTTTATTCCAAAAGAATATACTTCTGAAAACTCTATTGTAGAAAACTTAATGTTTTTAATAAACAATCCAGAGGCACCTGATTCAGCAATTTTAGGTCATGTTTATTTATTTTTCTATGCACTACTAGAAAATTCAAGTTTTTATACCGCAAAAAAGGCTAGCAATCTTCAGGAGTTTTATGTAAGGGAGGCCATTAATTTTATAGAAAAGAATTATAATAATAATATTTCAGTTGAAGACATTTCGAGATGGTGTAACTTAGACAGGAGTTACTTAGGAAAAATATTTAAAAATACTATGAAAACTACACCACAAGAATTTCTAATAAAATACAGGTTAACTAAGGCATGCGAAATGCTTAAAGATGATAGTATGTCGATTAGAGAAATTGCTGAACTGACTGGCTATCCAAATCAATTTTATTTTTCTAGGGCTTTTAAGGAAATTTATAATATGCCACCGAGGCAATGGAGAAATCAAAATAGCTCAAAATTATAATTCTTATACCTTTATTAATAGGATCTAATATAGATATCCAATGCGAGAATTAGACTTACGCGAAACTTACCGAAATTAGATACATTTATCTTCCACAGGACTAGTGAAATTTTCGCTGGAAGCTTCTAAATGGCAGCTTGTCGTCATTTCAGTGTGTTCCAGATGTAAAATCTGGACAAGCTGTAAATAAAACAAGCCATAGAGGAAACTCGACTCACGTTCGTTCGCTGAGCATTCCTGTAATAAACTTAAACAGAAATTGATAAAAAAATAGCCTCCTGTTAGAATGAAAATATGAGCTCAATCATATTAAAATAACTATCAAGGAGGCTATCTTAATGCAAACAAATAATATCATTAAACACACTAATAAGTCAACTTTAATTATAGGAATTGATGTTGCTAAATACAACTCCGTCGCGAGAGCGTTTAATTCTGAAGGTAAAGAACTTAGTAAAGCCATTACCTTTGCTACTGACTATGAAGGGTTAAACTCATTTCATATGTGGATAAATAAAGTCAAATTTACTTATAAATTAAAAGATTCAATCATTTGAATGGAACCAACAGGACATTATTGGATAAGAATAGAAGATTATATTGCAGATAAAATATCAAATTCTATGGCAGTTTTAGTTGAAGCATCTGATGTTAAGTCTATGAGAGATTTGCTAGGAATGGAGAATAAAAAAACTGATCATATTGATGCTATGGCCATTGCAAAAACAATTTTATTTGAAAAATATTCAACTATAAACAAAAGAAATAGTGGATTTACCGATTTGAAGGAACTAATAAGATTTAGAGAAGAAAAAATCAAAGAGAAAGTTAGACTTGATAATAAAATTCAAAGATGGCTTGATATTAATTTTCCAGAATACAAATTATTGTTTAAAAAATGGAATACAAAAACATCAATAGCTATTCTTAAGAATTTCCCAACACAGAGAGAGATTTTAAATACGGATTCTAATAAAATAGTAAGTATTATAAAAGAGGAGGTAAAAACAGGGAATATATCAAGTCATGTAGAGCATTTAAAAGAGGTAGCTGAAAAATCCATAGCACTTGATAAATGTTCTGAAATGCAGAAGATTATATTAAAACATTATCTAGAAAATTATTTAAATATAAATCAAATGTTAATTCTTATAGAAAATGAAGTTAATGAATTACTAAAGAGAATAGATTATGCTCAAAATCTTGTTGAAATTAAAGGCGTTAGTTCGATGTTTATAGGTTCGCTTTTAGCGGAAACCGGAGATTTGAAAAATTTCAAAGTTCCACAGCAATTATTAGCTTATGCAGGCTTAGATCTTAAAATAAGTGAATCAGGGGAAAAGAAAGGTAAGACAACAATATCTAAACGTGGCAATTCACGAGTCCGTGCAATACTATTTAAGTATTTGCTACCTTTCATTAATAGTAATGAAGAATTTAAGACACTACATAAGCATTATACGACACGAAGTAATAATCAACTAAAAGGTATGCAATCGTTGATAGCAGTAGGCTGTAAACTCTTAAGAGTTTTCTTTGGAATGTCAGTATGAACCTACTATAGTATTGGAACACAATCAGTTATTATCAATAGCAGCATAATTATTCTAAACAATCTTATTGACAAAAAAATAATAGCTAGGTTAAGGTGATGCAACACTTACTTTATGGCATAAGACCAGGGCGCTGAGCATTAATCACCATCCAACTACAAGTAAGAGGTACAAAGGAATTTAGGACTTAGATCCAGTTAGACATGGGAGGATTGACTACTGTAGTATATGGATTCCTATAAGCATTCATATTTAAAAATAGCCAATTCTCATTGGTTTGTTAATTATACTCTTTTTTAAGATGAAGTTGGATTATTTACACTAAAATATAATTCTAGCTAATACTTTTTTAAAATATTAAGATATATCAAGAAAACAGGAGAATAATTAAGTTTATATAGGGAGTAAGCGATTCACACCAAATCACAGATTTGGGTTCTCTGCTTAAGAACCATCATCATCTCAATTTCACATGCCTGCTTCCAGAAAAATGTATCTAATTTCTAGTATAGAGTTGTGATTATAATTTCTCAATGACGCATGTATATTCCATTTATAAGTTTGATTATTGAATTAGATATCTATAATAATCTTATAAAATTATACTTATTGGAAAACATACTGTAATAATACAAAAAATAGTAGTTCCGATTTACAATTGGAAATCTACTATTTGATTTCACTGTGATTAAGTTCTATTAACTAAATCATAAATTATAACTTTCCTTATTTATTCTTAAAATAATATGATGAATATTCAGTCCCATCATGACCTATCAACTTATTTTCAGTAGATGAAAATTTTAAGGTATTCAAAGCATTTATCCTTTCCTTTGCAATAGGAATTGCTTTTGTTGCGATCATGTTACATTCAAACAACGAATAAGTTTTATCAATAATTAAATTTAGGATATTTATTACGGTATCTTTTCTTTCATAATCACTTCTCAAATCTAAGCGAAGAAGCCCGCAATTAGTAAAATAATCTTTTGCATCTCTATGAAATAATTCTATAGTTCCAATTACAGTGTTATTTATTTTATCAATTATAGACCATCTTACAAAACCCTTTCTATCATATTCAAATTTCCAATAATCAAGAGCCTGCTTCATTCTTTCGTGTGTAGTATAGTAAAAAACATCTCCATCACAATTATCACTATTAAATAAAGCTACTGCTTTATTATCAGAATATACTTTTAACAAATCATCACAATCCCCTACAGAAATAAATCTTAATCTAAATCTCTCACTTTCAAATTCTGGACAACATTTATATACGTTATTCATAAAAAATCCCCCTTCAAAATATACTCAAGTTATATTATAAAGGGGGATATACGACAACTGTATGACGTAGATTATTTGTATGTATTAATAATTTCTTGTGCCTTTAACAAAAACTCTTTTCTTAATTCCTCTGGCTCTAGTATTTTAATTTTATTACCATAGGTGAAAATTAATCCCTTCCATCCAATTTCATTATTTGGTACATGAAATTGTATGATAAGATCTCCGTTTTCCTTTGTTGTTATACTTGCATTAGGAAAATATTCTTCAATTGAAATACGTATTTCTTCCTTACACAATAATTTTACATCTATATATTTTCTATTATCATTCTTTTCCTGTTGTGCTAGTAAGACTTCAAGACTTTCATGCCTTGTTGTGATTGATTTATCTAGTTTTCTTAAATTTCTTATTCGTAGAACTTTAAACAACCTATAGTCCTTCTTGCTACAGCAATATCCAAGTAAATACCATGCATACCACTTATATACTACACCAATTGGTTCTACTTTTCTCAATGTTTTATCACTGGAAGAGTTTGTATATTCAAATTCAATAATCTGTTCCTTCCCAATCGCATCCTCAAGCAGCTTTAAATGCTCATCTATATTCTTACCCTCTCGTGAAACACTAAAATCAAGCTTCACTTTAGCTTTAACAAACTGCTCCTTTTTAGCGACATATAGTAATTTTTCCAAAGTTGTTTCAATTTTTTTATTATCATATGCCGAATTCATACCAGTCAACGCAGCAATAATAAACTGATAATCCTCTATATTAGCTATCTGCTTATCCAGCTTAAAACTATCTATAATGCCATATCCTCCATTTGTCCCATACATAGACATTACAGGTATTCCTGCTAAGTTCAAAGTTTCAATATCTCGCTGTATTGTTCGAATTGAAACCTCAAATTTTTCTGCTAATACGCTGGCATTTACAATATCACGATTTAATAGATATACAACAATTCCAAGTAATCGCTCTATCTTCATTATCTTTACTACCTCAATATATTAAAATTTATATTATACATCCTGTGCAAATATGGCCTTTACTCATAAAAAGGACATATAACTGTCCTTTTCCATTTTCAACATCATCAAAAAAGCAACATCTTCATCTATTACTTTTTGTTTTAATAAAATACTACTACTAATATTCTAAATTAATTTATGTATCTCTTCAAATAATATCTGTACACCTAACTTTATCTTATCTTTTGTAAGTTTAGATATACACAACCTAAAACCATTTATTCTTGAATTATTCCCTATAAAAAATTCCTTTCCCTCTGCTATATAAATACCTTTTTCATTTAATTTTTTATTTATTTCTTCTATATTTACATAAGTAGTAAACTGTATCCATATAAAAAATCCTGTATCTGGAGTAAATAATTGAATTCCCGTTGTATCTATATTTTTTAAGCAGTCTTTTAAATAATTCATTTTTTTCATATACGCAAATTGGATTTTTTTAATATGCTTTTTATACATTCCGCTATTAATATAAATTTCTAAAGCTCCTTGTTCTAATGCTGAAGTGCTTAAATCGTAATATCTCTTATGTTTCAAAAATTCACTTTTTAATTTTTCTTGAAGAACAACTGCTCCTAATCTTATTCCTGGCATAAAGGTTTTAGAAAAGCTTTTTAAATATACAACTCGTTCCCATATGTCATAATAATAAATTGGTAATGATTTTTTATTTTTATCTAAATCAGCTAAATAATCATCTTCAACAATGTAAACATCATATCTTTCAGCCAATTCTGCAATGCATCTCTTTTCTTTTTCTGAATAGCTTGTACCTAATGGGTTATGAAGCCTTGGAATTGTATAGAAAAACTTTATATCTTCATTTCTAAAGATATTCTCTAATTCCTCCAAATTTATGCCACTAAAATCCCTATTTATTCCTATTAACTTATCGCCATTCATTTCTACTAATTTATGCACAAGACTATAGGTTGGTTGCTCAACTAGAATATTCTTTTTTCTATTTGGAAAAGTCATTTTAGAAAGAATACTGATCGCTTGCTGTGAACCAGAAGTAATACATATTTTCTCCATAGAAGTGAATATTTGATATTCTGAAAAGAAATTAACTAGTGATATTCTCAAGGATTTAAAACCTTCAGCATCTCCATATATGAATAAGTCATTTTTATATAATTCTATCGCTCTATTTATACAATGATTAAATTCTTTATATGGAAGTAATCTAGAATCAGGAACTACCAGAGAAAAATCAATGATCCCATTTTCAATCTTCTCTTCATTATTCTTTTCCACCAAATAATATCCACTTTTAGGAATAGAGTATATTCTATGATTCATTTCGAGTTCTTTATAAGCTCTTATTATTGTAGACTTATTGCACTCAAACTTATCAACCAAAGCTCGTATTGTAGGTAATCTTTGCCCTTGCTTTAATTCATTATTCTCTACAAGTTTTTCAATATGTTCTATGATAATTTCATATTTCTTTTTCATAATCTTATCCTTTAATTTATCTCAATTTTTTAAAATATATTAGTCATCTTATACCGGTACAAAATACTTTTTTAATTATTGTACTGTATAATTTCAATTTATATAATGTCATTATACAACTAATAAAGTATAAGTTGTAAGTTCATCAATTAAATTCAACGTATAAAATCTCATCTAAATTTCAATAAAATTATATTAAAGGAGTCAAGTATGGAAAAGTATCGAAAAAAAGCAATATTATATCTAGTAACAGCATCAATTTTATGGAGCATCGGAGGTTTATTTATCAAATTAGTCAACTGGAATCCTATGGCTATTGCTGGATCACGTAGTGGTATAGCTGCAATAGTTATGTTTTTATACTTAAAAAAGCCAGTAATGCACTTAGGAAAGACAAAACTGTTAGGTGCATGCACGTATTCATCCCTCCTCATATTTTTTGTTACTGCTAATAAACTTACAACCTCAGCAAATGCAATACTTCTGCAATTTACAGCACCTATATGGGTAGTGTTATTCTCAAAAATTTTCCTAAAGGAAAAAATCAAAAAATCTGATTTAGTCGTAATTGTTTTTGTTATGCTGGGAATGACTTTATTCTTTATAGGAGATTTAGGACAAGGTACTATTGTAGGAAATTTCATTGCAATACTCAGCGGTATCTCAATGGCTGGAGTTGTAATATTCTTAAAACTTATAAAAGATGGTTCTCCAGTAGAAATGACTTTCCTTGGAAATATAATTACATTTATTATAGCCATACCTTTTTTCTTTCAATCAGTTCCAAGCTTAAATAGCATTTTAGGAATATTAATTTTAGGAATATTCCAGTTAGGAGTTTCTTATATATTTTATACATTAGCTGTTAAATATGTTTCTCCAATTGAAGCAATTTTAATTCCTGTCCTAGAACCCTTACTTAATCCTTTCTGGGTATTTTTATTCACTGGTGAAATCCCTGGAACTTATGCCTTCATAGGAGGATTAATTGCACTTACCGCTATAAGTGTAAGAGAATTATGTATAAAAAAATAGTAAATATTCCGTTTAACCTATTATTTATTATCTCTAGGAGTCACTTTAGATTTCTAAAATTATGTGTTTTGAATTAGATATATACATATTTTTATGTTCTTAGGATTTATCATTAATCTTATTCTAGAAGCAAAATAATAAGGAGAACCTCTTCCATCTGGATTTAGCTCTCCTCATTTACATAGACACTTTATCAAGTTATTTTTTATAACTATATTTATCCTTTTAAAAAAATACCGATTTCTTATAAACCCTTTTTATATAACCAATATGAATAATAACACGGAACTATTATAATAACTGATAAAATAATGAAAGTTATTATAATACCTTGCATCTGTATACAACTTAAGATTATCATAGAAATACCACCTAATATCCAAAGATATCCTGCCATATGATGAGTTTTGTTCCAATTCACTTCACTGTTTAGTGTCCATGGTAATCTAATCCCAATCGTATAATTTTGCTTACATTTTGGTGAATAGTTTCCGCTTGCTACAATAATAACACCTACAAATCCTAATGAAACAATTTGAATGGGAATTTTATATCCAAGTGCAATAAATAAAATTATAGGTAACAATATTACTGAAAGAATCAATGGTAAAAAACAAATAATAGTTGTAATCCATAAAAGTCTATCTCTTTTCATCTTTATTACCTCCAAATTGCGAAAACCAAATCATTACTTCTTCAAATACTGATAAATTGATTTCGTAATATATAAAATTTTTATATTTTGTTTCTAAAACTAAACCTGCTTTTTTTAATTGTGATATGTGATACGAAATTGTTGCACCTGTCATATCAAATTCTTTTGAAATTTCCCCAGCTGATTTCTTACCATTCTTCAGCATTACTAAAATTTCTCGTCTAACTGGATCTGATAGTGCTTTAAACGTTTCTGGAAATCCCAATCTATCCTCTCCTTTTATATTCTATTTAGAAATATTTCTAAATAGAATATATCAAAATCCTTATATAAAATCAAGACCTATTTAGATTTTTTTCTAAATAGGTCTGATAATTATTCCATTAGCATTTTACATACTTTACTCTATGCTTATAGTTTTATCAAGAAGAATTTCCTCCCCAACTTCCTCATAACCTGTTTCAGCACTACCATCTGAATTTCTAACAGTTTCCTTTTTTAATCTGCTATTTTAGATGTGTGGAAATAAACTCTTTTGTCATTTCGGCAATTTTATCAGCATTTGTCCAATGTAAATAATGTTCTCCATTAAGAGTTTCAACCTTTTGTATAGCAAAGTTTGAAATCATTTCTTCATGAAGCGGCAACCACTCACTATCAGTGTCCACTGAATCTTTCGATATAAATGATAAAACAGGCAAATCCTTTGGATATTTCATGTCATATAGTTCTTTTGTATTTGTATTTACCGTATTATATTCATTTATCACGGAGATATTTAAGCTATTCCAGGCTGTTGCTATTTTTTTCATCTTAACTTGTTCAGCAGTATAATAATTGCCTTTGCTCATACCATCATCAACACTTGGTAAAAGGTATGTTATATCCCTTACAATTCCAAGTGTATTAAGCAGCGTCAAATATTGTGACATATTAGCATCTTTATTAATCTTAGTTTGATTAGGTACAGACTCGTCAATTCCAATAATTGCTTCCACTTCAGTTGGGTAATTTATTGTATAGTGCATAGCATATACTCCTGATATGGAGTGAGGCATCAATATATATGGTCCACTAATTTTCAATTGTTTTAGTGCTGCTCTTATTTCATTTACAATATTTTCATTAGAACGCTTCTCTTTTGTCTCATCGCTAAAGCCATATCCAAAATATTCAATAATTACAACTTTATAATCTTTACTTAATCTTTCTGCCAGTGGCATAAAATCTGTAATTGGTGAAGCGGTTCCTAGTCCGCTTAGTAACACAACTGTTTTTCTCCCTGAGCCAGTCACATAAGCTTGCATACTTTTACCATCTACATTTATTGTCTGACCAATTTTATATTTGCTCTTTTCAATTGGTTTCAGAATGTTATGCGTTACTGCTGAAATTATCACTAATACAACTATAATTCCAATAATCCATATTAATGTCTTATTGATTATTTTGAGTACCTTTTTCATCTATTTTTCCCCCATGATTTTCATTTGTTTTATTGCTATTTCCCATTTTGTTTACCCTAATTTAACTTTAAATTTTATAATGCTATTTTAATTTGAGCTATATCAGTTACCCATCTGTCTAAACATAAAGAACAATATGCTCATTTTGTTCTGTTTTGCTTACGTAACATGCCACACCTGTTTGGTGGCAAATACTCAAATTGATACTTATGATATAATAAATCCGCTGGACTGTTCGCTATCAAACATATAAAACTATCTTCAAAAGTATTTTCTTCAAAGTACCTATTGATTTCATTCATTATTTTATCTGCAAAGCCTTTTCTTCGATAATTTTCATCTACCATAATATCACTTACCACATAAGTGATTCCTCCATCACCTACAATCCTTCCAAATCCTATCAATTTTTCATTATCATAAATAGATACTGTAAACAAAGAATTTGTTATTGCTTTTCTACTTCTTTCCAAGTCCTTATTTCCCATTCCTGAACGAAGTCTCAAACTAACATAATCTTCTGCTTTTGGTTTTTCATATAGCAATTTCATTTCCATATTCCTCCCTTTATAATTCTCCAATTGTTTTTATATTCATATTTTTATAAAGAAGAATGTAAACTAAAAGGTATTGTTTCCCTTATAAATTATTTTAATTTATATATTGTTATGTTACAATGTAAACAAAGTCGATGTGTACCGGTACAGAAATAGAGGTGTGTGTATGTATAAATATTTAACATTATTAAACGAAATTGAAAACCTGGTGAAAAGCGGCATATATAAACAAGGAGAGAAAATCCCTTCCATCCGTACCTTATCTGCATCATATAATTGCAATAAAAGTACTGTTATTCGTGCTTTGACTGAATTAGAAAGAAAACATGTACTTTATTCACTTCCCAAAAGCGGATATTATGTTGTAACATCAAAAAACGAATTAAACCAATGGGAAAAAACTGTACTTAACTTTTCCTCTTCTGCACCTGATCCCATGGTGTTCCCATATTTGGATTTTCAGCACTGCATAAATCAAGCAATTGATATCTATAAGAATGATTTATTTATCTATGGTACTCCTAGAGGATTGCCTTCATTAATCGATGTGGTGCAAAAACAGTTAACCAATTATCAAGTGTTTGCCAAGAAAGAAAATATTTTTATAACCTCTGGCATTCAACAAGCATTATCCATCTTAGCTTCAATTCCTTTCCCAAATAATAAAAAAGTTATATTA
The DNA here is from genome assembly GCF_022320955.1 of Clostridium sp. YIM B02555. NCBI lineage: Bacteria > Bacillati > Bacillota > Clostridia > Eubacteriales > Clostridiaceae > Clostridium > Clostridium sp. YIM B02555. Next base: position 213,936 of record NZ_JAKJJY010000004.1, on the reverse strand, counting down.
ATAGAACAACCCAGTTATCATTTATTCATCGAATCCTTACAAACACTAGAGGTACCGATAATTGGTATAAAAAGAACTAGTCAGGGAATCGATTTAGGAGAATTAGAGATGTTATTTAGAGAAGAAAATATTAAATTTTTTTATACCATGCCAAGGTATCATAACCCTCTTGGAACCTCCTACTCTCAAGAAGAGAAAAAGAGGATTTTAGAACTAGCAAAAAAATATAATGTATTTATTGTAGAAGATGATTATTTAGCTGATTTTGAACAAAATTCAAAAGCTGACCCAATCTATTCCTACGATAATTTTACACATGTCATATATTTAAAGAGTTATTCAAAAATCATCTTTCCTGGATTAAGAATAGGTATTGCCGTAATCCCTGAAAAATTGATTGAAACCTTCAGCCAATATAAACGTATTCTTGATATAGACAGTTCTATGCTTTCTCAGGCAGCATTAGAAATCTATATTAAAAATGGCATGTTTGAGAGACATAAGGAAAAAATGAAAGCAACTTATTATTCAAGAGCAAACTGTTTAATATCAGCCTTGGAAAAAAATCTAAAAATGTGTAATCAGACTTTCTTCCAGTATACTCCTATAAAAAACATTGCTTTTCATACTTATATTCAATTGAATGAACAAATATCATGTGAAAGGGTTATTCAGCGTTTGGAAAGGAAATCAATTATTGTTGATGGAACAACTAATAATTATTTACGTTCCTTCCATGAAAAAGACTCTATCTTAAAACTTAATATCTCAAATGTGGAAGAGGAATATATTGAAGATGGTATTTCACAGATTTTGGAACAAATTTTCTAATAAATTTTCGAAAATAAAAAGAATGATCTACTAGGGTGAATAGATCATTCTGCATTTTCATTATTTACATTTCTTTATCTAATTTGTAATAAAAATGAACCCTATTTCTAGAGTTCATAATTTCAATCTAACGTTGCTTTTTAGATTGCTTTTTATAATTTTCAATATTTTTAATTATATGATTAATAATTACTTATGAATTCTTTTTCCACCAAAAGCCGAAATTGTTCGTGTTCCTGCAATATAACGCCCACCTTGTAAAGTTCCTTTAGGAACAAATATCTCATCACCTGGATTTAATACGATTTCCTTTCCATCAATAATTGCTGTATACTGACCAGCAACAACAACAGTATATTCATCAAATTCGTGCTTATGTTCTTTAGAAACCCTATCTGAATAACATGTCCAAAAAGCCATTTGACTACCATCTTGTCCCTCATAATAATAACCATCAATATCTTCTGTATTTTGTTGACTACTACTGATATGATTTTTTTCATTTTTCATAAACTCTGGGAAATCCTTCATTTTTATTGCCTCCTATTTTTTATATAAAAAAATAATATACTATTACATTTCTTTAAGAATATTGTGTTCTAACTTTTAATTATATTATTATAACTTTTGTAAAATTACTAATTCTCAAAATATATAGATATCCAAATTAATAATTCAACTTATAAATGTAATATATATGTATTATTGAGAAATTATAATCGTAACACTACACTAGAAATCAGATACATTTTTCTGGAAGCAGGCATATGAAATTGAGCTGATGATGGTTCTTAGTGGAAGGTTGTTTCATTTTCTGCTTGTCATAAATTTACTTTAGGAACATGCAGAAATGGGTGCAACCTTCCACTTAGAAACTTCCAGCGAAAATTTCACTAGTCCTGTGGAAGATAAATGTATCTGATTTCGGTAATTGTTTCATAAGTCTAATTTTCGATTTTGATATCTTTAAGTTTTATCTTCTCATAAGCATATCAGAATCCCATAGCCGCTTTAACAATTTTCATTTGTTCCTCTGATGTGAGCGTCTCTAAAAGTTTGAATGCCACACCAGAAGCTGTTTCTGGACAATATGAAGTAATAATATTTTTATCAACTACAATAGGCTCATTTACCACATTAACATCAAATTCCTTTAGCTGTTTTTGCCTATATGCACCTCTTAAATGATATGTAGTAGCTTTACGATTCTTTAAAATTCCACTTTTACCTACTGGTAAAGCTCCAACACAAATAGTAGCAATTATTTTCCCTTTTGAATTAAATTCTCTTATTAAATTTAGAAAACGCTCATTATAAGCTTCTTCATAAAACCCAAATTCTTCAAAGCCACCAGGAATGGCTAGTGCATCATACTCATCAACATTAATTTCATCAATTGTTTTATCTACCATTACAGGAATATTAAAGGTACTTATAACTTGTTTTTGAAATCCAAAAGTTACAACTGAAACATCATACCCATAATCATTTCTTGCCCAGCCCATAACATCTACAAACACGCTAAATTCCATTGTTTCAAATCCTTTAGCTAAAAAAATCAGTGTTTTCATTTGCTACCTCCATATTATTAATATTACAATATTCATTTTATATTATGTTGCTTAGGTATTCTAGATTCACAAGGTACATCTATCTGACATTTTCCACAACCATATCTAGGCTTATGTTTTTCCATTGTTTTGTCCAAAAATTCAGAACATATAATATGATTTTTTCCATTTTCTATTGATATAGCATTGGCTGGACAATTTTTTGCGCACTTACCACACATTGAACAGTATTCGTATATATTTTCGTATTCTCTCTTATCAAATGATAAATATAATTCTGTGATGATACTACCAAATCTTCCTGATATACCTTTGTGGGTTATAAGTCCTTTAGAAAGCCCGAAGGTTCCAAGTCCACATATAAAGGCAGCATGTCTTTCAGACCAGTTGCTTGTAAATTTTTCTTCGTGATTTGGATTATTAGCATTTGACCAGAATCTTTCATCTATACTAGGTACGACACTATTATATCCTGCATTAGTCAATTCAGACTTTAAATGTATACACAACTTATTTAAGAAACTCTGACCTTCAATACGTCCATGAAGCCATTCTTCTGTAGGCCATGACATATTCCTTCTATTTCCTTTTTTAACTGCTTCGCTAAACGGTAAAAAAAATGATATAACAGTCTTGGATTGTTGTAACCATTCTTTCGGATGCATGAAGTGTTTCCCAATTGCTGATGGTTGTTTCAATAGTGTAAAGTGTTCATCATCCACAGAACCAAATGCAAAAATTGGAGCATCAAAAATTTTCATTCCTATAACATTTTCGGAAAGGGCTATTTCCTTTGTTATATAGTTATCTTGTGAATGCTCAACAAAGTCCTCAGCAGTTTTTATTAAATATTGTTTGTCCATCTGTTCTATCCTCCTAATTTAAGTAATAATTCTTTCCTTTGGATTTTTTACTTTTGGTATTTCATAATAGGTTGCTATAAACGAATAACTACTCGTATACTCACTTCCTAAATATAATTTACGTTTCTTCAAACTTAATTCATGATTATTTACAAAAATGCAGCAAACATAAAAGCTTTATTGCTATCTCTCAAAAGAATATTGTTTATTAATAATTTATTTTAATTTCTCATACCTCAGCTGAACAAGCCCTGTTGAAAAACTTTTAGACTCTATTAATTTTAACCTTTGTTCAGGATGTCCATCCTTAAAGAGCCTAATTCCACTTCCTAAAAATATTGGAATTATAGATATTATAAGCTCATCTATCCTATCTATTTTTAATAATTCGTTAACTACTTCTGCACCACCATCAACAAAGATATTTTTACCTTCTGTATTCTTCAACCTTGTGATTAATTTTTCAAGACTATACGAATAGTACTCAACATTTTCATCTAATCCTTCTTTTGTTCTTGATATAACATAACATTTTTTATCCTTATGTGGAAATTCAATCCCAAATGACATTACTTTTTCATATGTTTTTCTTCCCATTATTACGGTATCAATAGTATCAATAAAATTTGAATATCCATAGTCCTCTCCTGTTTTTTCTACAAAAGATAGCCAACTTATATCACTGTTTTCCCTAGCAATATATCCATCTAAACTCATTGCTATATAAAGTATAACTTTTCTATCATCCATTAATTTTTCCTCCAGATTAATTTTTCATTATTTTACAACACTCAATTTGTAATTATCTATAAAAATGTAGCAAATACGAAGCTTTATTGCTACACCTCATCTGAATGTTGCGTATATTATGCTCGTCTTATGTAATATTGATTGATAAATTTTTAAATTCTTTAATGAGTTTTTCATAATTTCTTTTTTCATGGTCAAAATAAACAACGGTCATTCCCATGCTTTTGGGAATAATAAGGTTCTTTTCTTGATTGTCAATGAATACACATTCATCAGCACTTACATTCAAGCACTCTATAGTTTTTACAAAAATTTCATTATAATCTTTTCCTGAACCAATTTCGGCTGAAACAGTGATTGAATCAAATATTTTATTCCAATCATAGTATTTGACAATGTCATCTATACGGTCTTTCTTGTTATCAGTAACCATGCCAATTTTATAATTTTGCTGTTTCAGTTCATCTATAAATGCTATCATTTTCACATCTATAGGGGTATTTATAAAGGATTCATATAATATATTTATATCAATTTTAGAATTTAGTTCTTTACACAATTTTCCCCATATTTCTTCATGATTAATTTTCCCGTATAAGAGGTCATCATTATATTTATAATACTCGTTTTCAAATTTTTCTATATCTAAGCCCGTTTTATTACAAATGTAATTACATATCGACAGTGAACCAGTTGCATCAGTCGTTAGTACACCATCAAAATCAAATAATATTGCTTTAATCATATTAGCCTCCACTTCCCATTATATAAATAATCATTGTTTCATCATAATTTACTTAAATATAGTAACCATCTTACGAATTCCGTATTACTATCGTTAATTAAATACTTTGGATATTAATATCGTATTCCATCCTTTTAGCTGTGGCATTAGCTATTTCTTCACCTAAAAGTTTTTTAATAATATAAAATGACATGTTAATTCCAGCAGATATGCCACCTGAAGTAATTATAGGAGATTCATCTATAAACTTAACATTACGCTGAACATTAACTTTATTATATTCATTTTTTAATCTATCAATGTCCATCCAATGTGTTGTAGCTTGTTTTCCGTCTAATAGACCAGCCTTAGCCAATAAAAATGCACCAGTACATACAGATGCCATTATATCAACATGATTCATATTATTTTTAATCCAGTTTATAATCTTTGGATTATGAATTTCAATTTCTTCTGCTCCATATCCTCCAGGTATAATTAAAATATCAAACTGTGGAGCATCACGGAAATCATAATCAGGTTGAATTTTCAATCCATTACGACCCTTTATTAAGTCTTTTGTTTGAGCAACTGTACTCACTTTGAACGGTTTTTCATTACATCCGATATATGTAGTAATTGAAAACACCTCAAATGGACCAGCAAAATCTAATACCTCAACTTCATCAAAAAGTAAAATACCAATTTTTTTCTGTTCTAACACTTTCTTATCCTCCAATATTTTCAACTTTAATTATATTTTTATATTAACTCACAATAATTTACTATTACGTCTCTAAAGAATATTGTTAATTACAGGAAATATCTAATCTCCATATTTCTTTTTCCATTTATCCCTCCACTGTTGAAAACTCAATCCTGTTACTTCTTCTAATGTTTTACCATCTATTGAACTGACTGCTCCGTCAACATCAGCATTTGGATATGAATATCCTCCAATAACATTACCTTCAGATAACATTACATATACATTAACCCCATCTTTAGCATTTTTATCTTCTTTTTGCATAGGGTGGTTTTTTACCGTAAAGCCATATATCGTTATTTCTTTCCCAAAATACTTATCTGGCTCTACCGTTTGTACTCCCCAGGATTGTTGATATGGAATTGTTTCTGTTCCTCCATACAGTTTATTTTTTTCTAATATATATTTTTGTATTTGGCCTTTTTGAGCAGTAATTGTATAGCCTTTAAATATAATAAAATCTTCTGCTGTCTTATCGTCCCCTGTAATTTTTGGTGTACATCCATTAAAAGCAAAAGTCATTAAAGTAAATAATATAAATAATAGCTTTTTCATGAAAATCCTACCTCCAAACAATACACTTCAATTATTTATAAAAGTTTAAAGATTGTTTCAGTATCAAATACTTCATAATATGAAAGTGCATTTTGCCACCACCAACCATTTCCCACCATTATATAAAAGGTTTCCACTATTTTTTGCAGTGTGCTCTTAATTAACGATATAGAAATTAGGTGGCTTAAACATATTGTTCTCTAAGTCAAATTTTTATTCTAAAAAAATTGTTTTGAGTTTAATTTTTTCATTTTTACTTACTCCAATTTATTGTTTATTTCTTAGTACTATATTAAATATGTGAACTTATCTACCATATTAAATGTAGTTTTATCTTTCTATTATTATACCATTATGATGTACATATTTTTTATCCTGATAATCATACATTTGCTTTAGATTACCTATAGAAAATTCTTCATAATTAAATATATTAGGTTTAATACTTTGCTTATCGTCAAGCCATATTAACCAAAGTTCTAATTGGTGTCCTTCACTGATATTTTCTTTTAGGTATTCTAATAATTGTTTTACCCTTAATTCCGAATAATCAAAATATATTGAATAAATGAGTGGTTTATTAGTATACCATCTCACATTTTTCTCAAAGTTAGTACCTTTTTTAATAACCAGTTCACCTACATCACTTTCTTTTTCAAATAACAGTATCTTTTCATCTGGATTCATTTTCTCCCAAGGCATAAATTTATGTGCTTTTATCCCTAATTCAATGGCTTCTTGTACAGTAATAATTCTTTCCTTTGAATTTTTTACTTCTGGTATTTCATAATCGGTTGCTATAAACGAATAACTACTCATATAATCACATCCTAAATATAATTTACATTTCTCCCCAAATTAATTCATGATTTTTTACTATTACATCTCTTAAAAAATTTACGTATTAAAAGTTTTTCTCAATAATTGAGTTTATTCTTTCCTTCAGCAATTCAAGGTCAAATGCAGAATTATCAATTTTGTATTTGATTATATTAAGTGAATCATAAATCTCTTTTTCAAAATTGCTCCTTACTTTAAGAACTTCTATTACCCCTTCTACTCCTTTTAAATTATTGTGTAAACCATATCCTTGCTTTGTATAATAATCTGTAAATCCATCAATCCATTCTTTTGGTCTTTCAGATATAGCTTTCATAAAAGATTCTTTGATAGAGCCTTGCTCTACATATATTAATAAAGGCTCCAAATGCATAATTATATTTGTCAAATTATTTATATAACTTTTAGTAATATCTTTGTGACAATTATTTTTAATCATAGTTACAGTTATTGGATTTTGTATAAAACAACATTCAAAAATAACAACCCTGTCCCTATTTAGATAATTTGTTGTAAAATCATTCCATCTGCTTAATATTAATTCTATATGAAGTTCTATCGGTAATTCATAAATATCATTTTTAGTAATATCACTAAACAATTTATTTTCAAATATTATCTGTTGTCCTTCAACAGCTTTCCTATATGGTATTAAATATCCATTAAAATATTTAATTTTTATTTTATTCAGAATATCATTACTCTCTGAATGATTTTTCACAAGAACGTTGAATTCCTCATTATTGAAGTAAGCTATTCCATCAAAATCTGCCGGATGGTTAAAGTCTCCTTCTGAATAAAGCTCCGAATTAATTCCTTTATTTGATAGAATGTCAAATACCTGTCGAGATGCTGTTGACTTTCCTGAACCTGGAAGTCCCTCTACGATTATTAATTTAATAGCCATCTATTTATCCCCCATTATTTCACTTACTTACGATCACTTTGCTTAATACTTCTCTTGAAAGTATAAGCATAATTTCATTGAGTGAGTTAATTTTGCTATTTTTTACATAAATAATGCAAAAATAGACTTGCCACTGCTAACTTATATTTTTTCTCACAGGAAATGGAATTCGTATCATTCATAAAACTTTGCAAATCTCCTAGCTCAAGTCCTGAATATATAGCTAAGGTTTCATAGCTAATTTCAAACTCACCTATTAGCACATCTATTACTCCTTTAACTCGGTCATCTTCATTTATCATTACTATTCCTTCAGATAGCATGAAAATCATGTTGCTTAAATGAGAAGGGTTCGGAATATTGGAGTTTTTAAAACGCTCTTCCTTATTCTCACCAGAATTTATGATATTAGTAAAGAAATCATGTAATTTATTTTTCCCATCCATATAATCTTTCAACCAAACATAATCTACTCCTATCATCTTACTCAAAGATTTAAGTTCAATTTTATAGTTTTCAAGCAAATTTTCTATATCTTTTCTTATAACGTCTTCACTTTGATTTAAATTTGTAGAAACAATAGTCTTAATTGAATTAATCTCCATTATAGTCTCCTTTTATAATATTTATAGTTTATTCTCTTCCGTACTTATTTACAAAAATCTAGCATATGTAAAAGTTTAATTTATGTTGTTTACTCAATCTTTCGTATTGATAACCCCATAAGTATGCAAGGAATTATCGCATATGGTAATTGCACCGGTAATCCACCTTCCTTAATATAAGTAGGAAATATTGGTGAGAAGGCTGAAGTATATAAAAAATATAACGCTTCAAAATCATGATAGCCTAAAGCCAAACCAGCACAAAGAATTAAACCTACTACGGATATAAGGCTTACAGAGAATAAATTTTTCATCCTACTACCTTGATCTTTAAGAATAAATCTTGCAAATATACAATATAAAATTATCATCAAAATAAACGTAATACACATTTTTATTTCCTCAAAATTCCTTCTATGTATTAATTCTTGTTCTGACTTAATTTCAGAAGAATTAAACCCAATACAAAATTAGAAAAGAAAGTTAAACATCTCAATAATATATATCCAGATAATGCTGTTAAGTTATTTTTAATCATGCAATCCACCCTTTTTTAATGAATTTAACAAGAACATTATGAATTTTTATTAATATAAATCTTTAATACTTTAATTAATAAAATAAGTGCATATATACTTAGACCACTTAAAACTATTGGAATAATAACAAAAAATGAAGCTAGAAATTGTCCAAAAAACGACATTGTATTCATTAAGATACCTCCTATTCATTATAGCTGTTCCAATAAATAATTTATAAATACTTCACTTGTCAATTTTTAATTAATTATTACAACCTAATTACAATGTCATTCCATATTTGCTTATCTCTAGATGGTGGGTTAAATTCTTTAAAAGTCAATTCAATTACTGAAAGATCATCAGGTAATGGTGGCCATACAATAAAGTTATAATGAAAATGACCTCCTCCCAAAATATATGTTATACATACAATAACTATCATATACTAATTATAACATATATTGTAAAACTTACATTGCTGAATTTTCTGTCTAATAAATTAAGTTTTTCAGCATTCTAAACATAAAATAAGCTGTATTAAAATAGAAAAATAAAGTCTATTTTAAGACAGCTCTTGATTTAAATATATTTCAAAATTTATATTTTTATAATGCTTTTGCGCTTTTAACGCAAAAATAGTACCTGCAATAATTATAATAAATATTATCTTAGTTCTATGATGCATTTTTTATGATTTATAACTACATTTAAGATAAAATTTTTACTAGCCTAAGTTTTTAAACAAATCTGGCAATATGTCGTAAATATACTGATTTACCCAATTCCAAGCATGTGTCCCATCAGGACTTATTATAAAATAAAAATTTCCTTTAGTTGTATCCGCTGAAAAAATGAAACTATCCTTTAATTTCATCATAGCATCAACTTGAGGTTTCAAATTAGGATAAGCGATATCATTAGCACCTGTAGCGCAGAACACATAATAATCAGTTGGTTTATAACCAGAGTTTTTCGCTACTGTTGCAAGGTATTGCGCTGTTTCAACAGGTTTTGTTCCTCCAGTTCCTTGTCCTAATGACCAGCAGTCACCGCTTAATGGCATATAATATTTAAAATAGTCAAGGCAATTTATGAATGTATACCAAGTAGTTACTGAGCCCATTGAGAATCCGCCAAATGCCCTGTGGCTTCTGGAAGCTTTCAAGTCATTTAAACTTCCTGATGCAGCATAGGTATGATATTTAGTTTCTATCATAGGTACAACATACTTCATCAATTCCTTATTAAAAATGGAAGTATCCTTTACTGCATCTTTACCGTTAGTATAAAATGAAGGTGTAACAACAATAAGTGGTTCAATATTACCATTTGCAATCATGTTATCTAGAATTTTCTTTAGATCCTTGCTCTCGCTTGGACCACCAAATATAGTGGTTTCATTCTCTCCGCCACCATGCATTAGATATAAAATATTATACTTCTTAGTATTATCAGAAGGATTATATCCATTAGGAAGATAAACATTCATCTTCTTAACAGTTTTACTATTATCCTCATTAGTCACTGTATATTCCATTTGTTCAATTGTACCAGGTTTTGTACTGTTTACCCTATATTCATTTGGAACTGGTTTGAATTGTTTAGCATTTGCTGCTTCGTCTGTGAGTACAAGCTTATCCATTGCTGCCTTTACAGCAGTATATTGATCATCAATTTGCTTTTGAGTAACATTTTCCTTTGCAAGTACTTCTTTTGTAGCTGTTATACTATCAGTTAATATATTTGCATTTTTATAGTTTGTCAAATCAACTTTTTTAGTACTGTAAATTAAACTCAATAAATCGTATGGATTCAAACCACTTACAGCATTATTATCCCTGCCTGTTAACAATATTCCACCAAACTTAGCTGTATCATTCCATGCAGTACCTGTTGAATCAAAAACATTAATGGTACCTGCTCTATCTGCTCCCTTTGCATCATTAACCTGTAATTCAAGTCCAAGTACCTTACCATTTTGAGGTACAGACTTAAGTGCAATTCTTGCTTCTATTACATATCCATCCTGAGTCATTTGAGTTTTTGTATACAACCTCTCAATATTTCCAGCATCTACAGATTGAGTATTTTCATAATTCACTCTAAAATGTAAATCATCTATGCCATAATCATGTGTCTTGTCGTTATTCTCATCTAAAAAGAGTTCTAAAGAATCCTGGGCATATGGAGTTCCAGATTGCACAGATAAATTTTTATCTTTAACTTGTGCAAGAATATACAAAGCATTATCATCCCATAAAGCTCTAAATTCTGCTGATGTATCAAGGTTTCCTGACATATATTTTGGCGTAACAACTGGTGCAGCATTCCATATATCATCAATTATGCCATCAATTTTAGGCGATCCGAATTTGGCCACCATTCTTCCCTGAGGATCAAAGCCTTTCCCATCTACAATTACTTTAGCAAGTCCATCTTGATTAATTGTAGCTGCAGAGGCTCGAGTAGTAGGTAAAAGGAGAAAATTTGTAGATACTAAAGATGCAACCAGCATGATAAATACACTTTTTCGAAACTTCTTTTTTTCTTTTTTCATAAAATATCTACTTCCTTCTTATATTTTTAATGTTTACCATAAGAGAATTTAATTGTTATATGGTTTATCTAACAATAGAATACTATAACGTTTACATATGTGTCAATATATTCCATTAAAAAAATAATACTGATGAGAATTAACCCATCAGCAAATTTCATACAAAACTTTTCTAATTATTTATTTAACAAGTACTATTTTTGACTCTAACTTATATATTCAACATTGAATTTTTTATTTTTTCTTCAAACTCCTTTAAACTTTCAGTTACTACTGCGATTTTATTCCAATACTTTAAGATCTCCATACTATCTTGTCTATTTATACACTCAATTAAATCTTCTGGCACATTTCCAATTTCATTTAAATTTTCCAGTATAGCTTCTTTTAACCCTTCTATTTTCCCCTCTGCTTTCCCTTCTTTTCTTGCACCATTTAACCTACTCTGCTCATCCATAATTGCCTTTTCTCTCATTTCTGCAAGCATTATCGCTTCTTTATCTCCACTAATTTTATACAGAACATCCATTGCTTCTTTTATTTCTCCATCTGTTTTCATAAATTTCTCAATCTCCTTTCCTGTAGGATTTGATAAAAATATTAACCACTTATGTAACTTGTTATTATAATCCTTATTTACTTCTGTAAATTTAGGCAATTCAATAAAAATATATTCAAGTAAATCTGTTAATGATTTCTTGCTTGTTTTTTCAAATAATCCATACCTCTTAATATAACTTTCACCATCTAAGTAATTGAAATTCAATATATTTATAGTTACAGTCCTATTTAAGCAAGAGTAATCTTCACCTTTTTTAAGCTGACTTAGTAACATTTTAGACATATAAAAAATTGTTCTTTTAATCATATTATACTGATTTATAAGTTGTATTTCTACATTTATACTCATATTAGTTTCAGTAGTTACATGTAAATCTAGTATGCTAAGTTTTTCACTTGCAATTAATGATATATCAAGGTGTTTTTCTTCAAATTCAACATCCTTAATTGCATTTCTTCCTTCTAACCTTAATATTGAATTTAAGAAACTAATTAATATATGTTTATGGGCTTTTATACCAAATAACTTTTGGAAAACCACATCATTTTTAGGATCTAACATCTTAATCATAGTCAATACCTCCATTTATCAATTCTTTTAAAGTATTGACTCATTATATCTTTTTTATACGAACAAATATTCTTTTAATCAATAAAATAAATTACTCATTGAATTAGCTTTGCATGTGAAATTATTAAATATTATCTTAGTTCTATTTTAACAATATATATTTCATATCATCGATATTGCTTTTAATTTTTAACTAATTTCTTCGTAATTAAAGATCTTATGAATTATTATTAATATAAATCCTTAATACTTTTATTAATAAAATAAGCTGTCTTAAAATAAATTCTATTTTAAGACAGCTCTTGAGCTAACTATATTTTATTACAACATTATCCTTAAAACTTTGTACTATTTAAGACTTTCAATAGCATTTTTTGCCCACATTGAATCCTTAAAAGCTGCTCTTCCAATACCTACAAGATCAGTTTTTCCTGAAGCAACTAATTCTTCTGCAGCTTCTGGTTCAGTTATTCCACCAGTTAATATAACTGGCATTGAAGCAACTTCTTTTATAGCTTCTGTAATTTCTGAAAAATATCCTTGCTCGTTAGCCTTATCAGGAACCATATAACCGCATAATCCACCTGAGATATCCAATATATCTATTCCTGCTTTTTGGAATTCTACAGCTGCTATTTTGCTATCTTCAATTGTTGTTCCGCCTTCTTTATAATCACAAGCTCCCAGTCTAAGAAGAATTGGGAAATCATTTCCTACAGCTTCTTTCACTGCTTTTATAACTTCTAAATGAATTTTAATTCTGCCTAATACATCCCCACCATATTCATCAGTTCTCTTATTTGTTATTGGTGAATAAAATTGATCCAAAAGATATGAATGAGCTGAGTGTATTTCTACTCCATCAAAGCCAGCCTCTTTTACGCGTTTTGCTGCTGCTTTAAAATATCCAATTATTTCTTTAATTTCTTCTTTGGTAAGTTCTTTTGGAAGATCTGATTTTATAAGCGGATTAATTATCGCAGAAGGACTTACATTTTCATATCCTGTCACTTCCATTTTGGCTGCACTCCCTGCGTGATTAATTTGCATTATAGCTTTCGAACCGTTTTTGTGAATAACTTCAGCTAATTTTTTTAATCCTTCCATATTGCAATCCTCAGCTATAGAAAGTTGGCCTTTGCTAGCCTTTCCTTGAGGTGCTATATAACTATGTTCAATAATAATTAAAGAAAAATAACCCCCTTTAGATTTTTCATCATAATAATCTAGCATTTCCTTACTTACCATTCCATTATCTGATTTTGCAGTTGCCATTGGAGGAAACACCAATCTGTTTGTTAATTCTAATTTACAGTTTTCTAAGCCTTTACTTAAATGTGACATTTTATCACTTCTCCCTTATGCTTTATTTTAATACCTATTCTCAAATTACAATGTAATTTTTAAATGCTTTGTAATAAGTCTTCCTATAATTTTTCAAAAAATACATAGTTTTATTTCGTTTCGACTAGTCTAGATTTAGAATTTTAATTAATCTGTATTTACCGATTAATTAAATCGCTAAATACAGATTAACATATTCAAACTTTTAATGCAATAGAAATTAAAAAGAGTAATAAATAAAAATTTAGCAAACTCTGCCAATTTATTTATTACTCTTTCATTATACTTCTAATTCAATTTTAATCCACTTAGATATTTCCTTTATGGTTTCTTCATTTCTTCTGTAATATGTATATTGCCCAATATTTCTTGATTCTATAAGCTGGGCATCTTCTAAAATTGATAAAAACCCTGATATAGTTGATTGACTTAAGCCAGCAGTCTTTCTTATGGAACCTACACACACACCACCTGGAAAATCGTCCATTACTGATAAATGTATCTGTGGATCAAAATTTTTCTTTGGATCCTTTAACCATAATAATATATTTAATCTTGTTTCATTTCCTAATGCTTTAAAAATTTTTACTGCATCCATTGTTCTCATTCCTTTAATGACTCTACTTTATATAATTAAATTAATATTATCATATACTTTTTGTAAAATGCAATATATATTCAAATTATCAATTAATGGCGAAGCTCACAGAGAAAGTTCGAATAACGAAATGTACACATATAAAAGAAGCAGCTATACACTTCTAAAAAGGGCAGCTATGCTGCAATACGGAACTTATCTGCAATTAAGATCATTTTTTACGCACCCACAAAAGCAGCTATGCACATCTGAAAAGAGTGGCTTTTCCACAATACGGAACATTCCTGCAACCAAGAACTAATTCTCTTTTTCGATTCTCACTTTTCCTTCAGGATTTCTTGCATTGAAATGTACAATCTTAATCAGAACTTATATAATAAAAATCGAAAAGAGTAATAAATTTAATTTCAGCTAGTTCGCCAATTTATTTATTACTCTTTCTTATGTTTTTAATTCTATTTTAATCCACTTATATATTTTTAATCAAACTTTGACATTTTAACTAAATCCATTGCCCTATTAGTTATTACCTCAATAGATTTAGATATTTCACTTGTAGCTATATATTGATTATCAGAAATTTGTCCAGCATCATTTACATCAGCTAGTACTTCTTTTACTGTCTTTTCAATCTGCTGAAGTGAATCAGCTACTTTTATAGCCGTTTCTTTACTCTGAGCAGCAAGCTTTCTCATTTCAGTAGCAACAACTGAAAATCCTTGTCCATTGACACCAGCCCTTGCAGCTTCTATAGCTGCATTCAAACCAAGTAAATTAGATTGAGCTGAAATTGCTTGTATTAATTCAATAGCGCTACTTCCAGACTTTATGCTCTCCTCTGCAACAACTGCATTATTTTTGATAGAACTAACCATATTATTTAGATTTTTTGCACCTGCCGCAATTTCCTGTATAGAAGCATTTGTCTCCTCAATTGATGCTGTAAGATCCTCTGACACCTCTTCAATTTGACTTACTTTATCTATATTTAGCGTTACACTGAATAATCCCACAACTTCATTTTTAGAATTAAGCACAGGATTAATAACTGATCTCAGTGTGATACCTGCAACCTCTCTAGGGACTATTGTAGTTGTTGTTTTCTTAGTTCTTATTATTTCATCAAGCATATCCTGAAAGCCTAAGCTCAGCATTGTATCACCTTCTTTAAAGGTAAACCTCACCTTATCTCCATTAAGAACCAAAAGATATTTTGTAGTATCAGATATGGCTATACCAATATCTTGATTTAAAAATGACTGAAACATCGGAGCCATTTTTATTAATTCTTCTAAAGTTTCATCAATCATTACTTTCTCCTCATAACTATTTATATTTTAAGCTGTTATACTAGGTTCTCACATGTATCACAACTCTGCTTTAACTAATGTAAGAATTTTATATACTAATAATTATTTCTATATAAAATTTTGTATCTAAAAGAATATATACGTGGTTTATTTTATCCCTAACTCTTTTGAACAAAAAAATATTTACAACAAATTTAACTTTGTAATTAAGTTTGTTGTAAATTCTTGTTTATTAATTATCCGTAGAATTTCTTCTTCCAACTTGATAATCATCATGCGCTGCAAACATGGTTGCAACTGTTCTAGCCTTTGTTCCAGTTAACTTTTCAAAATCATCTGTAAATTCATCCATTTTGCTAAGACGTATTGCCCGAGCAAAGGTTACCATCCCATCACTTGAATATGGTGCTGGAGAGCCATCAAGGAACTTACCACCTGTAGTTCTTGGAACTCCAATTGCATCAAAGGCTGCGTAAACTTCTTCTTCAGTAGTATCCTTAACAGTAACCTTCATACCAGTTTCTCTATTACCAATTTCAACAAATTCATGTAAAGTTAAAGATTCTGGTCCATTTATATTAAGAATTTTTTTATGAAGGTCGTCTTTTGTTAAGGCATAAGCTGCTGCTAATGCACAATCTTTACGAGAAATATACGACATCTTTCCATCACCTTGACAACTTACCATAACTCCATTTGAAGTTAAATAACTAGTAATCATCGCTTCAGCATATTGAGAATTTCTAAGGAAAATATAATCCGTTCCTAAACTTAAAACATATTCTTCTGTATAAGCATGATCTATTTTCTCAACACTTGGGTTTTCTGGATCTCTTGCATTTACAAGGGATGTATATATTATTTTCTTTACGCCAGCAGCTTTTGCAGCATCAATTGCATTTTTATGCGCATTTTGACGTTTTTCACCTACAAATGGAGCTGAAATAATTAAAATCACATCTCCACCTTTGAAGGCAGCTTCTAAGCCTTCATATGTATTAAAGTTTGCTACTCTTGTATCAAACCCTTCTTTTTCAAATGCTTCTAACCCTTTTGAAAAAGGACATGTTAATATAAGATCTTCTTTTTTTACTAATTTAGTTATATTCCTAACCACTTCTCCGCCAAAGTTTCCATCTACACCTGTTACTATAATTTTTGACATAGCATACCCTCCACGTTAAATTCTTAACAATTGTTATGCTTATATAATAGTACAACTATAATAAAGAAAATAGTTAGTTTTTACTTATAAACACCATTATTTTTACTTATAATAGTTCTAAAATAATCTGCAGTAATATCCACTAGTGCTTTTATAAATTCATTATCATTCTTTTTTAAATATCCCATACAGAACTCTGCACTATGATGTGTATTATCAATATCAAGTATACAAATACCACTATCTTCGTCAACTACTTCTCTAGAGGTTAAAGCAATTCCCTGATTAATTTTAACCGCCAATAGCAATTCTTCTAATTCATCAGTTTCCTGTACTATATTAGGCATAATTCCATCTTCTTCAAAGGACTTTATAAAATCCAAATAAAATCCTTTCCCCATGCTTTTTGAAAAAGATACAATTGGCTGCTCAGCTATTTCTATACTATTTACCGATTTTCTATTTGCCCAAGGATGGTCTTTTGAACAAACAACACATACATTATGTTTTAATAACTTCACAGTATTTATATTTTCTTTTCCTTTAAAATCATTTGTAATTCCAAAACAAATATCCAATTTTTCTTCTAGTAACTGGTTTACTCCACTTTCAAACTTAATTTTCTTTAACTCAATCACTAAATCACCATATTGTCTTTTATATTCCTTAATAATAATTGGTAAATGTTTATTTTCAAGAGGACCTGTTATTCCAATTCTTAGTTTTCTATTTTTCGAAACATCATATTTCTTGGTTGCTTCAACTATTTTTTTATATTGTTCTAATATTTTTTTACATTCATTATAATAATATCTTCCTGGTTCTGTTAAAATCGGACGATACCCGCTACGATTAAATAAACACACTCCCAAATCCTCTTCAAGCTGGCTAATTTGCTGACTAATTGCCGATTGAGACAAATAGAACTGCTTTGCTGCCTTAGAAAAACTTCCATTTTCTACAACACTAATAAAAAAATTTATCTTACGATTTAACATTTTCCCACCTATTTATTCCAAATTTCCTCACTTAATTATACCATATATTGAAGTTTGTTCAAATTAACGTAAGCGTAATTTGGGGTGTCTGGCATTTACCTTTATGGTTTATGGGTGCTACTAGTCAATCTCAAACGAACTTTAATTCTTTTCTTATTGGTACTCTTGCTTTTTCTATTGCATTAGCAGTTATAAGAGACCTATCAAAAAGCGTATTTGTGTGTATTTTACTTCATTGCATCATTCATTTGATATAACAGAGGTTGTTATTGGATTTATATCAAATATGATTATCCTTTTAATATCATTATTGATTTATTTAGTTTATTCCTTAGCAAAAAGAAAAGCACCAGAAAATTCTTTAAAAGTGTATTCAAATTAAAAACAAAAGTTATATATTATTAAAACATACCTAACAAAAAACTTACCATATTAATTTGTATATGGTAAGTTCCATGTTGTAATTATATATTCATTTTTAATAAATTACTCTCCAATTTATCATATCAATAAATTAGAAATTTTACTTTCGTCTATTATTTCAAAGCAGCTTTATATTGTTCTGGATAATTGATATCTAAATTTCTATCCTTTGCTTCATTTAATACAAAATATGGATTTCTTAAAAGTTCCCTGCCTATTGCAACTAAATCTGCTCTTCCATTAGATATTATTTCCTCTGCCATATTGACATCTGTAATTAATCCAACAGCTATTGTAGGAATGTTACATTTTTCTTTAATTGTACTAGCAAAATTAACTTGATATCCTGGATATGCACTTATTTCTACTGGAATTAAACCTCCAGTACTTACATGCACTATATCAATATACTCTTTTATTTCATTTATAATTTCCACCATATCATTTATAGTAATTCCACCCTCTTTATAATCATAAGCTGATACTCTAAGCATAATTGTTTTTTCCTTTGGCCATACTTCCCTTACGGCTTCTAGTATTTCTTTAAGAAATCTAGTTCTATTTTTTATATCTCCTCCATATTCATCTTCTCTCAAATTTGATAATGGAGACAAGAATTGATGTATTAAATAACCATGAGCCCCATGTATTTCAATAGCATCAAAGCCAGCTTTATCTGCTCTTTTAGCTGCTTCTTTAAAGTTCAGTACGATTTCTTTAATATAATCTTTAGTTAATTCCTTAGGAACTGTACTTTTTTCATCAAATTTAATTGCACTTGGAGCTACAGCTTGGCTAGCAGTTCCTGTATATTTTCTTCCAGCATGATTTAATTGTATTGCAATTTTAGAACCATAATTATTGACACCATCAACAATTTTCTTAAGCTTGTCTATATGCTTATCATCCCAAATCCCTAAATCTCTGTCTGTTGTTCTTCCATTTTCACTTACTCCTGTTGATTCAACAATTATAAGCCCTACAGCACCAATAGCTCTAGTTACATAATGGGTGTAGTGAAAATCATTTGCTATACCAGTTTCGTCAGATGAGTACATACACATTGGTGGCATAACTATCCTGTTCTTTAAGTTCATATTTTTTAATTTGTAATTTTCAAAAGTTTTCATAATTTTAATCTCCTTTTTATTATATTTCTTGCTTGTTGAAATTATAGCACCTATGATATACTTAGGAAAGTAGTGATATTTTTTTCATATAATTTCAAAAAAGTAAGTATTGTGATAAATCAACGCTTGAAAGGAGTTTTATTTATGTCAGAAGTTAAACTTGAACGAGGAAACCCTAATGAAAAATGTCCTATTGAGGCTGCAATAGACATCATAGGTAGTAAATGGACCTTTTTAATAATAAGAGATTTATTGATAGATGGAACAATAAGATTTGGAGATTTTCTACGTTCTTTAGATGGAATAAGTCCAAAAACTTTATCCCTTAGACTACGTGAATTAGAGAAATTTGGATTGGTCAAAAGAATTGTTTATCCAGAAATCCCACCAAAAGTTGAATATGAATTAACCGAAAAAGGTAAAAGTTTAGAAGGTGCATTTATAGAATTGAAAAAATGGGGACTTACAATTATAGAATAAAAATACCTCCAGAAAACCTGGAGGTATTTTTGATGAGAATTACAAAATACTATGTATATTAATAAGTTATTCTTTGATTCGGTAAAACTTAAGAGATAGAATATTGTTAATTAAATTTAATCATTGAATAACTTGATTAACCAAAATTATTTATCATTTTTTATGTTTATTTTTCAACTTTAAGCATTTATAGTTGAACTATTTCAATTTATAAGGCTTCTGCAATACATTTTTATATTTGAATCTAATTTAAGGAATCAAAAGTCTTATTGCTGCTAGTGCTGTAACTCCTAAAATCACTAGATGAAATAATCTTTCATTTAGCTTTTTAATTATAACAACTCCTAAAAATGCGCCAACTGCTATGGCTGGTATCATCAATCCTGTTAAATAAATTGTTTTTATAGGAATGTTATTCCAAAAGAATATTTGCAATGGTACCTTCGTTAAATTAATAATAAAGAAAAACCACGCTGTTGTCCCCATAAAATCATTTTTCTTAAAACCTTTAGCTAACAGATAAACACTAAAAATAGGCCCAGCTGCATTCCCTATCATTGATGTAAAACCACACAAAATGCCTGTTAATGCATACAATAAAGTGCTTTGGGGCACTTTAAAATTTTCACCTTTTTTCTCAGTATAAATTAATATTACTAAACAAATTAAAACTGAAACAGCTATACAAGCTTTAAACGTTTTATCATTTACATATATTCCAACTATAACTCCTAGTATTAAGCCTAGTAGTGTCCATGGAAGTAATTTTCTTATATTTTTCCATTCTGCATGCCTGTTATAATAATATAAAGCAAATATATCCCCAACTATAAGCATAGGTAATATAATTCCTGTAGAATCCTTTCCTCCAAATACACTTGCTACTATAGGAATAGCTGGCATCGTAAAAGAGCTTATTCCTGTCTTTGAAAAACCAATGAAAAATGCCGCTAGTATTAGCCAAAGCCATTGGTCTTGTAATAAATTTAATCCTTGAATTAACTGCATTATAATTTCCCTTCTTTAACTAATATTGTACTTCTACTTATGCATTTTTATATTGGCTGCTTTTATTTGGCAAATTCAATTTGCCTATTGCCTTTTTTAGAAACTGCAATTATAATGCCAAGTAAAATTGAAAGAAAGGCTGAGGCTAGAACTCTATACTCTAGTGGTAATAAAAATACTATTGTATGACAAGGTATCCAAACACATGTACATGTCTTAAGCCATGAAAAGCTTACTATTGTATACCAGTCAATTCTATCAACAAAATCTTTTACTGTTAATTGACTTATTTTTTTCTCATAACTCAAATCAACAAATAAATCTCCAAACTTATGATAAATATACATCATAGGTCCAAAGGTTAAATTCATAATAGTACTTCCAAAAAATGCTTGAGCTAATGTTGATCCTGCAAAAGGAAGCCTTCCTGCAGCCTGTGCTGCCCCAGCTCCTGCTGTAAACACCGTAAATACAAGTGTTATCATCATTCCAATTATTCCCCATACAATAGCTTTATAAATAAAACCTTTTGGTACAATCCACTGTCCATTTAAAATTCTAATTCCAAGCCAATCTCCCATGCTCGCTAATATAAAAAACTTAAAAAATCCTCCCATATACGGATGTGCATCTGTGACTTCTAAAAAAACTGTGCGTGTATCTGGTATTGCTAAAATTAATATCCATATTAGCAACACAACTCCCCACAAAAAGTCGCCCTTTTTATTCTTCATTAGTATTCCCCCATTAAATGTTTACGTAATTCTTTTCTTAAAATATTATATAGCAATTATCATGCCATTATTTTAATTCAAAACAGTTATTCTTTAAAAATTCCTTATAGCCTCTAAACACTTCCTTTCTATGTATATTAATAACAATTTCCATATAAAATTGCTTCAAAATAAATTTAGTGAAATTTGATAGTAATACAATTATGTATTAGAACTTTCCAAAACTCTTTATTTAATTAATATTTATCAAAACAAAAATGTATTATATCTAATACATTTTTGTTTTATATCATCAAATTAAGCATTAAATTTCCTAGGAAATTTCTCCGTTCATTTCTTTATAAAGGCTAGGTAAAATAACAGCTAAATTGCTATATTCCTCAACATTATGAAAAGCTAATCCCATTGGTGCTTGAACTGGAATTTGAATTCCATCTGGAAGAAGCTTGCAAGGCTTTCCATCAATCATATTATAGCCCATCCAAAATCTTGAACGAGATTCAACTCCATCTGGAGTTTCTCTAAAATAATGAATCATTATAGCTGGTGCCTTTGGCCCTCCTGCACGTGCTTGTGATAAACCATTTGCTGAAACAACAGTTGCCTTTTTTTCTTTTAATTCATCAGCAGTAAAACCTAGTTGTTCTGGTTTTAAAAATGAAATTTGAATATCTTCTGGTCCATTACCTGCATCTTCAATTACATAATGAGTACGACCTTGAAATTTTTCTAACATAGGAGTATTAGGATTTAGTATTATTTCTCTATCTTCGTCACTTACAGAAATGCCAAAATGGCCTTTTCTAAACCATAACATATAACGCATATCTTCAAGGGCATGCCATGCAAACCACCAGTTAATCATGTCTAAAGTTACACCTGGAAATTTATTATTAACTGCTACATAACCAGTCCCATTTGGAAGAATACAATAACCAGTTTCAACTTCATCATATCCTGCTTCAAGCAAATGTCTTATATCTTCTGGCATAATAGCTTTACTTGGATCCATTGGACCCTTCTTTAATATTTCCAATAATTCTTCATTAGGATTGGCAATTGATTGATTAAAATATTTTGAATAAGGTCTTTTTTCTTCCTCTGAAGTTAGTTCTTTTTTTAAATCTTTTAACATAATATCCTCCTTGATTTCTATAACTAAATTTGTGAATTTTTCGTAAGTTTAATTAATAATTGCTAAATTAAGCATTGCTTAATGGTATTCCTAACGCTTTAGCTTTTCTAAATACTGTAGGCTGCGTAACCCCAAGTACTTTAGCTGCTTTATAAGTACTCCCATGTTTTCTTAATGCATTTTCTATAAGTTCTTTTTCTAACATATCAACTGCTTTTTTTAAAGGCATATCACCTTCTAAACCTGGAAGTGTAATTTTATCCATACCTACCATATTAGCTATTTCTGTTGAATTAATATAAGTATTATCATTTATTACTACTAATCTCTCAATAGCATTTTCTAGTTCTCTTACATTCCCAGGCCAATCATAATATTGAAAGTTTGCAAGTGCTATATCTTCAAACTTCTTGTTTTTATTATACTTAATATTAAGCCTATCAAGAAAATTACTAGCTAAAAAAGGTATATCATCTTTTCTTTCTCTAAGTGGCGGAATCTTTATAGGTACTACATTTAGACGGTAAAATAAATCTTCTCTAAATTTCCCTGATTTAATCAATTCACCTATATTTACATTCGTAGATGCAATTATTCTAACATCCAATTTTATTGTTTTTGTACCTCCAACTCTCATTAGTTCTTTTTCCTGAATAACTCTCAATAATTTAGATTGTAGATTCATAGGCATTTCTCCTATTTCATCCAGTAATATAGTTCCACCATTAGCCATTTCAAACATTCCTAATTTATCTTTATTTTGAGCACCTGTAAAAGCTCCCCTTTCATATCCAAATAACTCTGATTCCAAAAGACTATCAGGAATAGCAGCACAATTTACTTTTATGTATGGCATATTTTTTCTAGTACTTTCATTGTGAATCTGCTTTGCAAATACTTCTTTACCACTTCCCGTTTCACCTGTAATTAGCACTGTAGCATCTGTTTTTGAGACGTATTTTATTAATTCTTTTAATTCTTTTATTTTTACGTTTTCTCCAATTATCCCTTCAGTTTTTCTATATTTATTTTTAAGAGATTTTAATTCATCTAAATATCTTTTACTTTTATTTTCCGCCTCTTCTAGTTCATCCTTTAATTTAATAAGCTCTGTTAAATCTCTCATTACCGTTAATACATGAGAAACCTTTCCAGCATCATCAAAAAATGGCGTCCCTGTTATTAACACTCTCTTATTGTTTTTACTAATAACAGATAGAGACGAAACCTTCTTTTTTTTCTTTATTACTTCCAAAGATACAGCTTCACTAAAATATTCTTCTTTAATTAACATACTTATATTTTTTCCAAGTATTTCTTCTTCAGTAATTCCTGTTATATCTGTATAGCCCTTACTTATAGAGACTACAATGCCTTTATTATCAACTACACATATACCATCAGATATAGCATCTCCTATAGAAAATGGACTTAATTGTATTCCTTTATAAAAATTCAACTCACTTATTATTTCCTTTTGCTCTTTAATCGTTTTCCTAAAGGAATTTAATAAAGCTAAAGTTACATCATCCACCTCTATGGATTTCTCATCCATCAATAAATCCAATTCATTTATTATGTCATTGTCTATTTTAAAAACATTCTTATTCATCAATAATAACTCCATTCAAGAATATTTTAGTTTTTTATAAAATATCGTTATAAAATAAATATATCAAAGTAACTTTAAGGATTCAATGACAATTATTTTTTATTCTGAAAATAACCAAACTGTTTCACGTTAATTTACAATGTACAACTTTGCAATAATCAGTCTATATATATCCAACTTAATAATCAATCTTATAAATGGAATATGTATACACTCTTACGAAATTAAAATTACAATACTACACTAGAAATCCGATACATTTTTCTGGAGCAGGCATGTGAAATTGAGCTAACGATGGTTCTTAATTGGAGCTTGTTCCATTTTAGCTTGTCTAAAAGTGAATGTCCAAAAAGTAAGTGTCCAAATTTTATATTTGGAAACACGAACTTTCTCCCTGGAGCTTTTATATTCGGAAACATGAACTTTCTCCTTGGGGATTTTACATCTGGAACACGCTAAAATGGCGATAAGCTCCTATTTAGAACCTTCCAGCGAAAATTTCACTAGTCCTGCAGAAGACAAATGTATTGGATTTCGGTAAGTTTCACATAAGTCTAATTCCCGCTTTGGATATCTATATAATTTAATGATTATTTATTTTTATATAGGACTTTAATTAAATAATCTCTAAGTCCTTCATTTGATTTCTTAGCTTGATCGGCAGACCACTCTTGAAAGCCCTTTCCTGTTTTAAAGCCTAAATCTCCTGCTTCCACTTTTTCTTTTAATATAGGTGAAGGTTCTGTTGAATTTTCTAAATGCTTCAATATATAACTGTGAATAGATAAAGTCAAATCAGTTCCAACCATATCAGAATTCTCCATAGGTCCAAGTACTGGAAGTCTTAATCCAAAGCTATATTTTATTGCCTCATCAACAGTTGCTGCATCTGCTATATCATGTTCAACTATAGAAATTGCTTCTCTCCAAAGAGCATGTTGTAATCTATTTGCAACAAAACCTGGTACATCCTTATTTACTCTTATTGGATGTTTTTCTACTTTCTTTAGTAGTTCCATTGTCTTGTCCATTATCTCATCTGAAGTATAATCTGATTTAATAACTTCTACTAGTGGTATTAAATATGGAGGATTCCAAAAATGAGTACCTACAAGTCTTGATTTATCTTTCACTTTTTCTGAAATTTCAGTTATACTCATTACTGAAGTATTTGTTGCAAATATTGTTGTATCCTTGCAGATAGGTTCTAATCTTTTAAATAAATCTTGTTTTAATTCCATATTTTCTGGAATACATTCTACTATGAAATCAGCATCCTTAACTGCTTCTTGTAAATCCTCTGTTAAAGCAATTCTATCCAAAATCCCTTTGATTTTTTCTTCAGTTATCACTCCATTTTCTTTTAATACCTGAAGATTAGATTTTATTTTATCCATACATTCATATTCAAATTTTTCTCTAATAAAAATTGTTACTTTTAAATCTTCATTTCCTGCAAAAACTTGAGCGATTCCACTCCCCATCATTCCAGGTCCAAATACTGTTATATTTCTAATTGAATTAGCCATTTATTAAGCCTCCTTGAATTATTCCATAAAATTCTGCATTGCTATATTTTTGTATTATTCAATACAATATTGCATTACTAAAGTGCAAATAAAAAACACATAATTGTGCTTTTTATTTGTAACTATACTTCTAACTGTTAACTTCTAAATAAGTTAATTAGCAGTTTTTAAGTCCTAAGATTTCTCTAGCTTCAGCTGGAGTTGCTATTTGTTTGCCCATTTCAGCAACAGTTCTCTTAGTTCTTTCAACAAACTCAACATTAGATTTAGCTAATTGACCCTTAGCATATAAAATATTATCTTCCATTCCTACTCTTACATTTCCACCTAAAGCTAAAGTCGCATATAATATTGGAAGGTGCCCTTTACCTATTCCAATAGCCCCCCAAGTTGCATCAGCAGGAATTAAACTCTTTAAGTATACTAAGTTTTCAACTGTTGCAGTCATTCCACCTGCTGCTCCTAATACAAATTGGAAATGAAGAGGTCCTTTTAAAATTCCTTTTTTGTAATAATATAATGCGTTATAAACCATACCTGCATCAAAAACTTCAATTTCAGGCTTAACATTATGCTCTTGCATAGATAATCCTAATTTTTCTAAGAACTTCGGACTGTTTTCAAATACAGTAGTATTTTGCCAGTTCATACTTCCACAGTCATAAGACGCTATTTCAGGTTTTAATTCTTGGAATGGTTTCATTCTAACTTCATCCGTTAAACCAATTCCACCTGAAGTAGTTAAATTTATTACAATATCACATTTTTCTCTAATAAGCTTTACTGTTTTTTCAAACTTCTCGAAACTCATTGAAGCTTTATCTTCATTATCTCTAACATGAATATGTGCAACAGAAGCTCCAGCTTTCCAACATTCATAAACTTCATTAGCTATTTCCTCTGGTTGTAATGGAACATAAGGTGTTTCATTTTTTGTAGGCCAAGCTCCTGTTGTTGCAACTGTTAATATTACTTTATTTTCTGAATTTGCCATAACTATATCCTCTTTCTTTATTGGAATTTTTAAATTTCAAGGATACTCCATAGAAGCATCCTCAAAATTACTTTATTAATAATCAAATTGTTTACCAACTGTAAACTGCTCACATGTTACCCTCAAGCGCGCAAACTGTAAATTGTACACTGTGAACTGTAAACTACTTAAAATCCACCGTAAGTGTAAGTTCTATCTGGTACATCATTTACATCATCTTCATCGATTTCTGCAACGCAACGAACCATTGATCCATCTCCCATGTACCATCTAATTGGCATACATAAGAATCTGAAGCGTTTTCCTGATACTTTATCTAAATTTCCACCAAGGTTTTCAACTCCAACAATACCATGTCCTAACATTTGCTTATGGCATGGTTCCCATGTTCCCCAGCAGCCAATTGCTTCTAAATCACCAAATTTAGCATCATATGCTTCTTTACCATGAATTCTGATGTATTCATCTTTATCAAATTCAGCATATGCTTCTTCACCGAATTTTTCTTTGTATTCTTCTGTAATAGATCTTCCTGAATTACCTATTAAGTTCATACGAGTACCACCATTATTACCCATAGCAGTATGAAGTGGATGATCTAAAGCTTGCATATCCATAGCTACACATTTAACTTTATGTTTTACAAACCATTTTCCTGCTTCAACACCTGTACCACATGAGTAATGATAGTATTCTTTTGAATCATCAAATTTACGATGCATTCCTGTATTTAAGCAAATTACCATTCCTTCTAATTCTTCTGGCTTAATGTTTGCGCGTATGCAAGCATCTTCAAGATGTTCTGGCAATATTAATCCCCAAGGTTCAATGCTGATTTCTAAACATACTGCATCTCCCATATATGCATCTACTGGCATTTCATGAGTGTAACGAGCACGTCTACCATCAAATTCATATTCCATAACGTGACGTGGTGCATCACAGTGTGTTCCTGTATGTTGAACACAATCTATTCTTTGTGTAAGAACTCCACCTTTAGCTAAAGTATGCATAGAATCAATTACTGGCTTAACGAAATAAGGCCATCTTGGTATATCCGCACTAAAAGGATGAGTTAAGTCTACATATATTTTTTTTCCCATTTTAAATTCCTCCAAATATCATTTATTATTAAATATTTCTATATGCAGCATAGCTGCTTTTTTTAAGATTATGAGTATATTAATAATTTTCAAATTAATAATTTATAAAAATCACATTACTGTCATTTTAATTGTCTTATGGAAACATTATTTTATAAAATACTTATTAGTTAGCCCAATATCCACCTTCAGTAGCAACATTAGCTCCTGTCATAAAATCACTAGCACTTGATGCAAGGAAGATACATGGACCTACGAAATCTTCTGGTTCACCAAGACGACCAACTGGAAGACGTTTTAAGAAGTTTTGATAAACAGCACTTTCTGGATCAAACATCCATTCAGTTAAATCTGAACGGAACACTGTTGGATTAATTGTGTTAACATTGATCTTATATTTTGCTGTCCATTCACAAGCAAGAGATTGAGCCATAAGGTCAATACCACCTTTTGCTGTACAATAACCTGTGTAATTTGCCATTCCCATTTTAGAACGAGCTGAAGATACTAGTATAACTTTTCCACCCTTACCTTGAGCAATCATTTTCTCTCCAACATATTTACAGAATAACCATGTACCTTGAACATCTGAATCCATGATTTTCTTCCATTCCTCTAAAGCTTGTTCAACAATTGGTTGAGGGTTATTATACCCTGCTGCTGTTACTAACACATTTATTTCACCAAATTTAGCTACTGCATCATTAACAACTTTTTTTACATCAGCTTCAACTGCTGGATCCCCTGTAGAATATCCACATTCAATTCCTTGAGCTTCTAACTCACTGCAAAGTTCTTGGCACTTTTTATCACTTCTTCCTGTAACAAAAACCTTCATGCCAGCTAACCCATATCCAAAGGAAACAGCTTTTCCTAAAGCACCTGTTGCACCAGTTATTACTGCTACTTTTCCTTTAACATCAAATAAATTATTAATAAATTTAGAATCCATTTTTTCTCCACCTTCCTGCTAATTGGGTCTTTAGAAATATATTAATTATTGCTTACAACTACTAAAACAGTAGCTACTTTATTAGTTTCATTAATCATTTCTCTTCCTTCATTTGGTCCAATAAAGATAGAATCATCCTTTTTAAGTACAAAAGTTTCATCTTTTGATTTTACTGTTATTTCACCATCTAATACGAAATAAATCTTTTCAGTTGGAGAATCTTCATAAGCATATTCTGCTCCTCCACCTGGTAAGAAATATGACATTCCCATCCAAAATTGCTTTGCACCTGTTTCTGCTTCTCCGTGTAATTTCATTGCCTTCATATCAAAATGCTTTGGAGCATTGTATGGAGCTACATTTTTTAATTCTACTTTTTTCATTTAAACCACTCTCCTAAAATATTATTAAACTGCTATGACTCTTAAGTCGTCAGGTATAATTAATTCAGCCTCTGTTGCATTTAATACTTCTTCAACTGTCAAACCTTCTGCTATTTCCTTTAATAAAAGACCTTCTTTCGTGACTTCCATAACAGCCATATCTGTAACAATTAAACTAACCTTGCCTACAGCTGTAAGAGGAAGTCTACATTCTTTAAGTATTTTTGATTCACCTTTTGCAGTGTGAAGCATTGCAATTATTACCTTCTTTGCACCGCTTACTAAATCCATAGCCCCACCCATACCTGGAACCATCTTTCCTGGTATCATATAATTTGCAAGATTACCTTTTTCATCAACCTCCAAGGCTCCAAGAACAGTAACGTCAACATGTCCACCACGAATTATTCCAAAAGAGGTTGCACTGTCAAAAAAAGCTGCCCCATTGTTAATAGTCACATACTGTGCTCCGGCATTAACTATATCTTTGTCTTCTTTTCCCTCTTCAGGCGCATTGCCTAATCCTACAAAACCATTTTCCGATTGAAATGTCACATCAATTCCATGTGGTAAATAATTTGCTACCATGGTCGGCAATCCAATTCCTAAATTTACAACATCCCCATCTTTAAGTTCTTTTGCTATTCTCCTAGCAATAAACTCCTTTGCATTTTTACTATCCATTAATTGTCACCTCCAACAATATAATCAACAAAAATACCTGGTGTCATAACATGATTTGGATCTAAGTCCCCAACCTCAACTATTTTTTCAGCTCCAACAATAACTAAATCTGCTGCAGTTGCTATTAATGGGTTGAAATTTCTTGTTGAAGCATTATAGAAAATATTCCCCTTCTTATCTACTACTGAACCTCCAACTAGTGCCATATCTGCTCTTAAAGGCAATTCTAAAATGTATTCTTTGTGATTTAATTTCAGTTTTTGTTTTCCTTCTTCAACAGCTGTTCCTATGCCTGTTTCAGTTAAAAAACCTCCAATTCCAGCTCCACCACATCTAATTCTTTCAGCTAAAGTACCTTGTGGTACTAAATCTACTTCCATTTCTCCAGTATTCATTTGCTTCCCTGTTTCTGGATTTAATCCAATATGGGATGCTACTACTTTTTTAACCTGCTTATTTACAACTAACTTTCCAACTCCCTTATCCGGAAGTCCAGTATCATTGGCAATTATAGTTAAATCTTTAACATTTTTCTTAACAATTGCATCAATAAGCATTTCAGGAGTACCTACTCCCATAAAACCACCTACCATAATAGTCATACCATCTTTGATATATTCCATTACTTCATCGATACTTTTAACCTTGTCCACTTAATACACCTTCTTCTTACTCTGTATCTTTCAACACTAATATTTAAAGCAATTAGCATGCCAACTTTTATTATTGAAGCTTTTTTATTCTTTGTTTTATCTCTAAGTCCCCCTATTTCACTTGTTTTCTTGCTGCTAATAAATTTAAATTTCAACTTTAATTAACATTACTTTTTTGAAAACGTTATTAGAAATAGTACATTTTTTAATACAAAAATGTATTAAAATTAATAAAAAAACTTATTAATCAACTTGTTTAAACGTTTTCTTAATCAATACAATATCGCATTGATTAATACAATATTGTATTACATCTTATTAACCATAATTCATTTCTTAAATTATTAGAACTAAAAAAGCAAACTACTAGTTGATTAAGTAGTTTGCTTTTTCACTAATTTTATAATTTATCTTTGAAACTAAAATTTAAATTTATCTATTGATACCTTTAACTCTTCTGCAATTGTAGCTAACCTTTCACCTGCACTAGCTATTTCTTGGATTGTTGCTGATTGTTCCTCCATAGATGCTGCTGTTTCTTCCGTTGCTGCAGCATTTTCTTCAGAAATTGCTGATAGATTTTGTGTTAAATCAATAATTTTATCTTTATTTTCAACCATCAAACTTGTAGACTGATTGAGTTTTTCAATTATATTTTTTATTATATCTATTGCTTCGGCTATTCCTTTAAATTTTCCTTCAGTTTCTTTAACGCTAGTAGCTTGTTCCTCAACAACATATTTTGTTTCCTGCATTAAATCAACTGCATTTTGAGATTTAGTTTTTAACTCATTTATTATAGTTTTAATATCATTTGTAAAATTATTTGATTGCTCTGCAAGTTTTCTTATTTCATCTGCAACAACTGCAAAGCCTTTCCCTGCTTCACCTGCTCTTGCTGCTTCTATTGCAGCATTTAAAGCTAAAAGATTAGTTTGTTCTGCAATGCTTTGAATCATAGTGCTGGCACTATTAATTTTTTCTGCACTATCATTATTGCTCATTATAATATTATAAACATTACTAGATGCATCACTATTTTTCTGTGTCTTATTGATAAGTTCTTTTAAAATCAAGAAACCATCTTCTTTTTGCTTTTCAATTCGAACTGCTGCCACGTTAAGTTCTTTTGTATAATTTAATTCCTTCTCTAACAAAGTTCCTAGTTCCCCTATGTTATTAGCTGTTATTTCTGTATCCTTAGCTTGATCCGAAGCTCCTTTTGCAATTTCTTCAATAGTTTTTGCAACTTCTTCTGATGCAGTAGCTGCTTGCTCTGAAGTAGCAGTTAGTTCTTCTGATGATGCAGCAATGTGTTCCGTTGTATCCGCTGCTTTTCGAATAAAGTCTGCTACATTTTCTCTCATAATTTTAAGAGCCCTTATCATCTCACCAGTTTCATCCTTTCTATTTATGTAAGCAGAACTTAACTGATTAGTTGATGAAAAATCTAAATTAGCAAATTCTTTTACTCTTCCTGTAACGGCTACTATAGGTTTTGTTATACTGCTAGAAATAAAATTAATTAAAATACTTACTAATACTAGTATTATCAATGCTGAGATAATTACCACCTTCATTATTTCTCTTGCATTACCTGTTAACTCTTTTTGAGTTATGAGCGATGCTAAAATCCAATCGGTACCTTCTACTTTATAAGGATTTACAAGATATTTTTCACCATTGATTACAACCTCAAATGCATTTGTTTGATCAGTTAAAAGTCTATCCAAGCCAGCAATTCCAATTTCTTGTACTTTCTTAAAATTATTATCAGGATTTTTCCCGTCTGCCATTATAGCACCTGTAGTATGTATTATCATTGAAAATCCAGTTTCACCAATCTTCATTTGATTTAACATTTCACTGATTTTAGATTGCTTAACATCAAGACCTATAGCTCCAATTAAGTTCCCATCTTTATCTGTAAATGAACGTGCATTACTTGTAAGCATTTCAGACTTAAAAGTATATGGCTCTGTTCTAATAATTTTGCCATTTTTATCTTTAGCCTGAACATACCAAGGTCTTATTACTGGATCATAGCCTGCAAAGGTTGTAGTTTCAGGCCATTGTATGTATCTTCCGTCTTTAGTTCCTAAATATACATAGTTTGTTCCTTCATGACTATTTCCATATTGTTCAAATACTTTGTAAATTGCTTTTTCAAGTTCTCCATTAACAGAAGGTTTCATTTGAGTTTCTTCTGTTGTACCTTTATAACTTGTTATACTATTATCTGCCGACATTACTAAAGGATTTGTTGCAAGCATATCAAGATTTTTATCTATTTGATCATAGAAAATTTTAATTGCCTGTGAAACTGTATTCATTTGTCCTTTAGAATTAATTAAATAATCATTGTAATTCTTTTTATTGACTTGATAAATTGAAATACCACTAATACTTACTACAGTTATTAAAACAACTAAAACTGTAGCTATTAAAATTCGACCCTTTATCCCACCAAAACTCTTCTTCATCTATTACCCTCTCCTCTTTTACCATATATATTCCTATAAATAAAATTCGACACTTCCAACATTTTTCCTTTTAATATTTACTTGTTTTTTACAATTTTTAAACATAATTATATATTTATTTTTCGCAATAGAATTATATATCTAATTTTGTAATACATAAAAAACTTTTCACATAAAAATTTAATTTAAAATAAACATTGTTTGGGAGAAAAATCACTATTCAAAGTTTT
Source organism: Clostridium sp. YIM B02555 (assembly GCF_022320955.1). NCBI lineage: Bacteria > Bacillati > Bacillota > Clostridia > Eubacteriales > Clostridiaceae > Clostridium > Clostridium sp. YIM B02555. The sequence goes on along the minus strand of NZ_JAKJJY010000004.1, from coordinate 180,366 downwards.
AAAATATAAATGTTCTTTCACATTCAATATAATGCATTAATACTAGAAATTAATTTATATACTTGCATGCTATTTAATTGCGAACTATACTATATTAGGTAACATATTCTTATTATGTACTAAATTAATATTCACGAAATGGAAGGGCGCTATATGAGAAAAAAAGACATATTAGAATTGAAGAGACGTTTAAAAAAGGATGATTGTACATTTACCAGAATGTGTGGCTGCTATGTAGATGGCCAAAAGAATATTGTATTAAAGCTTAAGGAAACTTTTTTAAATTTAAGAGATGAAGAATTTTATAAATATCTAGAAATTGCTAAAAAGACCCTATCTGGAACAATTGGCAATAATCTTTTAGAGCTTAACTTCCCATTAGAGGAAGAAGGTATGGGAAGCCACCAACTTTCTCTAATGGAGCTTAAAAAAAGCAGATTAAAAGATGATGCGAAGCTTGATGACTTTTACAATACAATTATAGATAGCTATGACTATACTGGTAATTTTCTAATACTTCTTTTTCACGATGCTTATGATGTTATGACAAAGACTACAGATAATTCTAAATTAGATGAATCCGAAGAAGTTTACGAATATATTTTATGTGCAATTTGTCCCGTTGAACTTGCAAAACCAGCTCTTGGATATCTTGAAGATGAGCATAAAATCGGAGCACGTATTAGAGACTGGATAGTTGGAGTTCCTGACCTTGGATTTGTATTTCCAGCTTTTATAGATCGAAGCACTGATATTCATTCTATTATATACTATGCAAAAAACGCAAAAGACTCACATCCAGAAGTAATGGAAGAAGTTTTAGGCTGCAGTTCAAAAGAAACTGCAACTGAACAGAAGGAAAAATTCCAAACTATTATTAGTAAAGCTGTTGGCTGTGATGAGGAAAAATCAGAACATTTATTTATGGAAATTCAAGAAACTCTTAGTAGCATGGCAGAAGAACACATTGCTGTTAATGGCAAAAATGCTGAACCTATACTTCTATCAAATGATAATATTCAAGATCTTTTAATGGAAAGTGGAATTTCAGAAGAAATCACTGCTAAGATTGAAAAATCCTATATAGACGTATTTGGGGATACCCCTCCTATAGTTGATCATTTAATTGATAAAAAAGCACTTACAGCAAATGAGCAAAGAAAAAAAGAAGAACGACTTGAGAAGAAAGTCAAATTTCTTGAAGAACGACTTGAAGAAACAAAACAAAGCTCTCAATTAGTTTCAGAAAAAGAAGAAAGCATAGAAAAAGAGAGTTCTTTAGAATCAGCAGCAGATACAATTTTAGAAGCAAAGACTGATATTAAATTAGATGACGATTCAGATAGAACTTTTGAACAAAATTCTAATCATGAATTAGCTGTTGAAGAAGAATCAAATTCTTATTATGACATTATTCTTCAAGTAAAACCTCAAAAGGTAGCTCAAATAAAATCACAAATAATTGATGGAAAGAAATGTATTGTTATTCCAATTGATGAAAATGAACAAGCTAATGTAAATGGTGTTGATACTTTACTTTAGTTTATATATTAAAAACCACCAAAATAGCAAACAAGCTATTTCTGGTGGTTTTAATAATATGCTAAAATTATAAATGTTTAATTGCCAATTATCATTTTAAAAATAACCATTTAATTGGCATACTTTCTGTTCATACCATTTAAATCTGACACTTCTATGTCATTCCTAACCACTTCAACAAAAGCTTTTACAATCTCAGGATCAAATTGTGTTCCACTGCATCTTTCAAGTTCCTGTATTCCATCTTCGTAAGACTTTCTTGTATTATATGGTCTATTTGAAGTCATAGCATCGAAGCTATCTACTACTGTAAGAATTCTTGCAAGGAAAGGTATTTCATCACCTTTTAACTTATTAGGATAGCCTTTCCCATCATATCTTTCATGGTGACTTATTATTAATGGAGTAATTTCTTTAAGAGATTCAACAGACTTGATTATCTCTGCCCCATTGGCAGGATGCTGCTTAAGTTCTTCCCATTCCTCATCCGTAAGCTTCATCTTTTTTACTAGAACTTCTTTCCTAGTATTTATTTTTCCAATATCGTGCATATATGCACCATAAATCAAAATTTCTTTATTTCTTTTGCTTAGCTGAAGCTTTTCTGCAATAAGCCTACTATAAATTACCACACGTTCTACATGTCCATATGTATATTTATCTTTAGCATTAATAACGCTAATTAAAGTTTTTATAGATGTAACAAGTTCAACATCTTTTTCATCAATGTTGCTTTTAATCTCATCTAAAATAGAAGTATATGATTCAACCTTATTCTTATTTATAAATTTTGCTCGGTATAAAGCATCATCAGCACTTTTTATTAATTCTATATCATCTTTTGCTTTATCAGGATAAACAGATATTCCCATAGAAGCAGTAATCTTACCATTCGGCTGACTATCTTCTCCTTCAAAATATGTATTTTCTATTCTTTCTCTTAGATGCTCAGCAAGATTCAAGGCTTCCTTCTCATTAGTATCAGGCAGAATCACTGCAAACTCTTCTCCTCCATACCTAGCTGAAATATCTCCTTCCCTTATATTCCCTTTAATGATTTCTGCAACTTTTCTAAGTACATAATCTCCTTTTTGATGCCCATATGTATCATTATATTGTTTAAAATAATCTATATCTATAAAAATCATGGATACAGGTTTATCATTCCTTTCTCCAGCTTTAACTTTCTCAATTAAGGTATCACAAAAATATCTGTGATTATACAATTCAGTGAGCCCATCGATATTTATTTGTTCTTCTAACCTTTTAATATGTTCACCTTCTATTTTTACATAAAACCCCAAGGGCCATGCTGTTAAAATAAATATTCCTACCAAAATTAAATCATCTTGAAAAAAATCATTTAAGTAAGCATTTGGGACAACCATAATATCCATCCCTAAAATAATTAATGACGATATGATTGAAACTATTAATCCACGCTTCATTCCGTATTGAATTGTTGTCGTTATAATTATAAATAAGTACAAAATTTTATATTGACTTCCATTTACTCCACATACCCATATAATTGCGGAAAATACAATTAAAAAGAAATTTATTTCAATTATATTAAAAATATTTCTATATTTATTCTTAATTTTATTTTCAACTGAAAAAGACCATGCTAAGTATACTAAAACGAAGAGCATTAATGGTATAAATAAAATTATGAGAATATAAAAAGTACTAGATTCCCATATTGCCGAGTTATTTTTAACAAATGTTTTAGATAAAATTATACCAATAAGCAAAAGTGTAGACAATTTAACTACTGAAACTATATCATTAATTTGTTTTTGTTTATTATTTATTATTTTTTTCATACACTGCCCCTTATACTTACTATAATGAGACCAATAATTTGGTCTCATTTTTCAATTTATTCATCTCTCAAGCATTTTGGCTCTTCAGGTTGATAATGAACATACCAACATGCTGAAGTAGCTACAATTGAAGCAAAAACAGTTGCTATTGTAGCTATACCCATTAAAATTTTACTCTTCATTTTTTCACCTCCCCTCAGTGATTAATTTTAATTATCCCAACTTGCCTAATACAATATGTCCACATTTAGTTAAAGAAAATACCTGCCATAACAAACCCATATAAACACATAATATGTAACTTAATAAATTTCGATTTTCTAAATATAGATAACTTAAAATAATAGTTATTATAGTAATTAAATAAAAGCTCAAGGTTTTAATTGAAGTTCCTTTTAATCTTTTCCTCTTTTCAATATTTTTAATAGGTTTTGCTATACTATCTACTGGTGCAATTTTATTTATAATATAGTATGACCATATGAAAATTACACTTCCAACTAATATAACCATAACCAAACTCATATTAATATTTTTACTTAATAGGGCCATACCAATACTTGAAGCTGTACCAATAACTGCACATCTCATTGGGGATTTTGCATGAACCCCTCCTGAACTTTTCCTTAAGATACTTATAGTAAAAGATACTATAAGCGCTTCTATTGTCACATTAAAAAACATCCCAAATAAAATAACTAAAATAATACACATCCCTGTTTGAAATAAACCAAATATTCCATAATTGATTACAGCCCTTTTATCATCATCAAAATTCAATTCTTGAGAAATATATCCTGAAATTTTTTCACATATTCTTTCAATTTTAAACATATCTAATTCTTCCTTTTTTTTAAATAATAAATAATATAACTTATTATTACTAAAATTATTAATGATGGAATTCCAGTTAATGTCCTTAACTTGGTATCTAGCATTATTGTATCAAATCCATCCTTAAAAATAAGCTTTAGTGCAATTATATTTAACCCTTCTATTATGAACATAGTAATAGTTAATATTAATGAAGATCTTATTGCAAAAATAACATCTACATTATCTATACTCCACATAATTATAATCATTATAAATATGCCTAATATAGTATGCACTCCAAAACTTATAGGTAGAAATCGTATTCCATATTCACCAAATCCCAATAACAAACTTGAAATTATGTATCTATTACGATCTATACGTTCATTTGATAACATAAGCATTGCAAACATTACTACAAATGCTTCTGGCATCCCCCTAAATATAAATTCAAACACTGTTAACCTTAACATTTATTTTCTCCTTTGATTATTAATTTTCTTTATTGAAGTGTAGATTATTATAAATACAAATGCTCTTATAAATACGTCTCCTATACTAAGAATGCTATAACCTAAATCAATAAAATCTGTTAGTATCTTTAGTTTAGTTTGTGAATTTCCTAACATGTGAATGTCTTTTACTATAACAAATGCTTCAGGTTTAGCATATCCTGTTAAATAGGATAAGGTTGGAAAAACTGGCATAAAACCATCATTAGCTTTTATTACAATATCATTTAAGCCTCCACCTATAAGCATAAAAATAGAACCTATTATTGATTGAAGGTATATTCTATATTTAAAAACTAATAATAAGTATGTGCAGAAATAAAATGTATTCAAACTTTTCAGAAAACTAATAAATTCATAATGCCCTAAGAAAATACTAAGCTGTCCAAACAAAAAAATTATTTCAAAGATGATTATAGGATAAAACGTCCATGTTTTAAAAAGGGGTTTTATTTCATATCTCCTTATTTTTGCAAATAGTAATGCTAGTAATATTGTTTCTGTCATGTCTCCCCCTAAAATTCACAATTAATTATTAAAATTCTTTGAATATATTCTATAATAGTAAAAAATGCATAATATGATACATTATAATATCTTTTATAATATTTATCCACTTTTTTTCTTACAAATAAATAATATTATACCTCTAAAAGGTATTCCATTGAGATCTCATATCAATTTAAACCAGGAGCTTTAAGTACTATGCTGATGAATACTCCATCAATTCCCTTTTATTTAAATCAGCTGTTAAATATTTGAATAAAAATACATTTATTCTACTTACTTTTAACCACATATTCTAACGTTTTCATTTCTACTTTTCATATCTTAGTAATCACCAAAAGGTAATAGCACCTACACACATTTATCTTAACTATTATTTTTATATATAATATAACATATAACTGTAATTTAATCATTATATTTTTACTATAATTTACATTAATGTTATTATAACCTATTATAATAACTAAATTAAAAATATAAACCTACAAAAAATTTTTGTAGGTTTATATTTAGACAAGATATTACTAATAGCCTTCCTATTTTATTGTACTGCTGCATCTGTTAATTCTTTTATACGTTCATTAACTTTACTGTTATATATGCCTCCATGATAGCAAACCACATTTTCTATATCATATTGCATAAGCTTTTTTAGGGATTTTAAGCATAACTCATCATCAAAATTAATTGAATCAGGAGCTTTAACAAGAACTCCTTCTTTAACCATTAAAAGATCTCCCGCTATAAGAGTTTTACTTTCTTTAAAGTATAAGCAGCTATGTCCCATAGTATGTCCTGGTGTATAAATTATTGTTATGCCACCACAATAAGGTAACTCTTCACCATCTTTTAAGGTTCTATCAACTTTTGTTCTCGCTTTTTCAAAGCCAACCTTAAAATGTTCATAAAAGCCTTTCATTTCTTGTGATAAATTATCTAAATTAGCTTCTAGCATAGCCAATTTATGTGGCTGCTTTTCACCCTCAACATATGCCTTTTCTTCCTCATGACAAAGCACTTTCACTTCTGGTAATTCCTTCACAATGCTTGCAAGGCTTCCAATATGGTCAATATCGTGATGTGTAATTAGCACTATATTCACAGTTTCAAATTTTACTCCTGTTTTTTCTACTTCTTTACGAATTTGCTCTAATTGTCCTGGATATCCAGCATCAACTAAAATAATTGTTTCTTTATCACATATTAGTATTGGATAAATCGAAGTAGGTTCACCTTGCATATTTCTAGCTGCTAATTCAAGTATTTCAACACCATTTGCTATTTTCATGAACTTAGTCTCCTCTCAAATATATATATTGCAATTATCAAGGTTCAATCCCCCACGGGGTACCCTTTTAGGGCATCAATTATCAATGAATTTTCATTCCATTTGGAAATATTTACATTTTAAGTAATACTTTTTCAATATATATATTCATTTTATATAAGTTTTAATTAATATTATATCTCAAATTATTAAATTCTGAAATAAAAATCAATGTTCCAAAAGATAATTGCCACTTATCTCTCTTCAATAAATATATTCATATATTTTATAAGCAATAAAATCAATTGAAATTGTATCAACAGTATATATTATATAATTTCCTTGTCTTTCTTTTTTAACTAGCTCACCTTCCTGCAAAAGTTTCAAAGCTTTAGATACTGCTGCTTCTGATATATTTAGTAAAGTACTTAATTCTTGTGTACTCTTACCTTTTCTGCTTATTTCTTTTAGAATTCGTAATCTGGTTCCATCTCCTAAAGCTTTTAAAGTTCTTTCCAAATCCTTTGGACTTTCTTTTTCATAAGTATCTAGTTCCACTAAATAGGTTAAATATAAATTATCATTTATTATTCCAAGCATTAAATGAGGACTTATAAAAGTTGATAGATTTATGGTAATTGTTTTGATTTCAGCTTTTTTTACCACATATTCTTTATTCTTATAGAATTTTATTTTTTCCTCTTCAACCTTTATTCTTTCATGAATAGCTTCTAAAAAATTAAAGATTCCAATATCTTCTGCAAGTTTGGCTTTTTTCTTTAACATTCTAGTTATCATCGGTTCTATATATTTTAATTCTTCAGCAAATATTTCAATATAAAACCTTTGTAACAATTCCAATAAGTCCTTATATTGGCTTTGGCTCATTCTTTTATCATAGGCTTTAAAGATTTTATTTATTTTATTAAGAGGTACTTGTGATAGAAATTCTATAGCACTTAAGACATTTAACTCTGTACATTCTTCAAAATAAGCGCAAAAATCCATTACTATACAATATTCCTCTGTAATATCAGAATATTTTTTTATGGCTTCTAACATTTTTTCATCATTAGCAACCTTTTGAATCCACTTATTTCTATGCAAATGATGCTCAGGCTTTATCAATATGTGCATTGCACAAAACATTTCATTAAGTGGCGAATATACAAACTCACCTTTAATTCCTTTTTCATAAATAACAGCTATCTTCATAAAGTTTCCTTTTCTCTATAAAAGTTATCAAACCTTAACCTGAAATTCATTTAATAAGGCTTTTAAATCTTTGGGATCTTTTAATACAATTCCATGTATGCCATGTTTCCTTGCTGCTGTAACATTTTCTTCAGTATCATCTATAAATATAGTTTCACTCGGTTCAAGTTTATATGTGTCTAAAACTTTATCATAAATTTCTTTTTCTGGCTTAAGAAGCTTTTCTTTATAAGAAACAATTCCTCCATCAAATAATTCAAAAAAGTCATGATTTTTATTTACATATTCAAAAGCAGCTAAATGAAAATTAGATAAATAAAAAAGCTTATACCCATTTTCTTTTAATTTTTTTAATATATCCACACTGCTTTCTATAGGTGACAAAATAGCATACCAATCTTGAAAAACTGCATTAATAAACTCTTCATTTTCAATTTTTCTTTTAATTATATTTGCTTTAGCAGCTGCTTCAGTAATTGTTCCCCTATCAAGCATTGGCCATTCTTCACTTTTAAAAATACTCTCGTATATTTCTTCAACTTTTTCTTCAATGACTTTAGATCTTACATATTCTTTTGGTTCAAAATTTAATAATACATTTCCAATATCAAAGACTACATTTTTAATCATTAACTATCTCCACCTTATTTATAAGTTTTATTATTAATTTGGATATCTATATCAACGTTCACAACTCACTATTCAAAGCTTAAAGATATTCTTAGGATATCTTTAGGTTTTGAACAATTCTTTTGTAGTATATATAATATACAATTAAAAGCTTATTAAAAATAAGTAAAATCACCTGTTTTTCTGCTATGAATTTCAACCAGCTTAATTATTTGTATACATGCAATATATAATAGTATTATTATTCCTAAGCCAATAACAATAAAATTATTCATTTCACTTAAAGGACTTCCATTTAATACAACCTTTCTTACAGCTTCAATAGCATAGGTTAATGGAAACACAAGGCTTATAACCTTTGCCCACATTGGAAATACTGAGGTTGGTACCTTTACTCCTGAAAATATCTCCATAGGTTCTTCTAAGATTGTAAATAAAAAACCTGAATCTCTTGAAAACAAAAAGATCGAATTCAATAACATCCCCCATACTACTGCCATTGCTAAGGTTATAATAAAAACTATCATCAATGCTAAATAATTAATATTCAAAACCTCTCTTTTAAAGATTAGCACTCCTATTGTAAAAAGTACCATAAATACAACACTTTCAAAAAGTGAAGATAAAGCATTCCCTAAGATTACCCCCTGCCTTGAAGCTGGCGATAAATAAATTAATTCCAAGGTTCCACTTATTCTTTCAAAAGAAAAGTTCCAAGCCGATTGAACCAAGCTTCTAAACAAGCTCATTGCCATATATCCTAATACTATAAATATTACCACATTTTCCTCATTAAGATAGCTAATATTACTATTATTTATTCGAAAAGGCTTAAAACTATAATAGGTAGTTATAAAATTAAGTATTGGCCATAAAAATAATGAAACATAGATTAATTTGCTGTGAAAATAATTTAAATGCTGTTTTTTCATTTCTGCGGAGCAAACTTTAAAAAATGTCTTCATAAATTATGCTCCCTTCTTTGAAAGTTTTATTATAGTGTCTTCAAGGTTAGGTACAATTTCGTAATATTCTTTTATAATTGCTCCTTTATTTATACAAGCTTTTGATATATCAAGACTTAAATTTCTTGAACTTATGATTTTGTAAGTCTTTTCATCATTATATACTTCAACTGTGCTATCCTTACTGGCTAAAATATTAAACAAATAGTTATCAAAGTCTTCTATATTATTATGAAGAATTAATTTATATTCTATTTTTGTAAATACATCCTTGGACAATTCCTTAACCGTTCCCTGTTTAATTATTTCTCCTTTATCTAAAACATAAATATAATCTGCAAGTTCCTCAACTTCCTCCATATAATGTGAGGTTAATAATATGCCTTTTCCTCTTTCTTTAGTAAGTACTTTTACATTTTCCCTCAACTCTTTTGAAGTTACCGCATCTAACCCTAAGGTTGGCTCATCCATAAATATATATTGAGGATCGTTAATAAGTCCTCTTGCTATTTGAAGCCTTTGCTTCATTCCTTTAGAAAATTCCTCTACTTTTTTATCCTTATTTTCATATAAACCAACCAACTTAAGAAGATAATCAATTCTCTCTTGAAGAAGCTTATTTGGTATTCCATATAGCTGTCCATAATACCATAGGTTCTCTTGTGGAGTCAGTCTAAAATAAATCATTTTCTCCCCACCAGCAACCATATTAATTTTCTTTTTTATAACCATTGGATTTTTAACTGCATCAATTCCATCAACAAAATATTCTCCAGAGGTTGGGGAAAGTAAGGTTGTCAGCATCTTAATAGTAGTAGTTTTTCCTGCCCCGTTAATACCTAAGAGCCCTATTATCTGTCCCTCCTTTAATTTTATAGACACGTCTTTGACTGCTTCAAATTTAACTTTTTCACTTTTAAATAATCCTTTACTAATTTTAGTTTCATATATCTTCTTTAAATTTCTTGCTTCTATCATGCTTATCACCTATCCTTGAATTTTTTCTAATGCTATAAATTCTATTTTCTTAAGACTAAAAAATCCTATTATCATATAAACGGTACTTAATAAAAATACATAAATAATTGTATTTGTCTGCTCAAAGATTCCTTTACCTAAAAGCACTGAGCCTCTTACTAAATTTGAAATTTCAGTTACAGGTATTAATTCTCCCATCCACCTTAAAACTGTTGGCAAATATTCTGTTGGAAAAGTTATACCACATAGCAAAAGCATTCCTACAAATAAAGTATTTTGTGAAATATAAGTATCTCTTGTATACAGCATTATGGAAGCAAGGACCATAGACAATCCAAAGAAACCATATAAACCTAAAAGTGCTGCTATAATAAGAGCAGGTATATTTATACTGCTTAAATTCAAACCAAAAGGAATAGCAATGATTAAAGATACACTCACTTCAAAGGTGGTAGCTACGGTCTGCTGAAGCATATTTCCAATAAAATATTCTTTCCTTTTAAAAGGTGCAAGCATCAAGCTTTCCAAGGTGCCTTCCCTTAACTCAGTAATAAGACTCCTGCTTACATTTAAGCATGTCCTAACAACATAAATGTAAGTTAAGCTGCCTAAAATTACATAGCTCATATAATCTCCAGTACCTGTGTAACCTAAAAATTCCTTCCCAACTGTTCCGTTAAAAAGCATCTTGTACATAAACAATGCTCCAACTACCGTGTAAAATCCTGTTAAAAGATTTCCTACAAAAAAACTCATTGGATATGCCCTAAGCATAACAATAAAATTCCTTTTGAATGTCGCCATGAGAACCTTTCCCTTCACAACTGACCATCTCCTTCTTATTTTTAATTAACTATTCAGTTAATCAAATTCCTTATTATCTATTTCGGAAGCATTGTAAAGTTCAAGGGATAATTTGTCAATAGTTTGTACTTAAATGAAAAAGGTAATAAACACTTACTCATAAATGTTTATTACCTTTAACCTTCACTAATTATTAATAAATATCAGAAAATTCAATTTCAGCAGTTTCTATAGCATTATTAGAATAGCAATTTAACTGTTCCTCATCTGTTACATCTTCTAAAGAATATTCTACAGTTGGAAAAGTTATTTTAAATTCTGATCCAACATTCAATTCACTTTCACAAACAATAGTTCCTTTTTGAATTTCCACAAGCTGCTTAACAAGAGATAAACCTATCCCACTACCTTCTATCTTCCTAGATATGCTGTTGTCAACCTTTGAAAATCTTTCAAAAATATTTGCCTGCATGTCACTTGGTATTCCCATACCATCATCTTTCACTGAAATTAAAATATTATTTTCACCATCCTTATAGATATTAACAAAAATATTCCCACCCTCTTTTCCATACTTCACTGCATTTGAAAGCACATTAAGCATAATTCTTTCAATTAAATTCGAATCACAATTAACATAGGCTTCTTCCACCTCTGTATCAAAGATTAGTTTAATATTCTTACTTTTAACATAGACTGCAATTGACATAGTTATTTCTTCTACTAAGTAAACAATATTTTCTATTTTATAGTTTGGTATAAAAAAACTACTTTCTATTCTTGTTATATCTATGATATTATTAATCAATCTCATAAGTCTTAGACAATTTTGTTTAATTATCAAATTATATTTTAATACATTTTCATTACAGTTGTCCTTTTTTAAATAACCATTTTGAACTTGAAGAGCAGAATAAATAACATTAATTGGTGTCCTAAGTTCATGTGATATATTCGCAAAAAAATCATTTTTAAGACTTTCCTCTTTATTTTTTAGTTCTAATAATTTTTCTGCTTCTTCAACCTTTTTTCTATCTTCAATATTTCGTATTGCAGAAATGATATATTCTCCTCTTTCATCATTGGCAATTAATGACTTTACTTCGACCCATTTTTTCATTCCGTCCCATTTTATCTCGTACTCTTGTGGTTTTTCTAAAATCCTGCTATCCATGCTATTTATTCTTGACATAAAAATATCTAATTGTGAACTATCTAGTATTTTATCAAAATCAGCCTTTTCAACTTCTAATTCGTCATTAATATCAAACATATTTAAAAGTCTATCATTCACAGATTCAATTTTCTTATCTCTGATTATTATAATTCCATCTGGAATTAAATTAATGAATTTATCGTTTAATTTTTCTATATTAGCAGCCTTATGACTTATTTTATCTATCTTTTTATTAGCAATTTCTAACTCCTGTGATTTGTTCATAAACCTATTAAATAAATTATTATAAGGATTTATAACTATCTCTTTGATAATTATATTAAATATGTAATAGTACACTATATTTTCAAACAAGTGCCCCAGTATATTAATAGTTGTATCATTAAATAATGAAAAACAAAGATATGATAAACTCTTGAAAAATATCAATGAAAACAAATTCAATTTACTTCCATTTAGAATATCAGCTTTAGTTTTAATAATTCTATAAAAGAAAATTATATATCCGAGTATAATTAATACTGCACTTACACTTCCAAGTATATCTAAAGAGTATTTAGTATCATAGTTTTTTGATACATAACTGATTACAAAAGTAATAAATAAAAATAAGCTTACAAGAATTTTATTTTCAGAAAATAGGTTACTCAAATTAGCTTTTTTATTTATATACTTAACCGATAAATTCAATAAAATACATTCGTAATATTGAAATAAAATATACAATAAATTATTTTCTCCATAATCATCAACAAATAATGCAATAATTCCAAAAATACTAAGTATAAATGCTATCAAATGAAAATACTTACTATCACATGCTTTTATTGTACTTAATATTATTAATATGAGTATAAATCCAAAAAGAACAGTTACTATTTCTGCAGATGCATCCAAATATACAAAATTAAATTTTGATACATAATATAAGCTAACGCACATAACTACTAAATGTAAATACTCAATTATCTTTTTTCGAAAGATTGATAAAATATGCATAATTCGCCTCCTTTCATATATTCTATCATATTCTATCATTTTCTACACATTTTTTCTTAATTTCTTCTACTTTTATAATCAAATTTCACATTCAAAATTCAAATTATGACTTTTTTCTCAATTAGCAACAAAAAAAGCTTATGTTACTAAACAAATAACATAAGCCTTAAATATGTATCTATAAATTATTTATCCTAATAAATTAAAATGATTCAAATAAAACAAAGCTAGATAAAGTATAATCCCAACTAAACAGGTTATCATTACTATTCCTCTATGCTCGAATTTGGGCCTTCTAAATAGAAATAATATTATTACCCATAATAGAAATATAGCAACCCCTAAAAATATAATTTCAAGTACAGCCTCTTGACTATTAATGCAAAATCCCAAGTAAACTCCTTCTGAACATAGTACTAAGGCTGTCCAAAAAGCTTCAAATCTACTTAGTGCCTTTGGCTTTTTAATTAGTGATACTATCCCTAAAAATCCAATAAACCCTGAAATTCCAATAATAATAAACCCCTTATAATGATTCAATAATTCCATACATTTTCTCCCCTTTATATACCTAAAATAATAAACTGATACCCTTAAGTCGTTATTCCTTGTAAAACAACATTTTTCAACATTAGTTATCAATTTCTCTCCCTAAAAATGCTTTTTCTAAAATTATAACATATTACAAATTTTTAGTGTATAGCTGTTAGAATAATTTTATCTCAATTTTATATTGAAATAATTATTTTAGTAAAAAAATCGCAGGCGACTGTGGAGCCGGAGATTTTTTTTACGCATCTGCCTTTTCGAACGCATGTGAGAAAAATCTGGCAGGCGAATAAGATTTATTTTTTATTCTTTTTGACACACAAAACCTACTTAATTGGCCTTTTCAATAAGTTATCAACAGATTTAACTTTATTATAGATTTTTCTAAAGAATAAAAAATAGAACTCAGAAAAGTGTAATTACTTTAACTAAGTTCTATTAATCGCTTCTATATCCTATACAAGTATATTTTAAAGTTTATTATTTTTTATTCTTTATGTACTCACCTAGATCTCTATCTAGCGTTGATATATGATTTTTAACCCAATTAACCATTTTATTTTGAACATTTAAAGCCAATAACACAGATGCTCCAATATCCTCAAATCCACTTCTCAAATCTTTAAGCTCTTTTTTAAACGCCTCATGCTGTTTACATTGTTCATTCATTCTCGGATATCCATATCTTTTTTGAATTTCTTCTTCATCATGAAAATGCTTTATTGTATAGTCTTCTAGAAAATTCAACGCATTTTCTATTTCTTGTTTACCTTTTCCTTCTTTTACAGCAGATAAAAACTTATCTAAATAATTAAATAATTCCTTATGCTGCTTATCGACATTTTCAACCCCAATTAATAACTTGTCATCCCATCTTAAACTCATAAAACCAACACCTTTCGTAAAATAAATTTAGTTTTAAAAGGTTTACACTTAATTTTATGCTTATTAGCACCTCTCATAATTATGCACACCCATACTTATATTTTACTAAATTACCATATTACAAGCACCGGTTTTCATTCTTCATTTTTCTACAAAATGCTCTATAATTAAGTTTATAATATAAATTAATAGTCACAGCTTCCATTCATTCGCTCCGGCATATTCGTAAGCCTTGATCTGGTCCTTTACCATTTGCATCATACTTTCCACTATAATAAGGATCGCAGCTTTCTAGATCTCCGACCCAACCGCCACCTTTAGTAACTCTGGCAGATATAACACTCATATCAAAACCTTTATACCAATCCCAACACCACTCCCTTACATTTCCAGACATATCATAAAGCCCTAACTCATTTGATTTCTTCCCCCCTACAGGCTTTGTTTTATCCTTGTTATTTTCTATTACAGGCCACTCCCAATTTCCTTGTAAGTATTTTTCCCCAGCATTTCTCCAATACCACGCTACTTCATCTGGATTATTACTTCCACAATAAGTATAATTCTTACTCAGCTGCCCACCACTTGCAGCATATTCCCATTCACTCTCCGTCGGTAACCTATACCCATTAGCACATTCATTAATAGTTACTGTCCACTTTATATCATCATTATTATTTTTATTATCAGAATCCTTTTTATTTTTATCTATATTGTAATAAGGTTTTAAACCTTCCTTTATACTTCGTTTATTACAGTATTCAACACTATCATACCAACTTACCATTTCCACTGGCAAATTGTTACCTATAAAATGTGAGGGATTACTGCCCATTATATCAACCCACTCTTTTTGAGTCACCTCATATTTACCAATATAAAAATTATGCATTTCTTCCACTCTTCCATAATAGTTTGACCTTTTACTTATGATCGCTCCACCTTTTACTAAAGTAAGGCTATCTGACTTAATTTGCGAACAAGCACTTATCTGAAGCATAATTCCCATTAAAAGTATTATTAATAATTTTTTCATTGATATATCTCCCAACTAATGTAAAAAATTACAACTTTGAATAAATTTTTAAGATCATTACTTTCTTTACAGGTAATATTTAAGTAATATGTAGATAAGCATTATTTATATAGGTCTAATATTTAAGTATCATTTTATATAAACCTTAACCAAACGAATCTACCAAACGTTTACATTAGCATGGCCACTACTTTGATATCCTTCTACTGCTACCACTTGGTAAGCCCAATTAGATCCAAGCGCCATACCTTTACTTCCCCATGCATCAGCATGATTTTTCATAGTAATAGCATTATTAGTACCAATAGATCTCTTAGATTGACGAACACTCCAGAATTGTGGAAATGTTGAATAACCGTCAATTGAAGGTTGATTATATCTCATAGTTTTATAAATATCGTAGGTGCCTCCATCGCTATTTGTAGTACCCATATAAGTACCAGTAGGTCTATAACTTCCCCAGTCATCAACAACATAATATTCTATAAGTGAGTTTCTTGTCCATCCATACAAAGATAGATACCCATTACCTGATGGTGAGAAATCTCCAGCATTATAATTTACAACTCTAGTATATGACCCATAGTTCCATCCTTTACCAACAACAAAATTCCCACAATTTTTCCAGTCAACACTAAATTGTCCACCAGATAAATTGTTTGAAGTTACTGTCCCGCCTCCATCAGTCCAATTTTGCCAATAATCTGTAGTAGCTGCATTTGTGTTGACGTTTACAACGGATAGTGCAAGCGTACAGCACATTAAAGATGCTAGAAATAATTTTAATCCTCTTTTTTTCATTAAATGATTCCCCTTTCATTGTACCATTTAGTTACTTTACAATTTTAATATTTCTTGCAACTTATCTACATACTACTTGAATATTACCCCTTTTATTAACCGCTTTATATCATTTTCATTATATTACCAATTTTACAGTTATTTTAAAACCATATAAATTATAGTTTTTATACTAATTTTTATATATATTTTTACTTTATTTACAAATTATCTTCCTGTACTTCATGTTGTTGCCCATTTTCCAATCATCTTTACACCTCCTATATACTTATGCTAGTTCATACAAAAATAATTGCTTTGCAGGATTATATTAATTATTATTTCAGCATTTTCCCCTTAAATATCCAACTCTTTCAAATTATTTATTACCAAATATTTTCAAAGGTACGTTTTTAATGGTAAAATTAAACTATAAAAAATAATTTTTAGGGGTGTATGAGATGATAAAAACTAAATTAACAAAAATAGTTTCTTCATTATTAATTATGACTTCTGTATTTATGCTAACTCCAATTGGTGCTAGTGCTTCTTGGAAAAAAGATAGCAAAGGCTGGTGGTATTCAATCGATACTCCATGGGCCACAGGATGGACTCAAATAAATGGTAAATGGTATTATTTTAATGCCGATGGGTATATGGCTCATGATATAACTATTGATAATTATAAATTAGGTCCTGATGGAACTATAATTCAGCCAACTGTAACAGCCACTAGCAATACTTCTAAAGAACAAATTACTGAAGTTACTGTTGGAACTGCCCAGGAATTTGTTAATGCCATAGGATCAAATAAAAGAATCTTGTTAAAACCAGGAGTATATAATTTATCAACTATTCAACAAAATAATAACTCAGATAATTCGGTTGTATGGGAAAACGTTTATGATGGAAAAGAATTAAACATAAAAAACCTTCATAATTTAACTATTGAAGGTACTGGTTCAGGAACTACAGAAATAAAGGTATCACCTCGCTATGCTAATATAATGAAATTTACAAATGTTAATAATGTTTCTATAAAAAATATAATTGCAGGCCACACACCTGAACCATATGAATGTAATGCTGGCGTACTTACCTTCAATAATAGCAATGATATTTCTCTAGAAAATTCAGAATTATATGGCTGTGGAAGTATCGGTATTAGTTTAAACTCTGTTAAAAGACTTACAGCATCAAATTGTAAAATAGATCATTGCTCCTTAAGGGCAATTGATATTTCAAACTCTGAATCTATTAAATTTACAAATAATAAAATAGTCAATCACGAAGCTTTCAGCAATATAGTTGCAGTATCTAACGCAAAAGAAGTTACCTTTGAAAAATGTGAATTTGCAGATAATAATAATTTTAGCTGGAGTTTTCTTGAAGCAGCAGATAACTCAAATGTATTGTTAGATAAATGTATTATAAGAAATAACACAAAATCAACAACTCAAGACTATGATAAGGATAATGAATATTTCTTTAAAACTACTGATTATTTAGGAAATAGTAATAGCACAATAACAGTAAGAGATTCAGAAATCAGTAATAATAAATTTGATTATTTGTTAGATAATAGCAATAACGTAAAATTAGAAAATTGTCCAACCAACAATAATACTTGGAAATAAATCCAAGCACTAAAACTTAATTAAACAAAACTGTACCCTTTGAAATTATCATATAGCAAAGGGCACAGTTTATATTTAATTATGTAATTATATTTCTTTTATAAATCCTCTAATGATTTTATAAAATCTATAATTATATTATGTGTTCTTTCCCAATTTTCAAAAGGTGTATCAATAATAATTTTATCAATATTGAGCTGTTCTAAAATTTTTAATTCTAGCTTTTGTCTTTCTTCAAGACATGAAATATATCCATCAAAACCTTCTAAACCATTTGCCTTTCCATAGCCTTGCGAAGTATGATACTCAATAACACTTTTCAGCCAGTCATCATCTCGTTCTATAGTAATTTTAGAAACTCTTTCTTTTACTTTAGAATTTTTCAAATAAATCACAACGGGATTTAAGGCCTTTATATTTTCATAAATATTTATTATGTATTCTTTAATCTCTTCATAAGTATAATTAAATCTCATCATCATTTCGCATAACGGATTCTGTAAAAAGCAACAATTAAAAACATAAATTCTATCTTCCTTATATGCCTGCTTTGCAAATTCACCCCAATAATTTAGCATTACCGTCTTTTCTATTTCCCATGGTAAACAATCATATATTTTAAAAGGAATTATTTTATCAAATAACTCTCCACTTATCTTAGAAAGTGGTATAACTAAGCCTGAATTTTCTTCAAGACCAATATTTTTAACTTGTTGTAATTCCTCATCACTCAATATTTGCAAATCATTACTTGTCATAAATGCATGAAATCCGTAATCTGCTGGATGTTCTAAATCACTCTCATCATAATATAGAGCAGCATATCCTTGTTTTGAAAGAAAATGTGATACAAATTGCCCTGTTGTACTTTTGCCTGTACAAGGCAATCCTTCTATTATAAACAACTTATTTTTCAATGAGAAATGCCTCCTATATTTAAATTTAATTTTCTCAAAAGCCTTCTTCCTTTCCTATAGATGCTTCTTCAATTATATCGTTAGATTCAGTATCTACAGCTTCACATTGAATATCTATAGTTTCTCCTGTCACTCTTTCTAAATCTTGAATATCATTTTTCAAATCTTCTTCTGTATAATTTTTATTAACTGAACTTTCTAATGCCAGCCTTAATCTATTCCCCATAGACTTCATAGATATATATGTTAACCCTCCAGAAATCACACCACCTAAAATAGGTATTGCTTTAGTTCCACCTTTGGTAAAGGTGTCTTTTGTCATCTTTAAACCTATTGTCTCAGCTATTTTCTTTATTACAGGGAAATATATATTCCTAATTAATACTTGCCTTGGTAGTTTTTTTAATTCTTGCTTTGCTATATTAGTTGAAATCAATCTTAATGTAGCATTTGCACCACCGACCCCAAACATTGCTCCTAAAAAAAGTATTAATTCTTTTCTGACTTTTTCACTATCAGCATTATCATCTTCCCATAAATCTTCAAATCCATATAAATATGCCAATTCCTGTGCAATTTTAAGTGCTACTCTAAAAAATTGTAATGTATCTGCTGGTATAGTTGCCGCCATAGCAAATCCACCCAGTAATCCTGTAAAAAAAGAAGTTCTTGCTGTTTTAGTCGTTCTTTTACTTATTATTTTTTTTGCCACCTTATCCAAT
The DNA here is from genome assembly GCF_022320955.1 of Clostridium sp. YIM B02555. Taxonomy (NCBI): domain Bacteria; kingdom Bacillati; phylum Bacillota; class Clostridia; order Eubacteriales; family Clostridiaceae; genus Clostridium; species Clostridium sp. YIM B02555. The sequence continues at coordinate 160,599 of NZ_JAKJJY010000004.1, read as the reverse complement.
ACATGTAAATCAATTTCTGCTTCTATTGTATTGGATTTAATTGCTTGATTAATTTTTTCTTTTGAAACATAATTACGTAGTTCTTTTTTTAAAAAACTATTCCTATTTACTTTTACTCCTGGTAATTTTAATGCTATAGTTAATGCTAATTCAAATTTATTTTTTCCCTCTTTATTATCCATATTCGCCCTCCATTCCTACCACTATACATATTTTATCATATTATGTATATAAAATTCCTTAGTTATTTTTTAAGTTATACCTTTTCTATTGATGATATGATGAAGGTAGTTTTATGTTTTACACACACTAACTCAACAGGCAAAAATACATAACAAAGCTTACCATTTTTTATATGGTAAGCTTTGTGTAAATTATAACTCAGATTTCATTAAAATCAGAATTAATTTATGTATTTTTCACAGTATCAGTAGCAATATTTAATATTTCTTAACTTAAAAATATCATAGAATAAATACGGACTTATATTTTTATTTATTTATATTAATTTACAAGTAAGATACTTTAATGCATTTTAGAACTACATTCCTGCATTATTTAATTCACTAAGTACTCTTTTATGCTCTTTTTCATCCAAGTTGTAGAAGAATATTGCAGCAAGTTCTATTATTACAAATATTACTGGAATAACAGTCATTGTGAGCAAAATTCCATGCAATGCTGTTGCAGTTTGTGCCTGATTAGCCACATAACCAAAATTCGCCAAGATTAAGCCTGGTACAATTCCACCAATTGCCATACCGAACTTAAAGAAGAACCCAACTAACGCATATATTACACCACTTGCACGTTTACCTGTCTTATATTGACCATAATCGATAGTTTCTGGAATTAATGCCCATGTAAAAGCACCTGCAGTTATAGTTCCTAATGCTGCAATTAATCGTCCTGCAAATACAAGTTGAACCATTGTAGGTGGAACAAGGAATAACGCAATTAAGCCAATTGCCTTTAATGATAAAGCAGTAAATAGTAACTTTTTCTTCCCCATCAATTTATACATTGTTGGCATTAATGGCATAAGAATTAATGCAGGTAAAGTTCCCATTAAACCATACCATTTTACTAAATCTGGTCTTGCAACATTATAAGTAACATAATAAATTCCAACAGAATTGACAATTGAATTAACACCAAAATTAAGAATAAAGAAAAGACATATTATTACTAAGGGACGATTTGATTTTAATTGGATAAAAATATCTTTAACATTAATTTTTGCTTCTTTAGAATGATCAATTTGAACACGCTCTTTTGTATTCATGAAGCAATAGATTAATAAAAGAGCTCCTAAAACACCCATTATTGACATAGTAATTTGCCATCCGGTACTTGTTTTTCCTGTTGCATTTGTAAATATTCCTGCTAAAAGTGGAACACCAAAAGAAACAATTAATCCCCCAATATTAGAAAATAGCATTCTAACAGAAGTTAAACTAACAACTTCCTTATTATCTTGAGTAATCGCTGAAGTTAGAGCTGCATAAGGAATATTAACCACTGAATATGTTATTGATAGCAAAGTATATGTAATATAAGCATATACTAATTTCATAGGATCAGAAAATCCTGGTGTTGTAAAACATAGAATTGCTACCCCTGCAAATGGAAATGCACCATATAATAGGTATGGACGAAATCTTCCATATTTAGTATTGGTTTTATCAACTATTGTTCCAATAAGTGGGTCCATTACAGCATCAATCATCCTCACAATTAGAAACATGAATCCTGCTGCTACTGCAGAAATCCCAAAAACGTCTGTATAGAAGAATAATAAGAAACTACTTACTGTTTGATAAATAAAATTACAAGCTAAATCTCCTGTTGCATAACCCATTTTTTCTTTTAAAGTAATTTTTTCAGATACTTTAGATGTTGCTTGACTAATGTTCATTTAAATCTCCTCCATTTTTAATTCATAAAATTGTTTCTAAACCTCATATTTCTTTGTAATATTTATAATATTTTATATAAATTTCCACATAATGATTGATATTTATATATCTGCTTGCGGAATTCCGCAAGCATTATTTTTATAACAATTTTTAATTTGCGTACTTATGTTTTTTCTCTTTCATTTACAAATACCAATAATCATAACAAATAACAACATAAGTAATCGGAAGTAATTACAATTCTTTATACATAAAATAATCAAAATCTGCGTATTTATTTTTTCCACTAACATCTTGACAGTGCATTCCTACAAATGCTCCTGTAAAGCAGGCTCCTCCACCTACATAATCATCTGATAATTTTTTAGATTCAAAACTTATAGGTATCTCATTCCATTCTGATCCATCAAAGGAATAAAAGAACTTATACTCTTCGACTCTAACTTCTACTTTTAAGTGTACATATTCAACATTTTCTGGTACTTGAATCATATTTTGAGATAATGGTTGTGAAAATTCAAAGTTATCACAAGAAATAATATCAATTACTCTACCTTTTTCTTCATTCCATGTAACATCAATTGTTGTCCAATTCTCTGTGTTATAGTAGCATACAAGCCCTGCTGCTTGTTGGAAGGTATCTGAATTAAAAGACACACTTGTAGCTGCATCAAAATTAAAAGATTGCCATCTTCTCGCAACTAAAGCCTGAGTAAATTTGGATATTAATGATTCTTTTCCGTATAATCGCATATTCCCTGGCTTTTCTGTTAAAGACATAATATTCTCAGTTAATGGAATACGCAATGTTTGAAAATTAATGTTTAATTTATCACTATCAAAATGATCTAATTCTTGATAACTAGCTTCCCACTTTACTTCCTCAATATTAGGTGCATCAATTTCTATTGCACCTTCTTTTCCACCTACCACATATGGCCAGCCATCTATCCATTCAAGTTTTTGGATAGCTGTTTCTCTTCCAAGTGGACAATATCCCCTTGGTGCTGTATGTGGAAGTGGTTTTCCTGTTTCTTTATCATATCCTCTTACTTCAGCACTAGGAATTTCATCTGATGGTAGTGGTCTTCCAGTTAAATGAACTAAATACCATTCATCAGTATGAGTGTGTACAATAGATGCATGTCCACACTTTTGCAATTCGTTCATAGGCTTATCCAATGCCGTAAGAATTGGATTATTAGGATGTACTTCATAAGGACCTTCTATATTTTTAGAACGAGCTATTGTTGCTGCATGCTCATATTTTGTACCACCTTCAGCTGTTAAAAGATAATAATACTCACCAATTTTGTATAAATGAGGTCCTTCTGTTAACTTAAGCTCTGTCCCCTTAAAAATTAGTTTAGGTTCCCCCATTAATTTTTCCTCTTGTGGAGAATATTCCTGCATTACAATACCCGCGAATCTATGGTTATATACTCTATTATCAAAAAGCATATTCAACAGATACTTCTTACCATTTTTATCATGGAATAGAGATGGATCAAAACCTGATCCATTTAGATTAATTGGTTCACTCCACTCTCCATCAACAGTTTCACAGGTAACCAAATAATTATAGCAATCTTTCCAAATTCCCTTTGTAACTTTCACATCTGTGTATATTAACCAAAATTTATTATCGCTATAACTTAAACATGGAGCCCAAACACCACCTGAGTCAGAACTTCCTTTCATATCTAGTTGTGAAATTCTATTTAGAGGTCGTGATACTAAATTCCAGTTAATCAAATCTTTAGAATGATAAATTTGCACTCCAGGAAACCATTCAAAAGTTGATACTGCAATATAATAGTCTTCACCAACTCTACAAATACTTGGATCTGGATTAAATCCTCTTAATATTGGATTTTTAATTTTAGCCATAAACTTCTCTCCTTTGACTATTTATTCATATGTCTTTTTATCTAAATCATAAAAATTAACAAGGTCTACAAAACTAATCGTTTACAGAATGTTTATAATACGCCTTACTCTAAATAAGCACCTTTCATGGCTGATACAGCATACTTTGTATATCGCCCAAATACTCCTTTTCTTTTTTCTATTTTGTAAGGTATCCAGTTTGCTTTTCGTTCTGCCAATATTTTTTCAACATCTTCGGATGTACATGTTTTCCCCTTTATTCCAACAATATTAAGCTTACGTTCCTTTATATCTAGTTCGATTAAATCTCCATCTTCTACCAACGCTATTGGTCCTCCTGTTGCTGCTTCAGGTGATATGTGCCCAACACATGGTCCCCTCGTTGCTCCTGAAAAACGTCCATCTGTCAATAAAACTGTTGATCCATTTAATCTACTATCACATACTATGGCTTCTGTTGTCATAAGCATTTCTGGCATTCCAGACCCCCTAGGTCCCTCATATCTGATAATCAACATTTCTCCAGGATTAATTTTATCTTCAATTACAGCTTTATGGCATTCTTCTTCAGAATTGAAAACTCTTGCAGCCCCTACATGATACATCATATTTTCTGATACTGCTGCATATTTAATAACCGCACCTTCTGGAGCTAAATTTCCTTTAAGAACTGCAATAGATCCCATTTCCTTTGTTGTTTCAACTGGCTTTATCAATTGTTCTCGCTTTAATCCATAATTACGGAGATATCCTTCTATTCTTTGGAAGAAACCATCCTTCTCTATATATTCAAGATTTTCTTTTAAAGTCTTGCCTGTTACTGTTAATACATCTAAATATAAATAATCCTTTAACATCCATTGCACCATAGGAATTCCACCAGCAAACCAAAAAGCTTCAGTTGGATATTCCCCACTAGGATATATGTTTCCTATATGTGGGATTTTATGATTAATCTCATCAAATAGCTCTGGTTTCAATTCTATACCTAATTCATAAGCAATAGCAGGGAGATGTAACATAACATTAGTTGAACCACCTATAGCTGCGTGTACAACAATTGCATTGTAAAACGCTTCTGGAGTAAGTATGTCCTTTGTAGTAATTTTAGCTTTAACTAAATTCATAATTTGCCTTCCAGCTTTTCTAGCCATAGCTGTTATATCTCTCATTGTAGCAGGAATAAGTGCACTTCCTGGTAATGCCAAACCTAGAGCTTCAGCCATACATTGCATAGTACTTGCAGTACCAAGAAATTGGCAAGCTCCGACAGATGGACAACCAGTTAATTTAAAATCACGAACTTCTTCAGCCGTTATGGCATCTTTCTTCTTTTCTCTTAATGAAATATCTCCAGCCTTAATTGATGTTGACATATCTGGTGCTGGTCTCATACTTCCACCCGGAACAAATATAGTTGGTATCCCCTTACGAGCTGCTGCCTTAAGATGAGCAGGAATTGATTTATCACAAGAAGATATCAAAACCATTCCATCCCAAGAAACAAACGAACTATGAATTTCTACCATATCTGCAATAACTTCTCTCGAAGCTAATACAAAATTCATTCCATCATGCCCTTGCGCACATCCATCACAAATATCAGTAACATGAAATTGGCCTGGGCGTCCTCCCTTTTCATACACACCAATGCTTACTTGATTTGTCAATCCAATAAGATGAGAACTCCCTGGATGACTATCACCAAATACATCATCAATAAGAATTTGAGGTTTTTTAATATCTTCTTCATCCCAATCCATTCCCATTTGTAGAGAATCAAATTGTGACCACAGCTTACGTTCTGAGGTACTTTTTTGTATTATAGATTTATCTAACATTAAAAAGCTCCTTTCATAAATAAAATTTTTTTAACTTTGAAATATAATTACAACCTTTATTTAACTTTGCACAAGTTTTTTTATTTTCCCTCTAATTTCTTCATCGATTTTAATGTCATAATTTCTAATAGTTGTGTTTATATCCAATTTTAGAGAGACCTTAACAGCTTCTTTAAGTCCTACTATAAATGGATTAGTTAAGTCATATAGTTCAGTCATATTATTAATTTTATCTTGATAAATCAACAATTTTTCAAAATCTTTATCTAAAAAAGCTTTATAAGCATCTGTAAATAATTTTGCATTTATATTGGTTAGGCCTCCTATGATACCATCACCACCAGATAATAGGTTAGGTAACAAATATTCATCGAACCCAGAAATCACACAAAAATCTTTACGGACTTTCTTAATCTTTTGTACAAATCTTCTAACATTACTCATAGAATCGGTAGTATCCTTAATGCCAACAATATTATTAAATTCGTTTGCTAATCTAAGTATTAAATCATATGATAGATTTATAGATGTCCTAGCAGGAAAATTATAAATTATAATAGGTAATTTCGTATTTTGCGCTATTTTTGAGTAATATTCATACATATAATTTTCATCTAGCCCAAAGAAATATGGAGTTATAATTAAAACGCCATCAGCTTTTAAATCATTAGAATAATTATTAAGTTCAATAACCTCTTCTATATTATTGCTACCTGTTCCAATTATTAATTTTACTCTTCCCTTTACAACCTTAGATACAAACTGGATATAATCCTTTTTATCTTCTAAAGAAGAAATATTAAAAAATTCTCCAACGGACCCCAGTATTACAATTCCATCTACACCATCATCAATTAATTTTTCGATTAAAATTTTCAAATTATTCTTGTCAATGTTACCATTTTCATCGAAAAGTGTGACTAATGGCGTATAAATTCCTTTAAACATAAAATTCCTCCTCTTGTCGTTCCATATTAGGAATAGCGTTCCATATTAAAATTATATTTTTAATATATTAATTTTGAGATGACAGTTAAAGTCATCTTAAAATTAATATAAACTTTCTTTTGCATAACCTAATTTCTTGGATATATCTAAAGCAGCCATAGTTAAGTATTCTTTATACTCATCTATACGTTCAGTACTAATTTTTATTTTTAGTGTAGAAATAGATACTGCTGCTATTACTTGACTTACTCTGTTATATATTGGTACCGCGATACAAAATAATCCCTCTTCATTTTCTTCATTAGAAATAGAATAGCCTCTTTCTCTAATTGAATTTAAATTTTCTAATAATAACACTTTATCTGTTATTGTATTAGAGGTTTTCGGAACAAGCGTAACTTCATCAAAGTATTTATTTAATTGTGCTTCATTATAAGTTGCTAATATAGCTTTACCTAAACTTGTTGAATACATTGATATCCTAGATCCTAAATTGCCAGTTGTTCTTAAATTACCTTTTGATTCCCTTTTATCTAAATATACGAGTTCATTATCATTTGCTACAGCCAAGAATACGGTTTCACCAACCTTATTAGATAAGTTTTCTAATATTGAACTTGATATTTTCGTTAATTCAGCCTTGTTTAAATACAAACTTCCAAGTTCAAAAACACCAATACCTAATTCATAACTTTTTAATCTTGGGTTATTTATCACAAGAAAATTTTCACTTAATAATGTATTAACTATGTTAAAAACACTCGTTTTAGGTATATCAAGAAACTTGCTTATTTCAGCTATAGTTACAGGTTCATCGCTTTCACCTACAAACCTTAAAACTTCTATTCCTCTTAAAATTGCTGTATTCAAGCACCCCTCTCCCTTCGTTCCATATATGGAATGCCATTCCATTTGTTGTACATATTATATATCTTGCTTTTTATTTTGTCAATTACATAATTTAGATAATATGATTAATTATAATACTTTAATTAAATTTGCTTAACTCCAATTTTAATAAATGCAATAAGCTCCTCAACATTATCAAAATCATCATAGTCACCAATTATTCCTTCTCTATGATATATAATACCTTCTTTTTCGTTTCTTTCTAAACAATCAAGAAATTCATTAATTCCGTATCTCTTAATAAATAAATTAAATCCATATGGTTTCACTTTATTCAAAAGCCCTTTATGACACTCTTTTTCGCATGAATAGCAACCATCTATACCTTTTTCTATAGAGCATTTTCGATTTTGGCACCATGCTTTATCTGGACATTCACCTGTATTACACCCAGTGCATTTTTCATTTTCTGAACACAAACAGCAAGCTAGTCCACAACGTGCAATTCCCAACTCTCTCTTCATTTTCTATGCCTCCAATTTATTTTTCTAAATTACTAAAAATCTATATTTGAATCTTTCTATTTAATGAGCCACGATTCAAAAGAACATATTTTCAGACTGCTAAACTTATTTTACCATAATAGCTTATATATGCATATTTTATAATTAATGATATTCAATAATAGAAATATCCAAATCTGTGAATACCTTTGATAATTTTTTAAAAATCTATAGCAATGCTAATTAAAAACTTTACCTTTTTACCACTTGTTTTTCTAATTATTTGACTGCATTTAAAAAATTTATATTAAAAAAGCAAGCTATTAAGCAAATATTTTAACAAATAATAATTTGCTTAATAGCTAATGCTTATGTAATAAAATATCACATATATATATGTTTAAAATAAATGTTGGTAATGTTTAGAAACTTAATATTTAGGCAATTATTAAGATAATTTGAATATTTAATTTATATTTTAACAATGAATTGAGGTAATTTTCTTGATAAAAACTGATGCCAATTTTAATTTATTAAACTCTCATATTACTGCATTGATAAAAAAGGATATCTATTTAAATAGAATTATTGAAAAATGTCCTACTTGTGAGTCAAAACACTACATCAAATATGGATCATTTAAAGGAATTCAAAGATATAAATGCAAAGAATGCGGCAAAACGTTTTCTAATGTCTCTAATTCTTTATGGAGTTATTCAAAAAAGGACTCTAGTAAATGGATCAAGTTCACTGAATACGTGCTTGAAAGAAAATCCTTAAGATTTTGTGCAGAAAAATTGGAAATAAGCTTAGTTACAGCTTTTTATTGGAGACATAAAGTATTGCAGGGAATTAACTATGAGAGTGTTCCATCAAATTTAAGCGGAGATGTACATATCGCTAAAAAATTAATCCCTGAGAATTTTAAAGGAAGCAAAAATATTACTATAAAAGTGCGCCACAATATATGGGTCGTAGCTGCAAAAAGCGGTGGAAATTCTATTATAGTTAAACCAATTTCAAGATGCCATTGGCATTTACCTAGCTTTAATAAAAAAATTTATTATTTAATTGACGAGAAAGCTTATATAGTACCATATGGTGATCGATATATTTCTTTAGTAGCAAAAGCACATAATAAAAAACGTAAAAAAGAAGTTCAGAATGATAAAATAATATGGTCATTCCAAATTATTTTAGAGAAATGGCTAAAAAAATTTCATGGTGTTGCTTCAAAATATTTAGAAAAATATCTTTCACTTTTTATATTATATATTACAAAAAAAGAGATGAATTATATGGAAATATTCAAGAAATTATCTCTTGAAAACAGATTTATTAAGACATATGATATAGGGATATCCAATATCAATCCAATTGGCGTAGTACTATAATTCATATGTCTTCTGTTAACAACATTTATTTTAAACATTTCCACATATAAAATAAAAGTTAATACCTTATTGCTTGTTATTTTTTATTTTATATTAATTTAACTTATGGAGTTATTTTTATATATGTAAGAATATTTCATAATAGAGATATCTTAATCTACTAATAACCTTTAAAATCAAATTAAAAACCGATAGTAGTGCTACCTGCAAATGTCAATATCACATTAACATTTACATTTACACTAACTAAATTGATTCTATTTTTCACCGTTTAACAAAGTAATTGTTTTTACATTGCTAGACCGGCATTTATTTTAGCACAAGAAATTTCTTCTGTTCATTTGCACGAGCCTCTTTTCTTCTACTTACTTTGTAAGTAGGTTACTTTCTCACACAATTAAATAACCCACGAAAATCAACTTGAATTTTCGTGGGTTTCATGGTGGAAATGATTCGCAAATTTATAATCCGCCTATTAAGCTCATCATATTAATTTATTTCATTATAAGCTTGCAATCTATTTATATGAACTGCTAAATAAGTTAATTCGTCTTTTGGAATAACTCCGTCATAAACCTTTTTTATATAATCCTTTATTTTAAAAGCAATTTCCATTGCTTCTGGATATAATGTTGCTATCTGTTCAAACATTGGATCATTCTCATCTTTCAACATTACATCATTAAAAAACCGTTCTGTAAAAAATTTAACATGTGTAATGAAACGCTGATAATGAATTCCTTCCATCTTTAAGTCACTTCCAATGGAATATCTAACCAAATTAACAATTCCACCAATCATTTTAGCATATTTCATACTATCTCTTGAGTCATTACTTTGTGATTGAGCATTTATTAAATGAAAAGCAATATTTGCGGCTTCTTCTTCTGGAAGCTTGATATCTGTTATTTCATTTAAAAGTTCTAAAGCATATAATCCAATTTTAAATTCCTCTGAATAGTAATTTTTTATTTCCCAATAAACACGATTTGTTATATTAATATTCTTCTTTGCTCTTTCTACTGCAAAGTTCAAATGATCACTTAATGTAAAATATATGCTCATATTAAGCTTAGAATCCAATTCTTTTTCAGCTTTTGAAACAATTTTTTGAGTTATATCAAGATATATTGGGGGAATTGAATCTAATAAGCTTAAATACTCATTTATTTGAATGTTTTCTACAGGCATAAAAATTTGATCGATACTCTTTTTTTCAACCATATCTCCATTTTTTTTATTGTAGCCTATACCTTTGCCCAAGCAAACGAATTCTTTTTTATTCTCGTCAATAGCTAAAACCACACTAGAATTAAGTACTTTTTTTATTTTCAAGCTCATTCCCCCTATTATCTCTATTCTAAAATTTCTCCATTTGTTTTTATAACATTTTTATACCAGAAAAAAGAATCCTTTTTTAATCTTTTCATAGTTCCATTTCCTTCATCATCTTGATCAACATATATGAAGCCGTATCTTTTACTCATTTGAGAAGTAGAAACACTTATACAGTCAATAGGTGCCCAACTAGTATAACCTATTAAATTAACACCAATTTCAACAGCTTTCTTCATTTCTCTTATATGTTCTCTGAAATAATCAATTCTATAGGAATCATGAATAGTTCCATCTGCTTCAATTACATCCTTAGCTCCCATACCATTTTCCACTATCATTAATGGAATTCTATATCTGTCATATAGTTCAATTAATGATATTCTAAGACCTATAGGATCAATCTGCCAGCCCCATTCTGTAGAAGGCAGATAAGGATTTTTCACACCCATTATAGTATTTCCAGAGGCCTTTTCTTTAATCGTATCTGCCGACTCTGTTCTTGACATATAATAACTGAAAGATAGATAATCTGCTGTATTCTCCTTTAATATTTCTTCATCATTTTCTTCCATTTTAATTTTAATTCCATTATTTTTCAAGAAGGTTCTATATAATCTAGGATATTCTCCAAATATCTGAATATCTGCATGAACATGATTTCCTAAATTACTATTTAACGAGAGTAATACATCCTCTGGATTACAAGTATTGGGATATGTTGTAAGCTTTGTTAGCATGCATCCCATTTTACTATCTTTAATGATTTTTCTACATTCTTTTGTTGCTAAAGCTGCAGCAACATATTGGTGATGTAAAGCTTGATAAACAGCTTCATCAAGCTTTATATCTGTACATTTATCTGGAATAATTCCTGCTGTTGTAAATGGATGTCTTCCAACACTATCTATTTCATTAAAGGTTAACCAGTACTTAGCATATTCTCCAAAAGACTCAAAACATACTTTCGCAAACTTAACAAAATAATCAATTAATTTTCTCTCTACCCATCCATTGTATTTTAAACTTAAATGCAATGGCATTTCATAGTGTGATAATGTAACAATTGGTTCAATATTATGTTTCTTAAGTTCTTTAAATATACTTTTATAATATTTAATTCCTTCTTGATTAGGTTCACTTTCTTCTCCTGTTGGAAAAATTCTTGTCCAAGCGATAGAGATTCTTAGTGCTTTAAAGCCCATTTCTGCAAACAAAGCGATATCTTCTTTATAATGATGATAAAAATCAATTCCTCTTCTCTTTGGAAAGAATTTCGTAGTTTGATCTTCTATAGCTTCTTCAATCATTTTTGAAGTAACCTTATTATGACCAGCATAATCTTCTACACTCAAATTGGGCTTATAACTTGCTACATCAGCTACGGACATTCCTTTTCCATCAGCATCAAAGGCTCCTTCAACTTGATTAGCCGAAATTGCACCGCCCCATAAAAAATCTTCTCTAAATGACATTATATAAATCAACTCCAATTTAATTTATTGTGAATACTTTATCTTTCTTACTAACTTTTCGACTTTCTGCTGTTTCTATCTTAGCATCTGGTCTATTTGTAATAATTGTTGCAGTTACTGGATCAAAACCTTCTGCTATAATTTTATCTAAGTCAAAGCTTAACAGTAAATCGCCTTTTTTTACACTCTTTCCGACAGAAACTTCTGGATTAAAGTATTTGCCTTTTAAATTCACTGTATCTAATCCTACATGAAATAAAATTTCAGTACCCTCTTCTGATTTCATTGCTAAGGAGTGTTTTGTTTCAAAAATCATTTCAATTGTACCATCTATTGGAGCATATAGTTCTCCCTTAGAAGGAATTATTGCAAACCCCTCACCCATTAATTTATTAGAAAACACTTCATCCTTTACTTCACTTAAGGGAATTAATTCTCCTTCTAATGGTGCATTAAATTTTTCTTTATTATTTTCAACTTTTTCAGCTTCCTTACTAGGTGCTTCTTCTTTCCACAAAACTGATACTGCAATAAATGAAGCTACAAATGAAACCCCTAAGCCCATTATCGCATTCATTAAATTATTGGGTAAAGTTTCAGAAATAAACATTGATAAACTTGCTATTCCAGGTCCTACTGCCACATATGCTTCAACTGCTTGAACTCCTAAGAAAGCACCTCCTGTAAAAGCACCAATCATTACACCATAAAGTACACGTCTATGTAAAATTGTAACACCATATAATGCTGGTTCGGTAATTCCAAATAATGCTGATATACCTGCCGATACTGCAGTAGATCTTAATGCTTTATCTTTTGTACGAATACTTACAGCAAAACATCCGCCAGCTTCTGAAATATTATGTGCAAGTGACGCAGCATTATATATTAATTCCCTACCTGATTGACCTAAAGAAGTAATAACGTAAGGAATCATTGCTTTGTGCATACCTGTAACTACCATAAATGGCAAGAATGCTGCTAAGATTGCTACTGCTATCCAACCAAATTTACCAAAAACAAATAATATTACCCCTGCAAACCCTTGCCCAAAATTATAACCTATTGGCCCAAGAACAAGTAAAGTTATTGGTACGGTTATAAGTAACGACATCATTGGAACAAAGAAGCTACGAATAACCTTTGGGCTAATTTTATTAAAGAATTTTTCTAACTGCGAATACAATAATACACATAATATTGCTGGGAAAACTTGATATGCATAGTTTATATTCTGTACTGGCATATTAAAAAATAAAGTTCCATCTCCTAGCATCTTAGCTAAATTAGGTGTTAATAGTGCTGCAACAGCAGATACTGCAACTAATGGATTAACTTTCATTTTATTAGCAGTAGTAATTGCTACTAATAGTGGTAAGAAATATAATGGTGCATCACCAACAAAATTTAATATCTTATATGTAGATGTAGTATTTGATAAAATTCCGAGCATATTTAAAAGCATTAAGAGTGACTTTAAAATACCACCTCCAGCTATAGCCGGAATCAATGGTTGGAATACACTTATAACAAAGTCTAAAACTATTGCACCTATTTTTCTTTTCTCTTTATTATTGTTAACACTGGTTCCTTTATCAGAAATAAGTTTTTTTACCTCATCGTATACCTCAACAACTGCATTTCCAATAATAACTTGGCATTGTACATTTTGCTTAACACCAATTACCTCTGGAATATTTTCAAGGTCTCTCACTTTTACTTTGCTATTATCAATAAGGTTGAATCTTAATCTTGTTGAACAGTGTTCTAAATGTTCAACATTTTCATCTCCACCTACGGCTTTTAAAATTTTTGCTGCTACTTCTTTATAATTCATATTATTAGTCTCCTCTCATTAAATAATCTTAGTAGACTTTTTATTTTGCCAAAATAAAAAGGGACTCAAATAAACTAATAAAATATTAGCTTATTCAAGTCCTGCCTGCATTACCAGTCACATGCCTGATATTTATATTCTTTTTATGTTATGTGTGAAGTATATCACGAATCAGAGTAAACGTCAACACGTTTATAGATTGCTTTTAATGAATAGCTTACTCCTCAATAATAACATCACTAAATTTCTAAATAAACTCCTAAAATTAATAAACACGAGCATATTCTTATAGTTTTTTATAAGTTTCCTCTATGAATTTTATACTTGCATCCCTATCTTCATTCACGGTTTCTTCTAATATTATATCAATGAATGGCTTACTTTCTTTTATTAAGGATAACAATAAAGGATAATTAAATTGCCCTGTTCCGATAGAAACTCTTTTAAGCTTTCCATCTTTATAAATAAAATCTTTTGTATGTACACAAATTATTCTATCTCCAAATAACTGAAAGGACTCTTTTATTATGTCATCCATCTTATCATAATTGCTTGCATCAATTAAATTAACTGGATCAAAAACAATTTGCAGATTATTTGATTTAACATTATCTAATAATCTTTTTAATTTCTGAGGGGTACTCATTACATGTTCTATACTTCCTTCTATCCCAACCACAATTCCAAATTTTTCAGCTTCTGCAACAATTTCTTTTATGGAATTTAAAGACCTTTGAAAGGCTTCTTCAGTATCATTTTTTTCTGTATAAACATATTCTCTATTGTAACAGCCGGTCTCAGTAGCAACTACACTTTCTCCCATGTATTTTGCAAAGCGTATATGTTCCTTAAAGGTTTCTATTTCCTCCTTAAGTCCATCATCATTAGGATTTGCTAAATTAACATAAGAACCAAGTATACTTATGTTCAACTCATTTTTTCGCAAAATATTTTTAACATATTGAGCAAAACCTGGTGTCAAACATCCTTTTTTAATGTGAAATTCATTAATTACCTTTTTGGGCGCAAAATGAAAACTTTTTATATTCTTCTTATGGGCAATTTCTGCTAATTCCTCTAAACTATCATGTTCAATATCATGTGCTCTAATTCCAATTCTCATAGTTTCCTTCCTTTCTTATACTTAAATACGCTCTTAAATATTCAAATTAACAATATTCAATTATTAGCCCAACATTTCCACGCCACATCTTATCGTTTCGTAGATTTCAATTAACAATGCAATTATCAGCTGCCATTGTTCAAGAACCCCCGTCAGAATTTCTTGAATGAAAATGTAAAAATTTAATTAGAACTTATATATGTTGCAAAAAAATTATTCAAAACATAGAGATTTCCTAAGGAAATCAACCTAAATCACTCATTGATCATTGAAGATTTGACATTGTTAATAGCAACATAAGTACTATAAAATTGACAAATCAAATGTATATTCAAAAGGTTCTAGTTTTAATTTATATTGCTCTTGAACGTCAGGTCCACAGCTTCTGCTGCCTATTCCATGCTGTTTAAAATCTAAATAAATATAAGTGTTATTTGTTTTCTCTAATTCATGAATATGTTGTGCTTCATCTAGATTTTCTTGTGTAACCTGACGACTTGAAAATTCAAAAGTTTTATCACCTTTAATCATCAATTTGTTTCCTATATTAGAATTCTCCACTTGTAGCCAATAAGTTGAAACATGATTGCCATTTTCTTGCGGATACAAGTAATTAAAGCCAAGCTCCTCAATACCTTGCTTATAAAAATCGAAGGTTGTTCCATTAAGTGCATCGTTATAGGATTCTACTGGCCCTCTTCCTAGCCAATTAAACTTCGAGTATTCCTTTGATAAAGTGAAGCTTAATCCAATCCTAGGTAACGTTTCTGGGTAATTGTGAATTGGCGTACCTGTAACCTTAATGTTGATGCAACCATTACTGTTAAATACATAAGTAGTTATTAAATCAATTCCCCAATATTTTGCCGGTGCACCATAATTCTCTGATACAGTTAAACTAATTTTATCTTCTACATTTTGATCCAAGGTTACACTTTTAGTCCTCGACATCAAGTGATCCACTCCAAATTCCTTCCACATATGTGCAGAAACAAAATCATTATCTGTTATTGCTCTCCAAAAATTATGCTTAGGTTTTGCAAGGATTGGCAACTGATTATTTAAGGTGCAAATTTCCCAATCACCATTTTTTAATGCTATGTTTAATTGTTTATCACCAAAGGTTGCAACAAGCTTGTTCTTATCCTTAGTATTGATTATAAATTTATCTTTTGTCTCCAATGTATCTGCTATATGATGTCTTAACACAAACGCTTCCTTAATTGAGGTGATCAAAACATTATACTTATCTGATAGCTTAGGAATAGTAAATTTTATTATTATATCAGTATTTTCTTCTTTTATATCTACTGGTACTTCTATTGTTATGCTCTCTTTAGGCAGCAATTCTCTAATTAAAATTTCCTTACTAACAAATAACTCCTCTTGTGAATAAATTTCATATTTAATATTCATATCCTCAAAAATAGTAAAGTCTGTTGAGTTAATCAAACTGTAATTTCTATCGTCTAACTGCTCTATACTAATCGGCTGATAAGCCTTTTTAACTCCAAAATAACTTGGACTAGGAGTCATATCTGGCTGAACTAGACCATCTAAAACAAAGTTATAATCGTTTGGATAGTCACCAAAATCACCACCATATAAATATGTTATATCTCCATTTGGCAATACTTTCTTAATTCCCTGATCACGCCATTCCCAAATAAAGCCTCCTTGTAATTTAGGATACTTATTAAACAAATCTAAGTATTCTTTTAAACCACCAGGTCCATTTCCCATTGCATGAACATATTCACAAAGAATAAAAGGCTTCTTTATATCAGCATCTTCTCCAACCTTTTGCAAAACATGAAATTCTGTGTACATGGTAGAATTAAAATCAGCATGTTCTACATCTCTTTCATAAGCTTTTGTCTCAGAATTAACACAATCTCTTGACTCTCCTTCATGATGTAGCAGCCTACTAGGATCACGTTGTTTAGTCCAAGCAATCATTTCATGATGGTTGGTACCATTACCAGATTCATTTCCAACAGACCATATAATGATTGATGTGAAGTTTTTATCGCGTTCTACTACTTGGGCCATTCTATCCATATAAGCTGGCAACCAATAAGGATCACTGCTTAATAAATTTTTATCTCCGGTTGAACCAATCCCATGGCATTCTAAATCAGCTTCGTCTATAACATACAAGCCGTATTTATCACACAAATAATAAAAATAAGGATGCTGTGGATAATGAGACATTCTTACAGCATTAATAAAAGCTTCCTTCATCAGCCTAACTTCAGTCTCCATTTGTTCCTTAGAAATTGTGCGTCCAAAGGTTTCATTAAATTCATGACGGTTAACCCCTTTAAAGGTAATTGGTGTCCCATTAATTTTAATTAACCCCTCACTTATTTCAACTTGACGAATACCAAACCTATGCGTGATTATTTCTTCTTGTGTCTCCAAGCTTAATTCATATAAATAAGGAGTTTCTGCTGTCCAAAGCTTTGGATTTTCCATAACAAATTCTACTTGGCAGTTTTCATTTACTGTTAATGCTTTTTTAACGAAGACTTGATCTTGATCAAAAATAGTAATTGTTAATGGTAACTCCTCTTTTATATATGATTTTAGTTCCAAAGAAACCTTAGCATTATTATCCTCTAAAATAGTAGTTATAAAAAAATCAAAGATAAAATTCTTTGGTCTTGTTATTAATGTGACCTCTCTAAATATTCCGCTTAACCACCACATATCCTGATCTTCTATATATGAAGAATCTGACCATTGAAAAACCACAACCGTAACAGTATTAATTCCTTCCTTTAAAAACTCACTAATATTGAATTCAGACCCATTTCGGCTTCCCTTATTAAAACCAGCTAACTTATTATTAATATATAAATAAAAACAGTTATCTACCCCTTCAAATCTTATAAAATAATTATCTGTTGCATTATAAGCTTCGAGATTTATATTTCTCCTGTAAATACCATTAGGAATATTATCATAAGTAAAGGGTGGATTTATTGGAAATGGATAATTTATGTTGGTATAATGAGGCTTTCCGTAGCCTTGCATCTGCCAATTCCCTGGAACCATTATTTTATTTTCAAAATTATCTTCTGCTAAAAAATCAGTTGAAATATTTTTGTGAGAAGTAAAATAACTAAAGTCCCATTCCCCATTTAAATCCAAGCAATTGTAATTGCTGCCATCATTTCCTTTAGGAATATAAAATGCTCTAGTAGGTTCTCGATTAATTTGAATTTTTTTGGGGTCAGATAAAATAGTATAATCAATCATACTTATCTTTAGTGAGAGTGTAAAAAAGTACTACCCACCTCACTAAATCCTCCTTTCATCTATATCTCGTGTACAAGGCATTATAAGCCCCTTGTCATGGCATTTACACATAAACAAATTAATGATGAATAATATCAGTTGAAACTCTCATAGAAAGTTCGAATAACAAAATATATAATTTTGATTCTCACTTTTTACTTTGTAATTTCTCACTTAATCATTCATCATTAAAGATTCACCATTTATTAATTTTTAGTCTTTTAATCCACTTGTTACATTTGAATCTAAAATATATCTTTGGAATACAATAAATACAAGTAATAATGGAATTAATGAAATTACAGATGCTCCAATTAGTAGTGACCAGTTAATATTTTCAGCTCCTACTAAACTTCTAATAGCAACTTGTAAAGTATATTTCTTAGGATCATTTAAAACTATTAATGGCCAAATATAGTCATTCCATCTCCATTGGAAAGAGAAGATACTTAACGCCA
The DNA here is from genome assembly GCF_022320955.1 of Clostridium sp. YIM B02555. Classification (NCBI taxonomy): domain Bacteria; kingdom Bacillati; phylum Bacillota; class Clostridia; order Eubacteriales; family Clostridiaceae; genus Clostridium; species Clostridium sp. YIM B02555. The sequence continues at coordinate 141,724 of NZ_JAKJJY010000004.1, read as the reverse complement.
TAATAACAGGTTTAGCTAAAGGTAACATTATACGGAAGAAGATTTTTCCTTCAGAAGCTCCATCAATACGTGCAGATTCAATCAAGTCATCAGGTACTGATACAAAGAAAGTTCTAAACATAAAGATACCTGTAGCCGTATTGATCGATGGAATTATGATACCTGCGCTGCTATCATATAATCCTAACATTTTAATAACAGAGAAAGTTGGATTCATAATAACTTCTGTTGGTAACATTGTTGTTGCAATAACACACATAAAGAAAAACTTTAGCCATTTTCTATCATACTTAGCAAATGCATATCCACAAGAAGCACTAGCTAATACAGTAAGAATTGTTGTAATTATTGCTGCTTTTGATGTATTTAAAATGTATGTAAAGAAATCCAAAGTCGACCATGAATTAACATAATTATCAAGGGTTGGGCTCTTCGGTAATAAGGTTAATGGATATGAGAATAGTTCACTCCCTGGTTTAAAAGAACTTAATATAAACCATAGTAATGGAAACAAGTATAGGAAAGCTACAATCCATAATCCAACAGTTAATAATGATGATGACGTTTTATCATATAAAACAGATGCTCCCTGAGATTTATTCTTCATTGCTGCTTCCTCCTATCTTCATTTGAATTATACCTAATGCTAGTAAAACAACAAATAATACCATTGATGCTGCTGATGCATAACCAACACGCATTTTATCAAAACCAGTTGAATAGATATATTGTACAATTAACATATTATCTGTACCTGGTCCTCCATTAGTCAAGGACTGAATTAATGCGAATTCTTTCATTGCATTGATTGTTCCAAGTAAAATAACCATGAAAGAAGTTGGCTTTAAAGTTGGAAGCGTAATATGCCTAAATTTATCAATCCATTTCGCTCCATCAATATCAGCTGCTTCATACAAAGATTTTGGAATATTTTTTAATGCAGTCATGAATTGTAACATATTAAAGGCTGTATAACTCCATACTGAAGCAAATACAATTACCATAAATGCAAAATTACCATTTGTAAACCAAGGAACTGGCTCTCCATGTAATTCACTGATTACATAATTTATAAAACCAAAGTTTTCACCAAATAACCAACGCCAAATTACACCGGCTATAATTCCTGAAATTGTCCAAGGTAAGAAAAATATAATTTTAGAAATAAATTTACCTTTTACCTTATCATTATTTAACATAACTGCTACTAATAATGAAACAGCATACAATATAGGTACATCAACAATTGTATATTCTGCAGTTCTTAATAGTGCTTTATAGAAGCTCTTATCTTTTAATAACTCCATGTAATTTGCTAACCCTATAAATTTTTCACCTGAATATCCCTTATAATCAGTTAATGAATAATATAATCCTAGTATAGCTGGCAAAAGGAAAAATAAACAAAATAGAACAATATTTATTCCTGTAAAAAATAACGGCCATTTATTCTTTGAAAATTTTTTCATTTTCTCCCCTCTTTTCCTAATAGTTTCTCAATAGTTGGTTTAATATCATAAGTTTTTTGTCTTTCTATTTTTCTATCATTGATAAATAAGTCTTTATCTTGATATTTAATTTCTCCTAATTGACTGTCATTTAGTTTAATCTCTCTATCAGTGATTTCAAGCTTATTTAAACTATCAATAAATTTATTGAAAGATCCTGCTTCTTCTAATGATGAACATTTTACAAGAATACGATGTTTATGTCCTAATGCATATACTTCCTTGCCTCTCGTATCGCCTTGATTTTCAATAGTTAAACCTTCAGAGAAAAAGATACCTAAATAAGCATTATCTTTACGAATAAATAACCATTTATCTTTTGTCTGAATTTCTGATAAACTCCAATGCGGCAAATACAAATGAATCTTTGGAATCAGATTATCAGCAATATTATATTCTAAAACCTGAATATTTTTGTATTGTACAATTGAAGGACAGCTGGCATTTCCTGCCCAATAACTTGGCCTATTTTCACCACTATGCGCATACTCACCAGGATTGTTAATCCATAATTGAGTGGCATCATTTCCGAGTGAAATATTCATCATATGTTGTTGGTGCCCCTTTTTATATTGATTGTATTTAATTGCACCTGCTAAAGAATAAGCATTTGTTTTATATAAATAAGTTTCAACTTTATTAATCCCTTGAAGGTAATTAGCTTCAATTGCAGTTTCTTCCATTAAATCAATGAAATTTATATATTCCTTTGGTGGAACATAGTCTGACATACAAAATAAAGTTGATGCTCTTAAAGCATTATTAAAGTACCCTTTATTCCATGCAATCGCCAAGACATTAGAAATTTCACCAATTCGCATTGCTTTAATGTCATGTTCATAAATACGGCCAAAAGTAGAAGATAAAACACGACCGTGGTAATTAACTGCTATCACTTTAAATGTGAAATCTAAAGCTTTTTTAGCCATTTCTTTAATATCGCTATCAGGAGCAGCTAAATATAAACTGAAAAATCCAATTAAATCTATTGGTAAATATGTAGTTGAATTCCATTCAGAAAAACCATATGCAAAGAAGGTATCAAACCACTCTTCTAAACGCTTTTTACCAATTTCATATTGTTCCTTACCTGTTCTAGAAGCTGCTGTGAAATTACTTTCTTTATATAGATATCCTGCAAAATACTGACAAGTGTGAAATAATAATGAATGATTTTCACTGAAATACCACATAACATCATTACCTGGTTCATCAATCCAATATCTGAAATCTAGAGCACATTCCTTCATAATAGCTTTAAACTCATCTGGTAACTCATTATGGTATTTTGTAGTTACAGCTAGCAAAGGAGAAAACATAAAATCTGCACAATCACCTTTAGATTTTACCATTTCTATGGCTGGCTTTATTTTTTCATATGCTTTTTCACTTAATTTTTTTGTTACTGCAAATTCTGCTAATGCACTATTCATGTCCATTAATTCAAGTTTTGAAAAAATTTCTAAAGCCTTTTGTTTTCTTTCTTCAATAGAAGTTCCTAAAGAAATGTGTAATTCACCTTCATTATATATACAACAAACTAGCTTCTTTATAAGCCAATCTTTATTTGACATCCTTACACTTACATAAACTGTTGTCACACCTGCTGTAGGAATACTTTCTACTGTTCCTATTAGAATTTCACCATTTGCTACTGTTAAACATTGATCTTCTCTATGAAAATCTGTGATATCACCACTTGCTTCATTTTCTGATTGAAAGTACTGTTCTCCATAGCTAATTCTAACTTCTTTACCATCAAAGGCTGTATCAGAATTAACAATAACGTTGCCTTCTAAATAAACATCTTTCTTAAAATATAAAGATTCTAGAAAGTTAATATTTTCTGTTAATTCGCGAGCTTCATAATCTAATGGAACCTTTACAGTTAATTGAACCTCTGATAACAGCTTCATTTCAAAGAAGAAGTTTACATCACGTTCTGCAAGATCATCTAAATAAACAACAACCTCATTCTTTCCTGCTTTTAATGGCAGTTCAGCAATTATTTCTGACCCATGATTACGGCTGTAAGGCGAGAAATCCAAAATTTGCTCTGCATTAACCCAGATAACTACACGACCACAAGTAATAATTGAAAAAGAAACTGTTTGATCTATATTACTATCAATATTGTTGAATAAAGAAGTATGTACCCAGTGAGGTGTATTTAAAAATGAAGAAAAATCTACCCTAGGGCTTTCAAATCCACAATAAAGATTAGGAAATAGTTCATTTTTGTTAAATGGTATAACTTCTGGTATCCTAGTTAAAAAATCTTTTCTAACAGGATAATCAATTTCAAAATAACCTTCAGTTGCGTTTATTTCCCCTTCCATCGTGCAATAAGGAGCAACAACAGGTTCTGACTTTAACTCAGAATATTTCCAGATGTTTAACGAACTGCCCTTTATCAAATCATAGGTAAAAAAATTCATTTTAATAATCCCTCCCAAAATACATATAGGAATCAAATACTAACTTGTTATTTGATTCCCATAATTTAAATTAATGCTAATTTATTTTTTCAAATAACCTTCATTGTAATCTTGAATTGTATCTTTTATTGCATCATCAACTTTTTCTTCACCGTTTATAACTTTAATCATTGATTTCTTAAGAGCACCTGATAAACCACGGTAACCAGTCATTGTCTTTGTTACTTCATCTTGTGTTTGTTGACTGCTAATTGGTTGTGCTGCTTCTGCAATTTCTTCACTAAAAGTTTTGTATGCATCTTGACCTTTTTCATGTTTAATATCTAAACCTTCAACTGCTGGAATATATCCTGCATATTCACATAATTGTTGATAGTTTTCTTTAGTGTATAACCATTGTAAGAATTTAAGACCACCTTCAGGGTTCTTTCCATTTTTAAATGCTAACATAAAGTTACTACCCATATTTGTTGCTCTAACTTTTTCGTAAGGCATGAATACAGCTTTCCATTTAAAGTTTGTAATGTTAGTACTGAAGTCATTGATTTGCCAGCTTCCTGACATATATGCTGCTACACGTCCACTCTTAAACATAGCAGATGGATCTTCACCTGTTGTCCAAACTGATTTTGGCATAATATGATTATCATTTAATTCAACAAATTTTTGTAATGCTGCTTTAGTGTTGTCATCAGTAGTATATGAATCTTTTGCATCATTTACAAAGAAGTTTTTTCCACCAAATTGATATGTAAATGCTCTTAATCTATGGTCTGATGCATCCATTACCATACCGTATTTTGCATCACTTTTATCTAATACTGTTTTTAAAGATTGTAAGAATTGATCCCAAGTCCAAACATTGTCTTTTGATGTAGGATATGACACTCCAGCCTTATCGAATAAGTCTGTGTTTATGAACATTCCAACTGCTGTAACATCTGTTGGTAATCCCTTAACAGTACCTTTTTCATCATTAATATTTAAGCTCTTCATTGTATTCCCTGAACGAGCTATACTAGTTAAATCTTGTAATGAATCTGACCAATCTGGAGATATTTGTGATGTACGAACAACATCTGGTGAATCATTAGCTTGTACTGACTTAGAAATTTTTGTTTTTAAATCATCATAAGGTATATCAGTTACTTCAACTTTAACCCCAGTTTCCTTTTCATATTTTTCTGCCATCTTTGAATAAGCATTTCCTTCTGATTTATCCCCTGATACAAATAATCTAACTGTGTTACTTGATGCTGATTTTGAATTACCACATCCAGCAAGACCTGCTACTAAAGATAAGCCTATTCCTAAACATATTAATTTTTTAATCATTTTCATAAATCTTTTCCTCCCTAATTTAAATTATTTATATATACTTAAAACGACAATGGAAAATAAGAATATAATAACTCCAAGAGAAATTCTTTTCTTTTCTCCTAATGTCTTTTTTTCGCCTAAAATAATAATGCCTGCAAAAATTGACACAAACACACATAGCTGAGAAATCGTATAACTTAACCCTACACCCAAGCGGCTTGCAGTAAAAAATATTGAAATATTTGCAATTGACCATGACAACCCTGTAATACAGTTTCTTATAGCATTTTTAAAGCCTGCTTTTTCCTCTTTATTAGAAATAATGTACATTATTGAAGCAGTACCTATCATCCCTAAAGATTGAGGAAAAAAGATTTCAAAACTAGATATTTTAAAGTAAGCATTCGTTGTCACATATCCAGTTAAAAACAAGGATGAAATTATCATCGAAATAATCCAGCCCTTACTTCCAGACTTACTATCTGAAGCTTTCTTATTTGCTCCTTCATTGGCTAAAAGCCAAATTGCAAAAATAATTAAGCCTAAAGCAATTAGCGAAAAAATAGTTTGCTTCCCCGAAGCCCATTCTCCTAAAATCACTCCAGAAACAAGAGTAGTAAATAGTAATTGGGTACCATTTGAAACTGGCATTCCTTTTGATACAGGAGCCTCTTTTAAAGCTTTAAATTGAAATAGCTGTCCAAAGGTCCAGAAAACTCCTGACATACAGGAAATCATAAAAGCTTGTCCTGTATATGTTGGTTTTGCAATTATACTAAACACTAATCCTACTAAGAATGCTATAATTGTTGTGCCTAATAGCTGTTGTTTAGGTGTTCCACCTGCTTTTGATGCAAAAACTGGCATTAATCCCCAACCTAGAGCTGGCAAAAGATAAATAATAACACTCATTATTATTACTGTCCTTTCTGCTTATGGTAATTTAAATGTTCTGTTAATGCGCAAATCATCATAGCTTGGCCATACGCCATAGGAGCTGTAATAATATTTTTGTAATCTTCTTTATTGTTACTAATTGCTGTACCAGCTGATACACCAAGGACATTTCCTTTTTCATCAATCCTACCAATCAATGCATCAACAGATTCCTTACAAAAGCTTTCAAATTCTTCTGCTCCTAATAATCCTTGCTGGATTCCCATATAGATACCTGCAATGATACCTGAAGAACCAGAGGTTTCTGTATAAGAGCTGCTATCATTAATAATTGTATGCCACAATTTATCTTCTCCACGATATTTCACTAAAGCCCTTACTTGGTTAATATATAGATTCTTTAAATAGCTTACAATTGATTCTGGTAATCTATCTTCTAAATAACGCAAGTATAATGGAACTGCCATTGTAAACCAGCTATTTCCTCTGCACCAGAAATTTCCTCCAAAATTTGAATTATTAGTAAAGTCCCAGCCGTGATAAAACAAACCTGTTTCTCTATCAACTAAGTACTTTGTATGTAGTAGAAACTGATATTCTGAATCATCAATCCATTTTTGCTTATCATATTTCATTCCCATTTTCCCTATAAATAATACTGTCATAAATAAAGTATCTATCCAAATTTGACCTTCATTTAATCTAAGAGAAAACTTATCTACTCCTGAAGTAATATGCTGCAGTCCACTTTCATATGTCCTTGGAAAATTCTCATCAATCCAACTCATCCACTCTAACGAAAGTTGTTCAAATTCTTTAAAGTCCACTAGGGATAACAATGGGCAAATAGTATTTATATTTTTTGTAGGCAGCCCTTTGTTAATTTCTGTTTTAGCCCAATTAACAATGTATTCCCTATTCTTTTCTAAGTTTTGGCTAAGTCCAAATATTCCTACACCTTGTGGCCAATCCCATTGATCCATTCCAAAATCTCTAGCAAAAAAACCTTTTTTTTCTGCTTCAGCTGTAGAAACACTTACAAATTCATTTGCTAAATCACCTTGATTATCTAAATTAATTAAGTTATTAACTACTAAATTCAGATAATTTTCAATAGTATTTTTCATCTTTTAACCCCTTCCGTTGTAAATTCAACATATATTGCTTCGGGGAGATGCCTTGTAACTCTTTAAACTTTTTAATAAAACTGGATTCGTCCTTGTATCCTATTTTATATGCCACATCTTTCACACTATAACCAGCTTCAAGATAATTTCTAGAAGCCATTATCCTAATATAAATTAAATATTGTGTAGGTGTCATACCAATATTCTTCTTAAACAATCTTATAATCGTAGACTTACTTATATAAAATTCATTGGCTAAATCATCTAAATTACTATCTTCCATGTAATTATTTTTAATATAATCTAACAAGGAATAAAATTGTGTATTACCTTCATAGTTTATATTTTTTTTATCTTCAAGAAAATTGTTAAAAAGTTCAGATATTATTATAAGAATTTCTATAAACTTTACTTTTATCTTTAAATCTTGAAACTTGCTTTCTGAATCTTGATAGTAATTTATCAGTTCATTAAATAATTTCACTAATTGTTCCTTTGATAATTCACTAAGTTGAATACAGTTATAACCTTTTCTTCGATTAGTGAATACTTGAAGAATATCAAGGGAATTATCTTTTAAAACATCGATAAATCGAGGCTTAAATAGTATGCAATATCTTTCGTACAATTTTTTGTTATCCACTACTACTCGATGAATTTCTTCAGAATTAAAAATTGCTATGGCTCCGGAATCCATTACAAATTTTCTACCATCAACATAATATGTAGTTTCATTAGTTAATGTAAAATGAATTTCAAATCCATCGTGAAAGTGTGGTCTCCCCATAAAATGAGAATCATCTATTTTATGAAACACAAAAAATTCATTATCTAAAAGTACCTTATCCATGTCTACTACTTTTTGTTTCATAATATCATCTCCTTTTATAAATCCATTATATATCGCTTGCATGAAAAAAGTAATGAAAAAAATTCAAAAAATACGCTTAAATTGTCATATTACTGCTAATTTTAACTCGTTTTTTTTAGTAGCTTTTTGGCATTTACTTACAGTAAGCTAACGTATACATTAGCTTAACATAGTGTATATCTCATTTCCATCAACTATTTTGAGCATCAGAAAAATAGTGCAAAAGTTTCTAAAACCGCATTTTCAATAAACCCGCACTATGTTGAGTATATTTAATTTAAATAAAGGATTTTTTATTATATAAAAAGGAGCCAATTTGATACAACTTACACAGTTATATAAAATAGACTCCTTTGCCTTATCGATTAACTTATTCACATTTTTAATTATCATAACACAAATTTAACTTTTTGCAAATATATTTTAAAGATATCCAAATCGAAAATTAGACTTATGCAACAATTACCTAAATCAGATACATTTATCCTCCACAGGACTAGTGAAATTTTCGCTGGAAGGTTCTAAATGACGGCTTGTCGTTATTTCAGCGTGATCCAGATGTAAAATCTGGACAAGCTGTAAATAAAACAAGCCCCCATTAAGAACCATCAACAGCTCAATTTCACATGCCTGCTTCCAGAAAAATGTATCTGATTTCTAGTGTAGTGTTACTATTATAATTTCTCAATTATGCATGTATATTCCATTTATAAGTTTGATTATTAAATTGGATATCTATAACCACATATATTTTATTATCCTAATAACTACATAATAGTTTGCAATTCAGCAATAAACTTATCTAAAAAATCTGAAACCTTAATTCTATCTGTTTGTGTCCCATACAAATTTACACTAAGAGTTACTTTATCATCAAAGGTTGATACAGCTAATTGGAAATATGGACTATATTTAATTGACCCTGTCATGAAAGCTTCAGTAATCTCAATTTCTCCAAATACAATTCGCTTTTTATCAATTATTCCTATATTAGTAAATGCAATAAGTGGATTCGAGAAGTTCTTCTCAATAATATTTCTTGCAAGCTTATAAGGAAAAATATCAAAAACTTTTTCTAACATGATTAAGCTTTTAACACAATTATTATTAGACTTTTGCTTGTCCATTGTCTGCTTTACTTTGTAAATAGTTTGTTCAAATGTTTCACCAACTTCTGAACCTATATTGCAAAAAAGATTAGTAGGTAGATTGCATATCCCCTCTGACTTATGATTTAATAAATACTTTCTTAAATCAACCGCACAAGGTATATTTAAAACTTTCCCAAATAGCTGAAACAAGACTCTTTGGTAAGCTGTAAGCATAATATCATTAATGGTTGCATCATGTTTCTTTGCAAAAGCTTTAAGCCTAAGGAATTGTTCATTATCAATTTTACGAGGTTCAATAAAAGGGTTGTTAAGATCTCCTTCAAAATTGAAGCTTGAATCATCATTCACAGACATATTGATTTTACTAAACATAATTTTTAACTTATCTGGAATAGAAAATACTTTTAGGACTTGCTTGATTTTTCGATTCCCCATAGCTGCAATAGAATAATCTAATTTTCTATCCATATTAGTATAAATATCACTTAGCATATATAAATAATCCTTAAATCCAGCCGCATCACATAGCATATGATTTATCAGTACACACATTATATGCTTTTCTTCCCTTTGAATCACTTTAATCCTTAATTGTGGTCCATTAAACCCATCTATTTCTTGATAAAGATGCTGAATCATCTCTTCATCAGTATCTTGTGCTTCTATATATTCTATAACATCATCTGCAGTATAACCTTTATCTTCCCAAAAAGGCTTTCTTTTTGTTTCATTGTACACACATCTAATCAAAGGAAATGCATCAATTGAAATGTCGACCGCTTGTCTTAGCCTTTCCAAATCTAATTTTCCTGAAAATTCACCTACAAAATGAAGTGTGTGATCATTTATTTTATTAACCTTAAAAAGATGTTGTAAAATATCCCAGGCTTCAACATGATAACTTTTAAAATTATTATTCAACATTTCCACTCCTTAATATAATTAAAACAAATCAGATTATTTTATAAAAACTTATCCCTTAATTAATTATATTACTCCCTTTTTCCAAGATAACATAGGAAATATTGGTTAAAACATTTGTAAATTTTTAATTTCTTACATTCATACTTCTTGTTGACAAATATTATATGTATACTTATAATAAGTATACATATAATGAATACACATATAAAGGAGAATTAAAAATGGAATTACAATTTAAAGTTGAAGTAAATGCGCCTAAGGAAGCTATTTGGCCCTATTATTCTGATCCTGCAAAGAGACATATTTGGGAAGAAGATTTAGAAAGTCTTAAATTTAATGGTGAATTTAAAACCGGAACTACTGGAACAATGAAATTAAAAGGAATGCCAGAAATGACATTTACTCTTACTAACATCGTCCCAAATGCTTCTTATTGGGATAAAACTGAAGTTCCTGAAATGGGAAATATTCATTTTGGACATGATATTTTTCAGGAAGATGGTAGAAACTTTATTCAACATACTGTAAAATTAGAAAAAGAAAATCCATCAGAAGAAGATTTAAACTTTCTTTGCGGTGTATTTTCCGATGTCCCTAAATCTGTCATGAAAATCAAAAAGGAGGTTGAAATATAAATTGGACTTTCCATCAGCTCGATTTAAAGATGATGCAGAATCTTCAACTGGTCTTCTTTTTATCCGCGTATATAATAAATGGCATTCAATCATTACACAAGAACTTCGTAAATTAGGCATTACTCATCCACAATTTGTAGTGCTTACTACATTAAATTTTCTTAGCCAATCAGATGATAATGTCACACAGGTAAGCATTGCAAAACTTGCAGATATGGATGTTATGTCTACATCTCAAATTATCAGAGGCTTAGAAAAGAACGACTTTATAAAGCGAACTGCTAACCCTGATGATAGCAGAGCAAATTCAGTTATCCTTTTGCCAAAAGGGCTTGAGATGGTTAAAACAGCCCTTCCAGTAGTTGAAAAAATAGATGATGAGTTTTTTGGTATTTTGCAAGAACATGAAAGTATTTTTCGCAACTACCTTAATCAATTGGATTAAGGTACATAAAAAAATCGCAGGCGACTGTGGAGCCGGAGATTTTTAATATTAAGTTCCGTATTGTGCTTCGCACTCTTTTTATAGGTGCGCATCTGCCTTTTCGAACGCATGCGAGAAAAATCTGCACCTTATAAAGAGCAGCTATGCTGCATATAAGAACATTTTATGCAGGCGAATATGATTATTCTTTTCTTATATATAACTCAGTCAAATAGCCTTTTTCATATATTATCCACAGATTTTACTGCATTATAAATTCAAAAGAATAAAAAAAAGGAACATTTAGAGCATTTCTTGCCCTAAGTATTCCTTTTTTATTTTACATAAGATCTTAATTCAATTTTTTTATAAAGGTCATCCTAATTATGTTAATAAAAATGCTGGATGACTTAGCACGCAAATTAATACTTTGATAGCTGATTTATGTAATAAGTTAATATAAATGCTTGCTGGCTTAGAAACCTAATTACTCTTATTCTTTTTAGCTTCCAATCTATTGTTTACCAAAGAGTACATTACTGGGACAACTATAAAGGTAAGGAAAGTTGCTGATGCAAGTCCAAATATTATAGTTACAGACATAGGCCCAAATAAAGTACTATTAGAAAATGCAAGTGGTATAAGCCCGGTAATAGTTGCTGTCGAACTTAATATTATTGGTCTAAACCTTTGGCTTACTGCATGTATACATGCTTCATCTATAGAAAGCCCTTCTTGTCTTCCCTCAATTATATATTCTACAAGAAGTATTGCATTTCTTATAACTACCCCAATCAAGCTTATTATACCCATAACTGCAGTTAATGATAATGGCATATCAAATATCATTAAACCTATTATTACTCCCATCAGCGATAATGGCAGTGAATATATTATTACAAGAGGTTGCACAAATGACTTAAATTGAACAAATAGAATTAAGTAAATTATTATGATAGTAAGTACACCTGCAACTCCAAGGCTTGTAAAGTTAGTTTCTATTTGATTTTGCTCTCCATCATAAAGAACATTTACACCATTTAAGTCCATTTTATTTATTTCTGCTTTTAACTTGCTCTCAATATCGCTTGCATTATAATCAGATTTCACATCACTAAATACTGTTACCGTCTTATCCTTTTTATAATGTTTTATTTGATCTAACTGTGAATTAAGCTTTACTGTTGCAACTTGATTTAATAAGATTTTATTACTTGTAATACTTGATTTTACTTGTAAATTCTTTAAATCTTCTACTGAACTGATATTGCTTTTAACTAATATATCATATTCATTTCCACTCTTTCTGTATACAGAACTGCTATATCCCTTTAAAGCAATATTCATTTGTTTTAAAATATCAGATTTTAATAAACCATATTGAGATGCTTTTGCGCTATCAATAAGCACTTCATATTCATAAGTCTTTTTAGCTGCATCATCTCTAACATTGGTAGTTCCTGGCATATCCTTTAATTTTTCTTGTATCTGTTCTGAAGCTGCATATATTTTATCTAAATCATCTCCAGTAAGCCTTAATCTAACAGGTGCCCCAATTGGCATTGCTTGTTCTAAAAGTTTTACTGTAGCTGTTCCTCCAGATATTTTATTATCCAATTGATTTTGTACATACTCAACAAGTTTTTCTCTTGTTTCAAACTTTTTAGTCTTTTCTAAATCTACCTTCACCATAATTTGAGCTACATCTTTAGCTGGTGCTACCGTAGGAAGTGTAATATAAAAACTAGGCATACCTCCACCTATAGCTGAAGTATAGCTTGTAACCTCTTCTTGTTCCTTTAATACTTCTTCTACCTTGCTTACTAATTTTCCTGTACTATCAATATCTTCAACTTTTTCATTGATAATATCTATGTAAATAACATTCTTGTCTACATAAGGAAAAAATTGTGTTCCTAATAAATTTATTAATCCCATCGATATCACCAAAACAAGCAAAGAAGCTGCAATAATCTTTATTTTATGGCTAAGTCCATAAATTAAAAGCTTATTAAAGAATTTTTGAATTTTATTTTCTTTTATTGGTTGTTTACTTTTCTTAAAAAACAAAGAGGACATAGCTGGAGTTATAAATAAGGCTGATATATAGGAGCAAGTTATACAAATCATAACTACTTGTGGCAGTGTACTTATAAACTCCCCTACAGCTCCTGGTATACTTAAAAGAGGAGCAAAAGCACCAACTATTATTAAAGTAGAGGTAAATACAGGCACAAATAATTTTTTAATTCCTTTAAAGGCTGCCTCATCTCCTGGTAAGCCTTCATCAATGCCTACTTGAACAACATCTCCTATTACAATAGCATCATCCACCAGTATTCCCAAGGCTATAATAAGTGCCGTTGTTGATATTTGATGTACTTTTATCCCCAAAACCTCCATAGCAATAAAAGATAGAGCTATTGATATTGGAATAACCGAAGATACAACTAATGCATTTCTAATTCCCATTCCTATCAAAACAGTAATTACTACAAGAACCACTCCTTCTTCAAGGTTTTTCATAAAAAATGAAACTGAATCATCTACATCTTTTGGCTGAAAAGTAACTTCATCTATAGTTAAATCCTGTGGCAATTGTTTCTTTATTTCATCTAATTTTTTTCTTACATCCTCACCAATTAAAACTATATTTTTATTATCTTGAAAATATCCTGCAAGCAATACTGATTTTTTCCCATTGTCAGTAAATCTATATGCACTATCATCATCATAATCCATGCTTACAGTTGCAATATCTTTTAACTTTAAAGTTTGTCCTGTATCTGAGGAAACTCCAACTATTGTATTTTCTATATCTTTAAGTGAAGTAAAACTTCCAGGCGTCTGCACTTTTATCTTTCCAGTAGCTAACTCTAAAGATCCAGATGGAATTTCCACATTTTGTGCTTGAAGTACACCACATACTTCTTCAAGAGAAATAGAATATTTATTAATTTTGCTTAAATCCACTTGAACTTTTACTTGTTTATCTTGTTTTCCCTTTATATCAAATCTTGAAATCCCACTGATACCACCTAATTGTTTCTTTATATCATCAGCATAATTTCCTAATTGCTCATAGGAATAATTGTCACCTGATATGCTTAAAATCATCCCAGCTGTCTGCGTAAGGTTTGTATCTATTTTACTTTCTTCAACTCCATTTGGAAGATCTGCCTTTAAATCCTTTATCTTATCTCTTAGTGTACGCCACGCTTTATCCTTATCCGCATCATTATTTAGGTAAACAATAACTATAGATGCACTATTTTGAGAAAAAGATTCTGCATAATCATAACCATCAATTTCTTCTATTTTGTCTTCAATCTTTTTAGTAACTAAGCTTTCCACATCCTTAGGCGAAGCTCCTGGGTAAATAGTTGTAATCATTGCTGCCGGTGAGGAAACATCTGGGCTCTCCTGTTTAGGAATATAGTAGTAACAAGCTAAACCGCTTAAGATAGTAATTAGCACTAAAAATAGAACTATCTTTTTATTTTTAATTGCTGCATTAATCAATCCCATAGTATATCCTCCTTACTCTGCTGAAACCTGATATCCAGCTTTTATATTTTTCATTCCTTCATTAATAAGCTTATCTCCATTTTTAAGTCCTTCTACATTTACTAAATTTTCATTAGTTTGACCTAAGGTCACATTTTTCTTAACGGCATGTCCATTTTCAACCACAAAAACATAATCTTGTCCATCATTCAAAATACTTGTAATAGGAATCCATAGTCCTTTCTTTTCACCTTCACTAATATAAACTTTTACTGATTGACCTATATAAAATTTATTATTGTCTATTGGGCTTATTAATTTTATTTCCGCACTATAGGTTCCCGACTTACTGTCAGCCATTTGAACTATATTCATAACTTCTCCATCTGTAGTATCATTGTCAATTTTAACTTGTGTTTTAGTTCCTATTTGTATCTTCTTTACATCTTCATCAGATAAACCTACTGTAACCACTTGATTTTCACTTCTAATTAATACTACAGGATACCCTGCTGACTGCATTTCACCTTCTTTACCTAAAATATCTACAACATATCCATCAATATCCGCTATAAGAGAAGCATCTTGAACTAAGTTTACTTTTGAAGCATAATCAGCCTTTGCTGCATTTAGTTGAGCTAGTGCCGCATTTTTATCTTCACTTCTAGTTCCATTTTGAAGTTGTTTTAATGTTTCCCTTGCTGCATTAAGCTCACTTTCACTGCCATTTAATTTAATTTTAATATCGTCTAGCTGCTGCTTAGTTATCGCGTGCATTTGATACAAGCTAAGATTTTTATTGTATAAATCTTTACAGTAATTATAATTATCTTCAGCATTCTTTACTGCAATTTGTGCTTTGTTTATATCCTCTTCCTGGGCTCCATTTACTGCTTTTTCATATTGTGCTGAAGCTGCTTCCATTTGAGCCTTTGAGCCATTTGCTACAAAATCCAAATCTGTTTTATCTAAGTCAACAAGCTTATCCCCCTTTTTTACTTGCCGGCCTTTAGAAACATATATTTTACTCACTCTAGCAGAACTTTTAAAGGAAAGTTTTCTAACTTCGCTTCCTCCTGTAAGCCCTTCATATTCTAAAGAAATTGGATAACTTTCATCCTTAAGCTCCACAGTCTTTACTGGATAAGTTTTTATTTCTGCTGTTGAATTATCATCACTACTACACCCACTTAACATAAAAAGATTAAAACATACTAAACAAACTGCTATTATTTTTTTATTCATATTTCCTCCCTGTATGAAGCTTTATTCTTCATCTTCTTTAGATTTTTAATTTCATTACAACCTTATTTGTTCATTAATCTTCAACTTATTTACTACTTAGTATCCATGGCTTTTGTATATTGTCTTTTAAATTGTTATAGGTATACACAAGTTTTCTTATACCAGTATCTAAAGCTTCACTTTCTAAAACCTGCTTATCATAATCATTTTGGAGCATCAATCCCATATCTACTTGAGCTTTTGCAAAGCTTAATTTTGTATTTACTGAAGTTTCCTGTTCCTTTAAATTATTTATCTTATCCTCTAATGCCAAAAGGGTTGAATAACTTTCCTTCATTGCATTTTTCAAATTTTTCTTAGCCTCATCTATATTTACCTTTGCTTCATCGACACTATATTGTCCATCAATATATTCTTCATAAGCATTCAATTTAGCTAAGTATTCTTGCTGTTTTTGTTGATAGTCTATTAATCTTAAAGCATATGAACCAGCATCAAATTCAGTAGTTCCATCAGCCTTAACTGTTATATTTGAAGCTCTATCTGGAAGAGTTTCTGGAGTTTTACTCATAATATCCTTTATTCCATCTTCTTTTAGCTTTTTCATATAATCCTTAGATAATTTAAATATTTTATTATCATAGTTTAAATAAGTATCTATTTTGTCATCTATATACTCATCCACTGAGCCAGTTATTTTAAATTTTTCATAATTCATGCTATAGTCAAGTTTATAAGTGTCTTTTACATCTAAATCTGTAATCACTTTAAAATATTCTTTGTTATCATTTAATAAATTTTCCTTTGCCCTTATATCATTTTCCAAGGAAGTTAATTCAATTTGTGCATCCTTAACCTCCGTAGGTGTTGCCATTTCTAAAGATAATTTTCCATTAATAAATTCCAAATCTCTTCTCTTAAATTCCAAAGCCCTCTTTGATTTACTAAGATCAATTTCTTTTAAAACCATATCGTTATATTTATTAGTAATATCACTTGCTATTTGATCTTTCATAAATTCCTTAGCTTGTTTGCTTTGTTTTTCTTGAAGTTCAAGCTCATCGTAAGGATAATCATATACTTTTTGATTTATAGAATTATAATAATCATTGTATTTCTCTTGAAGTCTCATCTTATCTTCATACATTTTTATTTCTCTTGATTTTAAATTTAATTTATCACTATTATTTATAGCTCCAGCTATAGCTTCCTCTAACGGAAGATTTTTTTTCTCTTTAATACTTTGTAAATTTTGAGTTTTAATTGAAGTATCTGCTGCAGATACTGGTACAACACTACTAGTCATAAGTCCAATTATGCTTCCAATAGTTAAGATTCTTTTTATTCTTTGCTTCATTGATAATCACCTCTCCATTTATTTTAATCTCTACATATATATCCAAGAGATACATATGTAGATTCTGTTTACAAGTGTATGTTTATACTTTATACTGTTGATATAGTCTTATCAAGAAACAATATTTTTAAATTATATATAGCGTCTACATTTTTTAATATTTGTAGATTATTTTGTTAGGAGGTCCATATGAATATTAATGTAAATGATGAAAATCTTGATTTAAGAACTCGAAGAATGCATAAACTATTATTTGATACCCTAATAGACTTACTTACAGAAAAAAATTTTAACGATATCCGCATTTCAGACATCTGTGATAAAGCTATGATACATAGAACAACCTTTTATAAACATTTTGAAGATAAATTCCAATTACTTGATTTTATGCTCAGACAATTAATACAGGATTTTGAAAAAAAGAGTTTGCAATATACGTCTGAAGATAATCCAAATCAATATTATGCTAATTTATTCAAACTTCTTCTTGAACATATGCGCGAAAATAAGAAAATGTATACTATCGGCTTACTAAATAATGGTTCTGCAATGAAGATGCTTCAAAAAATAGTGCTTCAATGCATAAAATCCAAACTAGAATTCGATGTAACTAATGGAGCTAAATTTATTGTTCCAATAGATATCATTGCAGAGTTTTATTCTCCTGCATTAGTTTATTCAGCTGGAGAATGGCTTGAAGAAGGTATGATTGTACCAATTGAACAAATGGTGCAATATTGTGATATTATAGCTAGTGCCCTTCAGAAAAATAGGCAA
Organism: Clostridium sp. YIM B02555; assembly: GCF_022320955.1. Classification (NCBI taxonomy): domain Bacteria; kingdom Bacillati; phylum Bacillota; class Clostridia; order Eubacteriales; family Clostridiaceae; genus Clostridium; species Clostridium sp. YIM B02555. The sequence continues at coordinate 123,582 of NZ_JAKJJY010000004.1, read as the reverse complement.
AGCTTATAGATGAGTAAATCAACATTGCCATTTAATCTTATAAACTCCTAGATTTAATCAGCTTCTCAACTTTCTAAAATTCTATAATTTTCTATAAAAAATAAGGGTAAATATCCTCAAGTATTATTTTGAGGATATTTACCCTTAAGTTATAATATAGGTTCCAATTATCAATATTCAATTATCATTTGAGGATAAAAGCCATATTAGAAAGTTCATTTTTCCAAATATAAAAGTTCGAGATAAAATTAAAAGAATAATTATCTAAATATATTTCTTTAAATTTAATTGCTTCTAATCTTTCTTATTTCCTTCACTTTAGTTTTACTTATATATCTTTCAAATTTCTTATCTTTTTTTATAACTAAATAATGATTTTTATATTCAAGGTAACAGCTACAATAAATTTCTTCATCATCAATTAGTATTAAATATAATGATTTGCTCTTTATAGTTTTTATTATTTCCTTCATATTTATTGATATTATTAATAAAGTACTGACGATCAATTCCATTATTAAGGCTATTAAAAATGTTTCAACTTTTTCATTATTATTAAATAAAACAATTTTACTGCTTGTAATTTCAACACTGCTTGAAATTCTTTCTATAATAATAAATAAAAACATTGCAGCAGAAATACTAAAAGTATATATATTTTTCATATTTTTGCTTGGAATATCATCTTCTAACTTAACCAATTCGCCTTCTAATTTATTTCTAAAAGCTTTATTTAAATATCTAAATTTTTGTATTGTATCAATAGCTGCTAACACTGTTATAATTATAACTATAATAAATATAGCCATTTCAAAAAAATATGCTGCTGTCATATTTTTCATTTTACTAATTGGAGTCTCTTGATAAAAGCTTTCAGCAAGAAAACTCCCCAGTACAATCATATACATAATAAAGCCAATATAACCTAACCATTGTACAACAACACTAAACATTGATTGCTTCCCTGGCACTTCTTTATACTTCATTTTTACTATAGACATAAAAAAGTTATAAAAGGCTTTTATATGTAAAGCTATTAAAGTTCCTAATACAGTCAATATGGCCATTATATCTCTTGCTGTAAATTCCATAATCATATCTCCTTCCACATACTTATAAAATTATAATTATTTTATTGAAGCTGTAGATAAATTTAATCTATACGTGCCAAATTCCGTTAAACAATCAAGAAAAGAGTTTATTTCATCCATATCTGAACAGATAATCTTTAGTAAATAACAGCCATCACCACTAATTTTATGTGCTTCATCTACAAGACTATTCGATTGGAGAAACTTAATTAGCTTATCGTGTTTTGTTGTTTTCATAAAAATAGTAATATAGGCTATTATGTTCTTTCCAAGCAATGCATCATTTATACAAATAGTATACCCAGTTATAATTCCTAAATTTTGAAGGCGTATAATCCTATTCGATACTCCCTGCGGTGTTAAATGTATTACCTCACCTATTTCTTTAAGTGGCATCTTAGAATTGATTTTCAACATTTCTATAATCTTTAAATCTATTTCATCAAACATACAATAAAAAATCCTTTCAATTTTCAAGTAAAAGTGACTAAACTCTTTCCCCTTTAAACTTAAATTTAAGATATGATTATTATAGCAAACAGATCAATATTAATAAATGATAAGGTGGAATAAAAGATGAAAAAAGCGCTACTTGTAATTGATGTCCAAAATGAATATTTTACTGGAAAATTAAAAGTAACTTATCCTAGCAATAGCTTAGATAATATACTTAAAGTAATGGATTATGCAAAAGAAAACAATATGATTACAATAATTGTTCAACACACAGGAAGTGATGGAAATACTTTTATTAGAAACTCAAACGAATGGGAGATACATCCAAAGATTCTAGAAAAATCTTGTGACTATATTATTGAAAAAACCAAACCTAGTAGTTTTTATAAGACCAATTTAGAAGAAATATTAATAAAAGAAGATATTGATGAAGTAATTATTTCTGGATATATGACGCAGATGTGTTGCGATACAACAGCTAGAGATGCATTTCACAAAGGATATAACGTTAAATTTTTATCAGATGCTACTGGCACAATAGATGTAAGCAATGATATTGGAACAATAAGTAGTGAAGATCTCCATAAAGCAACATTAATTGCTCAAAGTTTAGGATTTAGTAAAGTGATAAGTTCTGAAGATTTTATGAAAATCTGCCTTTAGTTCTTTGGTAAAACTTCTTCTTGAAACAAAAATGTAAGGGAAAGCTCAAGGATTTGAGCTTTCCCTAACATTATTTATTTTTTTCCAAATTTAAATTAATTTTTCTTAAAAGCGAATCAAATGTTTCTTTTTCCTCCTCTGTTAACATGTTTAATAGATCTTCTTCAACAGTTACATGCTCATATACAGCAGTATTAATCACTTTTAACCCTTCCTCTGTTAATTTTACATATACAGTTCTTCTATCTTCTGTATCATTTACTCTAACAACTAACCCCTTTTTCTCTAGGGTATCTACCCTGTTAGTCATTGCACCTGAGGTTACCATCAAAAGATTATAGAGTTCTGTAGGTTTTAATTTAAATTCTCCTCCTGATCTTCTTAAAGTTGCAAGTACATCAAACTCTCCACTATTAAGCTTAAATTTCGAAAAATTATCTGCTAATCTCCTTTCAGTAAATTTAGCTACCCTCTTCAATCTTCCTAAAATAGCCATAGACTTTGTATTTAATTCTGGTATTTCATCTGTCCATTGTTCAATTATTAAATCTACATTATCTTTACTCATAATATTAATGTTAGCATCAGAAAAATCAAATATCAACAAAAATTTCATTAACGTTAATAATCTTAACATTAAGATAATTGACTTTAAGATAAATATACTTTATAATAAAAACAATCTTAATGTTAAGATACTTAATATTAAAATTATATTTAGTTTATGGATGAATTCAATCTATAATTCTAATAATACTATCCCGCTATTATATTTTTATACATATTTAATCTATTTAATTGAATTAACTAGGACTTATATGAATTCCTATGACCTTAGGAATTTAAAAATTGGATTAAGAAAGAATGGTGATTAAAATGACAAAAGAAATAAAAATAGCCTTATTGATGGCTGCTAGTTTATTTATGGAGATTTTAGATGGAACAATTGTAACCACTGCACTACCTGGAATGGCTAAATATTTTCACACTGATTCTGCTGCTATAGCATTACTTGTAAGTGTTTATCTAATTACAGTTGCTGTTTTCATACCTTTAAGTGGTTGGATGGCAAATCGCTTTGGTAAAAAGAAAATTTGGATTATTGCTGTTATTATCTTTAGCCTTAGTTCCTTAAGCAGTGCTTTTGCACCAAACTTTACTTTCCTTTTAATAATGAGAATTATTCAAGGAATTTCTGGAGCTTTAATGACACCAACTGCAAGATTGATAGTGTTAGAAAAAACACCTGCTTCACAGCTTTTAAAAATGGTTAGCTATATGATTTGGCCAGCACTTATAGCACCTGCAATAGCCCCAATTGTTGGCGGCTTTATTGTAACTTATTGGAGTTGGCAGTGGATCTTCTTAATCAATGTACCAATAGGCTTAATCATTGTATTAATTGGATTAAAATTAATTGATGCTGATCAAAATCAAAATACAGCTCCTTTTGACCTTTTAGGTTTTATAGAAATTGCATTTGCATCTGGATTAATTTTAGTTGGAGCAGAACTTGCCAGCGCTGGAAGAAACTATTGGCTTTATGCCCTTGGATCAATTGTTTTAGGTCTTATATTAAGCTTTATAGTTTTTAAACACTTAAAAAAAGTGGACAATCCACTATTTTCACTTGCCTCATTAAAAATAACTTCTTTTAGAATCTGTCAAACAAGTGGCTCTGTTTTCTGGTTATCTGTTGGAGCACTACCTTACATACTAACAGTATTTTTACAAACAGTATTTCACTTATCAGCAGTAAAAGCTGGAAGCTATGTATTATTCATTTTTGTTGGAAATATTGGAATAAAGCCTTTTACAAATATCATTATTCAAAAGTTAGCTTATAAAGGTTCACTATTACTATCATTATTAATGGTATTTCTTTCATCAATCGCTTTAGCCTTTATTAAAATTGATACTCTCCCAATTTGGATAATGTTTCTTGCATTGGTTTCAGGTATAGGACGTTCTCTAGCTTTAACTGCTTATAGTGGATTGACCTTTTCTGAAATAGATCCAAAAGATAGAAATGGTGCTAATACTTTAAACTCAGTTACTTCAACATTATCCCAAGGAATGGGCATAGCACTAATTACAGTTGTTGTTACTCTACTTCAAATTTTTCTACAAATTAACACTTCATATGAATTAGGTTTCGTTTTCCTTGGTTTATTAATGATATTTCCAGCAATAGAAATATTATTTCTCCCTAAAAACATTGGAAATAACACAATTAGTAGGTAAAGGCGAGGAGGATTACTATGAAAAACTTAAGAGATACTTTATTAACAATGCTTGCACCAATGCTTTGGGCCTCAACTTATATAATAACTACGCTACTTATTCCAATAAACAAACCAATATTTGTAGCACTTATGAGAGGTCTTCCTATTGGACTAATACTTTTACTTTATTATAGACAATTTCCTAAAGGAGCATGGCTTCTAAAAGCTATCATTTTAGGAACTTTAAATATTGGTGGTTTTTTTCTCTTCTTATTTATTGCTGCTTACAGACTTCCAGGTGGTATTGCATCAATATTAGGAAGTGTACAACCTATTTTCACTATTTTCTTTAGCTGGATCTTTCTTAAAGAAAGTCCAAATAAGAATTCCTTTATTGCAGTTATAATGACCCTTACAGGGGTATCTCTCTTATTATTAAAACAAGATGCCGCAATAGATCTTGTTGGTGTAATTGCTGCTCTTATAGGTGCTATCATTATGGCATTAGGAGTTGTCCTAACTAAATATTGGGGTAAACCTGAAGGAGTTAATAATATGGTTTTTACCTCGTGGCAACTATTCTATGGAAGTCTTATATTAATTCCTGCAACTTTTTTAATAGAAGGTGGTATTCCAACTCTTAATAGTACAAATATATTAGGACTTGCTATATTAGGAATATTTAATACTGGCTTAGGTTATTATTTATGGTTTAGAGGAATTTCAAAATTATCTCCAACCAAGGTATCCTTCCTTGGCCCAGTTAATCCTCTAACAGCATTTTTACTAGGATTTATATTCTTAAAACAAACTATTAATCCTATTCAAATATTAGGAGTATTAATAATAATTTTCAGTGTTTATTTTTCTCAAAAGAAAACTTCAGTAAAATAAGATTCTTTTTATTCTCCCTGCACTTTTGCATTTGATGATTTACATATATTTATTTCCACGATAACATTAAGCTGTAAAAACTACGAGGCTATAGGAAATTCCTATAGCCTCTAAGCTTGTACCCAAACTATTTTACCTTACTACTTCCTATATAGATATCCAATTTAACAATCAAACTTATAAATGGAATATGTATACACTATTGAGAAATTAAAATTACAAAACTTCACTAGAAATATGATACATTTTTTCTGGAGCAGGCATGTGAAATTGAGCTGATGAAGGTTCTTAATTGGGGCTTGTTTCATTTACAGCTTGTCTAAAAGTGAATGTCCAAATTTTATATTTGGACATTCACTTTCTCCTTGGGGATTTTACATCTGGAACACGCTGAAATGACGACAAGCCCACATTTAGAACCTTCCAGCGAAAATTTCACTAGTCCTGCGGAAGATAAATGTGTCATATTTCGGTAACTGTAGCATAAGTCCAATTCTTGCTTTGGATATCTATATATTAAATCTATGTATCTTTTTACTTAATCTTTCTGCTAATTCAGAGGTACCTTGTGCCTGCTTTGCAACTTCTTCTAAAGCCAAACTAGATTCACTAATACTCGCTAATATTTCTTCTGAACTTGATGCTGATTGCTCACTAGTTGCTGAAATATTAGTCATCGAATTGTTTACTTCAGAAATATTTTTAGCTATGGTATTTACTGATAACAAGGTTTGTTGTGACATATTATTTACAAACTCTGCATCTTCCTTATACCTTTGTCCAACTGATTTTAATTTTTCATAATCTGGTTTAACATGATTATCTATAAATTTTAATACGTCTTCTATATTTTCAACTAAATAATTAATGGAATTTCTAACTTCTCCAACTGTATTACTTATATTTGTAACTGCTCCAGCAGATTGCTCTGCTAAACCTCTTACCTCATCTGCTACTACTGCAAATCCCTTACCAGCCTCACCTGCACGAGCAGCTTCTATTGATGCATTAAGTGCTAAAAGATTGGTTTGTTCTGATATTTCTCCTATAACCTCTGCCATTTTACCTATTTCTTCAACTACTTTTGTATTTGAAATTGCTTGTTTAATTTTTATTTCCTTTTCATTATATAATTCATTTGCAGTAGCTGATGATCCTTCTGCACCATCTTTAACTTTTAATGCTCTCTCCATTATCTCATCTGATGTATGCTCTAATTTCATAGTATTATCAGCTAACTTTTTAACTAAATCGTTCATTTCCTCTGAAGAGTTGCTTACTTCTATAGTAGAATGACTCAACTGAGTATTACCTTGTGAAATTTGTTGAACTGATTCCTTTATATTTATCATGGTTGCAGAAACTTCTTCCATTGTTGCTGTGAGTTCTTCACTTGATGCACTCATTTCACTTACTCCGTCTACAAGTTCTGAAACAAGCTCTCTCGTATTGTTTAGCGAAACATTCAACGCTTTTCCCATAATTCCAAGTTCATCGTCTGCTGTTATTTTAAGTTCCTTAGTTAAATCACCAGAAGCTAAATTATGCGCAAAATTCACAACATTATTGATTCTCTTTTTAAGCCAAAATGACATTCTTAATCCTAAAAATAATGCTATTAATGCACCAGCAATTATGCTTACAATTTCAATCATTGATGAACTTTTAAAAATGCTCTGATTTGCATCAGTCATCTCTTGGGCTTCCTTAATATTATCATCAATTATTGCATTTATACTATCAATTAAGTTTTTACTTGCTGTAATATACTCTGTCTTATATAACGTTTGAGACTTATCATAATCATTGGCTTTAACAGCATTCATTATATTAGTTTTTGCTTCTCTATATTTAGCTAAATTAACTTTTAATTTCTCGTAATCATCCTTTTCTTTTTGACTCGAATGTGGAATTTCTTCATAAGCTGCATAAAGTTCATTATTGTAAGTAGTAATATTAGTCATTTCTTGTATTCTCTCACTGCTGTCACTCTTAAAATCTTTATTAATTATATGCTCCATATCAACTATTGCTTGATTGTTATTAATTCTTACAGAATACATTTTTTCTAGTGATATCACATTATTATTATAAATCTTATCTGCATTACCATTAATTGTATTCATGTTGCGCAAGCCTACCATACCAACGGCTATTAGAAATACTGTACTTATTATACTTGTAGCGACCAATTTTTGAGATATCTTTATTTTGTTGAACATTATGTCATCTCCTTCTCAATATCCTTAACCTATTTATAATTTACCCTCTATTATTTATAATCGTATTCAAATCACATAAATTTAACCAAATCTATAATTAAAATAAATGTGGCATTATTTTCTCTTTCAAGCTTCAACTAAAGAACATAAATATAATTGAAGAGACTCTCGTTAATGACAGCCTCTTCAAATTTATTTATATTAGCTATTTGTTAAAAGTCCTTTATCTAGTGTTACTAAAATCTTAACATGCTTCTTTTTTTCTGGACCTGTTAGTGCTCCAAAGCCTTCTTCAACTATATCATCTAAATGTATTTTCTTTGTCACATATCCTTCTGCCTTTATTCTTCCATCCTTTATTTGAGCAATAGTTTTTATAATATTAATAAAAGTACATTTCAACAGCCTTATTCTAAGCTGAATAATTATAAAAAATTAACTTTCTCACAATAATCGAGCATCCTTTTTATAGCACTTTCATCTAGTTTACCCCATTCAAAACCAAATTCTTTTAAAATAGCATTTGTTCTATCACTAACAGTTACAAATGTTGTTAGATTATTATTTTCAAGTAAACCTAAATGAACCATAACATCATCAACATATTCCCTTAATTTTTCATCTTCGCTCTTTACTGAAATATAAGATAGAAAATCATCCATATTTTTAAGTTCTATATCTTTATATTTTCTTCTTAATGCGTACATTAAATCCATTGCATTTAATTTTTTAGGATTTTCTATATGGAATACTTCATTCCTGTAATTGGTCTTGTTAAAAATAATAATAATTGCTTTAGCCAATTTATCTACATAAGAAAAATCAAAAACATTTCCTTTTATTTCTGGTACACATTTAAGTTTAATAAATGCTTTGATATTCTTATAGAATGCATTTTCTGTTATATTTTCTTGAAATAGTCCTGTTTCGTAATTAAACGTTACATTTCCAAGTCTAAATATCTTAGTATTTAGTGATTTTTTACTGGCTTCTTCAACTAACTTTTCAGCTTCTAATTTTGAACGTACATATACATTATCGCACTCTTGGCCAATATCAATATCCAATTCTGAGAACATAACAACTTCTTTATTGGGAATTCTTCCACTTCCAACACTCATGGTAGATATTTGATTAAAGTCTTTCATTAAACCTTTTTCAGCAAAATCTAATAAATGCTTTGTGCCTAAAACATTTATATTGTAGAAATCTTCATACTTACCATAGTGTTTTACATTAGCTGCAGAATTAATTATGCAATCTATTACTAAAGATAATTTTTTATAAGTATCAATATCCATTCCTAGATAATCCTCTGATATATTCCCTATTAAAATTGTTATTCTATTTTTATATCTGACATAAAATTCTTTTCCAAAATAGAAATCAGCTTTTTTAATTACTCTATCTTCAGCTTTTTTAATATCTTTACCTCTTAATAACAAATATACTTTACTATCTGTGCTTATTAAAAGCTCTTTTAAAATATTTATGCCAACATACCCAGTACTACCTGTAAGCAGAATATTTTTGTAAGTCACTTTATCATTTACTCGAAAATTTCTATATTTTTTAATATTATTTATATATAAATCATAATCTGATTTTATGGCTTTGGGAATTTTGTTTCCTTCCTCAATCTCTGTAATACTTACCTCTTCCTTAGCTGCTCTAACCTCTGATCTTGATATTTCTTCTATAAACTTAATGTTAAGTGCCAATTCTTGTATAGTTGGGTACTTAAATATATCATTTATAGCAATACTAAATTCCTTTGCTAATCTTGAAACTACTGAAATTGCCTTTAATGAATTTCCCCCTATTTCAAAGAAATTCAAATCAGTACTTATATTTTTTATCCCTAATATTTTACTCCATGCCTTAGAAATTTTTTCTTCAATATTATTTTTAGGCATTATATATTCATAATTAAAATCAGATGACTTTGGAGTAGGAAGTGCTTTTCTTTCAACTTTTCCATTAGAATTAACGGGCATCCTTTCAAGCTGCATTATATGTGAAGGAATCATATAACTTGGAAGTTCCCTTTTCAAAAATTCCTTTATTTCCTTTGGAGAAACTTTTTCCTTACTTACAACATATGCACATAAATATTTATTTCCACTCTCATCACTCTTGTCCACCACTACTGCTTCTTTTACTTTTGAATATTTTAATAATTCTCCTTCAATTTCCTGCAGTTCTATTCTAAAGCCATTAATTTTCACTTGATAATCCATTCTTCCCATAAAGTGTATATTTCCATCTGGCAGCCACTTTGCAAGGTCACCAGTTTTATATATTTTTTCTCCACTCACATATGGATTTTCTATAAATTTTTCTTTTGTAAGCTCTTCTCTATCCAAATATCCTCTTGCAATGCCGGCTCCACCTACACATAGTTCTCCCGGAATCCCTATTGGAAGCAGGTTATTATTTTTATCCATTATATACGCTGTTGAATTAGATATTGGAGTTCCTATAGGTATTGCTATATTTTCATTCCATTTTCCCTTGACTTCATACAATGTTGAAATCACTGCATTTTCAGTTGGTCCATATGCATTTAGAATTTTTAAATTCTTATATATTTTTGTTATTTTACTTACCTGCTTACTAGATAAAACATCTCCTCCAACAATTAAACATCTTAAATCTTTAAATATTTCTATATTGCTCTCACAATATTGATTAAATAATGGGGTTGGCATAAGCATTGTTGTTATTTCATTTTTATTAATATAATCCTCTAATTCATTCTCATTAATTATTAAAGCTTTTTCTTCCAAATGTAATTCTGCTCCATTAAGCAGTGTGATCCAAACCTGGAATACTGATGCATCAAAAGACAAAGATCCAGATTGAAGAATTTTATCATTGCTGCTAATCCCTATATACTCAGAATTACTTACAAGGTTTACTAAATTCCTATTTTCTAAACATACTCCTTTAGGCTTTCCAGTTGATCCTGACGTATAAATCACATATACTAAATCTGTAACCGAATTTACGCTGGGAAGATTTTCTTTACTTTCTTTAAATATTTCTTTACTATTTAAATCTATTAATTGTATATTTATTTTTTCTAATTTAACCTTATCTAATTGATGTCTTTTAATTAATATTATCTTACTTCCACTGTCCTCAAGCATATATCTTATTCTTGCTTCAGGATAATCTTCATCTATTGGCAGATATGCAGCTCCGCTTTTTATTATAGCGAGCATGCCAATTATTGTATCTATACTCCTATCACATAATATTGGTACAATGTCTTCTCTGCCTATTCCATTTTTCATTAATAAATTCCCAAGCTGATTTGCTCTTTCATTTAATTCCTTATAAGCTAGATATTGTCCATTTGATACAAGTGCAGTTTTATTTTGTAAATTTTTAGCTTCTTCTTCAAATCTCTCCTTTATTGTTTTATTATGAGCGTAAGTTTTTTTTCTATTATTAAATTCATTTAATATAATATTTTTCTCCCACTTAGATAACATATCAAAATTATCAATAGGCTTATCCAAATCTTCAAGAACTCTTTCTATTATATTAATATAATGTTTTATAAAACTTTCTATTGTTTCCCTTTTATATAATTCTGTTTGATATTCTAATTCACCTGATATTTTGTCCTTATCCTCTTTTAATATCATAGAAATAGGAAATTTAGCCATAGTGCTTTTCAACCTATATGCTGATATTTCTGTATCCTCTAACCTTAAATTATCAATATTTATATTTTGAAAAGATAAAACCACATTAAAAAGTGATACTTTCTTTATATTTAATTTTTCAATTATGTTCTTAAGATCATAGTTTTGATTTTCGAATGCTTTTAAGGAATTTTCCTTAACTTCCTTTAAGAACTCCCTAAAACTACTATTCTTATTTATTTTATTTCTTAAAGGTAATGTATTAACAAACATTCCTACTGTATCTTTCAACTCTTCAGAAGTTCTTCCCGCTGCTGGAGTTCCTATTATTAGATCATCTTGACCAGTATACTTATATAAAAGCACATTATATGCTGCCATATAAAACATAAACTTTGTTACTCCTAAGTTATTTATAACTTGATTTATTTTTAAAGTTAATGCTTCATCCATTTCAAAGGTTAATATATCTCCTTTAAAACTTTCAGCTGGTATCTCTTTATAATCTGAAGGCATATTTAATTTAGGAATTTCTCCTTTAAACATATTAAGCCAACATTTTTCCTGACCATCTAATAACCCATTTCTATATAAATTATTTTGCCAATTAGAAAAATCCTTATATTGAACTTTGGGCATTACAAGTTTTTCTCCATTATATAATGAAGATAGTTCTTTTGTTATTATGCTTATCGAAACTCCATCTGAAACTATGTGATGTATATCTATGAGTAATATTGATGCGTCATCAAATTTGATAAGGTTAACATGGATAAGCGGTGCTTTACCCAAATCAAATGGTTTTATAAAATTTTCAATTTTAATTTTATCTTCATTAAATTTACTATTTATTTTTATATGCTCAACTTTAAAGTTCACTTTTTTATGAACTTTTTGAAATATATTTTCATCAAGCACATGAAAACTTGTCCTTAACGATTCATGCCTATTTATTAATTCATAAATCGCCTTGTCCAATCGTCCATTATCAAAATTACCTTTTATTAAATATGCAATAGGTATATTATAGTTTGTACTATTTAAATCTATTTGATTTATTGCATATATTCTCTTTTGCACTGCTGATGCTTCATAATACTCTTTTTCCTCTACTTTCTCGATTTCATTAAAATTAAAAGCTTCCTCTACAGACATAACTTTTAAATATTCTGCTAATTCTTCTATGGTAGGCTTATTAAATACATCTGTAACAACAATTCTCCTCTTAAATTCTTTATGAATTTTAGAAACTAAATTTATGGCCATTAGTGAATTTCCGCCTATATCAAAGAAATTATCTTTTATTGATATCTCTTTAAGATTAAATATCTGACACCAAATATCTTCAAGTTTTAATTCAATTTCACTCCTAGCTTTTATAAATTCAGTATCCTTTTGTGATAAATCAGGGCTTGGCAATGCTCTTTTGTCAATCTTCCCATTACAATTAAGAGAAAATTTTTCAAGCTGTATTATATATGAAGGTATCATATAATTAGGCAGTTCCTTTTTTAAAAAATCCTTTATTTCTTTTGATGAAACCTTTTCTTCACTTAAAACATATGCACATAAATATTTATTTCCACTTTCATCATTTTTATCTATTACTACAGCTTCTTTTATTCTTGAATATTGTAATAATTGTGCTTCAATTTCTTGCAGCTCTATTCTAAAGCCTCGAATTTTTACTTGATTATCAATCCGTCCCATAAAGGATATATTCCCATCTGGCAGCCATTTTGCAAGATCACCAGTTCTATATATTTTTTCTCCATTTACATAAGGATTTTCTATAAATTTTTCTTTTGTAAGCTCTTCGCGATTTAAATATCCATCTGCAATTCCATCTCCACCTACACATAACTCTCCTGGAACACCTATTGGAAGTAAGTTGTTGTCCTTATCCATTATATAGGCAGTTGAATTAGCAATAGGCTTACCAATTGGTATTTGAATATTTTCATCCCATTCTCCGCTTATAGCATAAGTAGTTGAAAAAGTAGTGTTTTCAGTTGGTCCATATCCATCAATTATTATCAAATCCTTATGAGCCTTTTTTAGCTTGCTTACAGAAATAGGCGAAACCACATCTCCACCAGTTAATAAACATCTTAATGGCTTAAATAAATTTATATTTTCTTTACATAATTGATTAAATAATGGTGCGGTAAACCAGGATATTGTAATTTTATTTTCTCTTAAGTAACCTTCAAGTAATTCTGGATTTAAAATAACATCTTTTGATTCTACAAATAACTGCGTTCCATTAAGAAGAGCTCCCCACACCTCAAAAGTGGATGCATCAAATGCAATAGAGCCTGTTTGAAGTATTCTGTCATCTTCTTTAAATTCAATAAAGTTAGTATTCTTAATAAGTCTGATTACATTTTTTTGCTTTATACATACTCCTTTAGGTTTTCCTGTAGAACCTGATGTATACATTACATAGATTAAATCATCTATAGTATTAATCTGTTCTAGATTATCTGTACTTTCATTTAATATCTCTTCATCCTCATAATTTATTGTTTCCATATAATTTTCAAATTTAAACTTATCTAATGAACTCTTTTTTCCTAAAATAACTCTGCTTCTAACTTCTTCTAACATATAATCTATTCTTGATTTAGGATATTCTCCATCTATTGCTAAATAGGCACCTCCACTTTTTACAATAGCCAGCATTCCTATAATAGTTTCTAAATTTTTGTCACATAATATTGGTACTATGCTGTTTCTTGTTATTCCTCTTTTTCTTAATGCAGCTGCAATTTGATTTGCTCTTTCATTTACCTCTCTATATGTTAAAGCTTTACCTTTTGACACCAATGCAATTTTATCCTTAGAGGCATCAACTACTTTTTCAAATAATTTACCTATTGATTCATTTTTAGGATATTCTTTTTTTGTATTATTAAATTCATTTAATATAAGATTTTTCTCTTTTTCAGAAACTATCTGTATTTCTGAAATTTTTATATTAAGATCACTAATAATCTGCTTTGCAATGCACTCCATACTATTAACCATTTGTGTAATTTGCTCTTCAGTGTAATCTTCTATTCTGTACTGAACTTCTAACTCGATATTTTCATTCTTTTTTAATTCTTTAATAAAAATATGCAATGGAATATTTGTGTATTCTTGAGCAAAAATCTCATTACTAATACTCATATTGTAATTATTTTTTACATTATAACTTTCAAATGAAAAATAATTTACACAAAATTTAAATAAAGAATCAACTCCCCTTTTCTTTAGTTCTAAATCCTGAGCCAATAAGTCATAAGGATATTTTTGATTAGCATAACAGCTTTTGAGTTCACTATTCAAATAATTTAAAAATTCATTAAAACTAATATCATCTTCTAAATTTATTCTTAAAGGCATAATTCCTGTAAACATACCTATAGTTTTCCTTTGGCGTTCATTACTTCTATTAAAGCAGGCAGCAGCAAGTGTTATATCATTATCCCCGAATATCCGGCTCATATATATACTTGAAATAGAAATAAAAAATTTATTTAAAGTAATGTTATGTTCCTTCAAAAATTCTTTAAGTGTATCTCGCAGCTCACTATTTAATACGAATGCTTTTGTTTTTGATTTGATACTTTTAGGATTTATATATAAAGAATTTGCGTTTAGATTTGAAAATTTTTGGTTCCAAAATTGCTTATTTTTTTTAAATTCTTCAGAACTTAAGTATTCTCTTTCATCAGCTATAAAATCTATATATGAATTTTCAAGATTAGAATCAACAATTTGATTATTGCATAATTGTTGATATATATTAGAAAGTTGTTCGAGTAATAAATTACAAGACATACCATCGAAGATAATGTGATGTATAAAAAAACATACTCCCATTCTTTCATTATTAATTTTATAAATAAAGAACTTGAATAGTAGTTCATTTTGTCTGTATAGACTTTTCACACCTTCATTCATACAAAATTCTTTAAGTTCTTTCTCAGCATTATTATTGTATATTGTAAAATCTAAAAAAGGTATATTAATAAATTTGTATTCCTCCACGTATTGATATAACTTTCCTTCCTCTTCACAGAATTTTAACCTTAATGAATCATTTTTTTTAATGATTAGATTTATTGTCTTCTCTAATAGATGAATATCTAAGTTACTACCAATATGAATTTTCGATACAATATTATGCATTGTTGTGTTAGGAAACAATATCTCATTGTACCAAATTCTCTTTTGTGGATGACTTATCTCAAATTTTTTATTAACACTGTTCAAAAAAAAACACCTCCCAATATATTATTTTTCTAAATGCATTATAATCTATAACCAATTTTATCTTCAATTACCATATTTTAATAATCAATCAATATATGGTAGTTATTTTAAAATATTCTATATATATACATAGTAATTTTTAACAAACTAAAAATATATACAAGTTATGTTAAAGATTTTAGAATAATTCATTAAAATTACTATTTTCTTGTGAAGCACTACTTTGTAAGGTATGGAAGGTGTTCTAAAAAAGTTTAATCTTTCTTCCTCAATTTTAAGAAAAGATTCAAACCTAATAAATTTGAAGAGGCTATCGTAACGATAGCCTCTTCAAATTTATTTATATTAGTTATTTGTTAAAAGTCCTTTATCTGGTGTTACTAAAATCTTAACATGTTTCTTTTTTTCTGGACCTGTTAGTGCTCCAAAGCCTTCCTCAACTATATCATCTAAATGTATTTTCTTTGTCACATACCCTTCTGCCTTTATTCTTCCATCCTTCATTTGAGCAATAGTTGCTGGAAATTCATGTCTATATGCTAAAGTTCCAATAATCTTCTTTTCAGAAAATACTAATGAATTAGGATTAATTTTAGCATCACCTTCCCATATACTTGTTATTACTAAGGTTCCTTCGAATTTTATACTTTCAATTCCTATATCTAAACCTACTTGAGCTCCTGTAGTTTCAAAAGCTACATCAACCCCCAATCCATTTGTAAGCTTTTTAACTTCCTCTACTATATTCACTTCATTAGGATCTAATACTACATCTGCACCTGCTCTTTTAGCATATTCTTGTCTTATTGATTTTCTTTGCAATACTATTACTAATTTTGCACCTGCTGCTTTTAAGCATTCTATGGTTGCAAGCCCTATTGGTCCTGAGCCTAAAACTAATGCAGTATCCCCTGTTTGAAATTTACCAATTCTAATTGAATGTAATGCCACAGCCATTGGTTCAACTAGAGCTGCCTGCTCATAAGACATTTCATCTGGTATTTTATGTACAAATTTCTCTGGAAAAACTGTATATTCAGCTAATCCTCCTCCACTTCCACAAAGTCCATGAAATCCTAAAGATGAACATAAATTATATTTTCCTTCAAGACATGCTGGACATTTTCCACATGCAACTATTGGTTCTACTATTACTCTATCTCCAACTTTAAAATTCGTTACATTATTACCAATCTCTACAACTTCTCCTGAAAACTCATGTCCTAAAACAACTGGAGCAGTTGTTCCGCTTAATGGATGTGGTTGTCCTACTGGTATAAATATAGGTCCTCCTAAATATTCATGCAAATCTGAACCGCATATACCACACCATTTTACTTTGATCTTTACACCATCACTTGTTATTATTTTTGGTTCTTCAATTTCTTCAACTCTAACATCTTTCTTTTCATACCATAATGCAGCTTTCATATAAACTCCTCCTAATAACTAATTGTTAATTTATTCACATTTATATAGAGCAATATCTATGCCAAAGCTGTCACTATAAAATTATATTTTTATTTTAACAACTTCACATGACTTATTTTCTAAAGCTTCGTAATAAAACTATAGCAAATCGTAAACTTAATTTAAAATAAAAAATGTATCAAAATGATACATTTTTTTATTATCATTTTGATACACTCTATACTTAATTCTCATTTTGATACATCTATTCCATAACTTTTTATCTTTCTATATAAAGTTGCTCTTCCTATATTTAATAGTTTAGCTGCTAATTGAATATTTCCATTACACTCCATTATAGCATTTCTTATTGCTTTTTCCTCAATCTCACTAAGGGGTATTATATCAAATCCTTCTTTTAATAACTTCTGTTCAATAATTTTTTCATGATTATTGTTACTATCTAAGAAATCTATATTTACAATTTCACCTTCACTTATATAGTAATCTCTTTCAACAACATTTTTAAGTTCACGTATATTTCCAGGCCAATCATATTTATTCAACTCATCAATATAGGAGTTTTTTACACTTACAGCGTTATTTTTACTTTTTAAATTTAAATTATTAATAAATTCATTTATAAGCAAATCTATATCTTCTTTTCTTCTTCTAAGAGGTATTGTTTTTATTTCCATTACACTTAGCCTATAGTATAAATCTTCCCTGAAATTTTTCTTCCTTATTTCATTTTTCAATATCCTATTGGTAGCCCCAATAATTCTCACATCTAATTGTTTTTCAAAGGTTCCTCCTACTCTAACAATCTTTCCATTATCTAATACTCTAAGAAGTTTGCTTTGAATATCTAGAGGCAATTCTCCAATTTCATCTAAAAAAATTGTTCCACCATCTGCTAATTCAAATTTCCCTGGATGTCCTTCCTTTGACGCTCCTGTAAAAGCACCTTTTTCGTATCCAAATAACTCACTTTCAACAAGTTCACTTGGAATTGAAGCACAATTCACAGCAACAAATGGTCCTCTTGCTCGATTACTATAATTATGTATTGACTGTGAAATTAATTCCTTACCAGTCCCACTTTCTCCTTGAATTAAAATATTACAGTCACTCTTTGCAGCCTTCTTAGAAAAATCTATCATTTTTTTCATTTCTAAATTATTTGTTGTAATATCTTTGAACTGATATTGAGCTTTGTATCCAACAAATTTATTAATCAATTTATGTACTACTTCAACTTTTGAAAAAGTTATTACCATTCCACTATTTTTTCCATTTTTGCTTATTGGACGTATATTTATAACGCACCTAATTCTTTCATTATTTATAGAAAAATCCCATTCTATATTGTTTATACTTTTATAAAAATCAATTCCTTTTAAAACATGCTTTATATCTATATTCATGGCTTCTTCTAAAGCTATGTCTAAAATTTTTAACGCCTGCCCATTAATTCTTTTTATTTTCATATGCTCATCCATAACTATCATACCCTCTGATATGGAATCAAAAGTGGCATTTAGTAATTTATATGAAATAGCCAGTTCCATTTGCTTTTGTATTGATTGAGCTGCTGCAGTTACTATTCCTAAAGTGTGTGAATGGGCATTATAATAATTACCAGACATATTAATGCATCCAATTAAATTATCATCTTCATCATATATTGGAGCTGCTGAGCATGTCCAAGAGTGTTGATTTATTCCATAATGCTCTGCCCCTATAGTTTGAACTGGTTTATTGAGATATAATGCAGTGCCTATAGCATTAGTTCCAACTACTTTTTCGGACCACAATTCTCCTTTTAAGAAATTCAAATCTTCTGCTCTCTCCATTATATCCTTATCACCTATTATATCTATAATATATCCATCTCTATCAACCAAGAATATAGCAAAGCCCGATCCATGAACCATACTATATATACTTTCTATAACAGGTCTTGCAACAGAAATAAGTTCACTATTTTTATTGATTAACTTATTTATATCTGGATGCTTAATATTTCCCTTCCCATTATGAGGATTAACCCCATACTTTCTGCATCTTATCCATGAATCAGCAATTTCTCTTCTAACCTTTGAATCCACTTTTCCTGTATCTATAAATTTTTCCCATGCTTTAGTGATAAATTCAATATAATCCTTCATATGTTTTTCTCCATTATAAAATTTAAATTACTTATTTGTTAAATTTTTAGTATCTCTTAATCAAAGTAATTAATTCATAACATTTTATCTTTTATATCAATTATACACCATACTCAATATAATTCTTCGTTTTTAATTCCTTTTATTATAATATTGTTAACTTTCTCTACTTCACCTTCACTAAGCCCTCTTCTTTTGATAGAATTAACAAATATATTAGTTATTTGTTCCCAATTATTAATATTTTCTCTCTGCAATTCAATATCTTTTATGAGTTCATAAACATTTTTATCCATCTTATCTTACTCCCCTATTTAATTAAATACTATAAAACCATTATATCGAACTTACGTTCTGTTGTAAATAAAATAAAAAAACTATGCCTTTCAGTAGGATTGCTCTTACTTTCTTTGCATAGTTCTTTCATACCCATATTATTCAATCTATTAATTAAACAAATAAACCTATGTCAATTAAACCTTCATCAAAAATTTTCCTAAATCCATATCCAAATCCTTTATATGTTTTCTCCACCAAAGTGACATACTATTTTGTAATTTTATGGCTGAAGCAGAAGATAAACCTTCCTTTTCAATCATGCTCTTAAAATTATTTAAATCCATTTTAAACTCTTCATGTTCCTTATGTTGAGTCTCATACTTTGGGTAATTATTTCTTTTTTGAAGTTCTTCTTCCTCATTAAAATGTTTAACAACGTAATCTTCTAAAAACTTCAATGTATCCATAACCTCCGTCTTGCCTTTTCCCTCTTTCATTGCTAATATTAATTTATTCATTCTATCGAACAATTCTTTGTGCTGATTATCAATTTTATCAACACCAACAGCTAAATTTTGATCCCATTTAATTTCCATACTCAATACACCTCTCAAAATTTTATTATTTATTTTAAGCATATTATACTATTTTTTGTTTTTTTCTTCATAATTTTGTTTTTACATATTGTAATATTATAATACTAATTATATATACTTTCTCACTTTTCAGACATTTATTTACACCATTTCTTGTCTTTTTATAATATTTTTTTAATTAAATTGTATTATGATTTAATTTTAAATAAGCTATTATTCGTTTTATTGTGCAACTTTAAACTAAGAATATTATCTAAAATCTTCTAAAAATTTTAGAATCAAAAAAGATTATGCAAATAGGATAAATATTTTCTCCCATTTGCATAACCTTAAAATACATTCAATATATTTACTTTAGCACTCTTAATTAAAAGTATTTTATTCTTCAATAAATTTAATAAGTTCTTTGTTAAATCTATCTTTCTCATCATAAAAGGAAGCGTGTCCACTAAATTCAAAAGGCAAAAGCTTCGAATCTTTAATGCATTTTTCTTGTATCTCTCCTAATTCAAAAGGCACAACTTTATCATGAATCCCATGAATAATTAGAGTCGGAACGTTTATTTCTTCTAAATCAGAAAAGAAAACTTCATTTATCCAGGCATTTGCAATTGCTGCTGTTGCCCACCCTGCTGCCTGTAATCCTAATTGGAAAAACCAATTTGAAAAGGCTTCACTTATATGTTGATAGAAAAATATATCTCCAAACCCTTGAAGCATCTTTGGTCTATCACTGTATGTTCCTTCAATAAGATTGATAACCGTCTCTTTATCTAAACCATAAGGAAAGTTCGGGCGCTTAATAAGACTTGGAGCTGCAGCTGCAAAAAGAGCTAACTTCGATACTCCATGACCTTTATGACGTGCCATATATCTTACAGCAATTGCTCCTCCAGTTGAATGTCCTGCTAGTGTTATATTTCTTAACTTTAAGGCATCAATTATACACCTGACATCATCTGACAACCTATCGAAATTATAACCTTTGTAAGGCTTATCTGACTCTCCAAAACCTCTTGTATCTATACCAATACACCTATATCCTAACTTTGGTAAAACATCAAATTGATATTCAAATAATTTATGACTGCCTGGCCAGCCATGTATAAATAAAATAGTATTATCAGCTCCTTCATTAAGATCTTCTACATAAATCTTTACATTAGGTTCTACTTTAATATAGTACCCCATATATAATCTCCTCAAACAAAATAACTTATTTTTATATCATATTATTTTGAATTCAAATTTGTTAACTTTTTAATATGATATTATTTGTTTTCAGTTTTCACAGGATAAAAAATATTGATTGATAATTATAAATACCAAAGCTCCTAATGTTATTTTTCTACATAATAAAAGAACAGTCTATTTCAACTGTCCTCAATTCAAGTATTAAGAATGTAACATTACTTTATTTTAAACAATAAAGTAATGCTATAGATATTCAATTTAATAATCAAACTTATAAATGGAATATGTATACACTTTTGAGAAATTAAAATTATAAAACTACACTAGAAATATGATACATTTTTTTCTGGAGCAGGCATGTGAAATTGAGCTGATGAAGGTTCTTAAGAAGATAAGTGAAAGTCCAAATCTATGATTTGGTTTCTTGAACTTAGTTAACTCATTCCTGAGTTAACCTCATTTAAAAAACTGATTTGGTGTGAATCGCTTACTCAGCGAACGAACGTGAGTCGAGTTTCCTCTATGGCTTGTTTCATTTCAGTTTGTCCAAAAGTGAATGTCCAAAAAGTAAGTGTCCAAATTTTATATTTGGAAACACGAACTTTCTCCCTGGAGCTTTTATATTTGGAAACATGAACTTTCTCCTTGGGGATTTTACATCTGGAACACGCTGAAGTGACGACAAGCCCATCTTTAGAACCTTCCCGCGAAAATTTCACTAGTCCTGCGGAAGATAAATGTGTCATATTTAGGTATTTGTTGCATAAATCTAATTCTTACGCTGTGTATCTATATTATAAATTAAAACTAAACTTTAATATTAGCTCTTTACTCAACCTTGATTTTGCGTTATTAATTTATCTTTATTCAAAACATGGTCTAATATCCAGCCAAAAACAAAAGAAAGTATATCATCTAGATACTTATTAGGGTTTTCATCCAACTTTCTAAAATCAATATCCGATATTTTTTTTATAAAATTTTCATGCTCCATTTTCTGATTAGATAATTGAGGATAGTTAATTTGGGCCATATAGTTTTCTTCTGTTTCAAAATGAAATTTAGTGTATTGACGCAAATCTTCTAGTATTTGAACAATTTCATCATACTTGTCCACACGGAGCTCATTTTTTAATAGTTCATATGCTTGATTTCCAATATCAAACAAATGCTCATGCTGCTTATCAATTATGTCAACGCCTATTGAATATTCATTTTTCCATATTAACATCTTTTCCCCTACTTTCTACAATATTATCTTTAATTTTACCATATGTTCCTTATGTAGCAAATATTTTTATTTTTATAAGTAACTTTATTTTCTTATACAAAACAATAATCTTATAAACATAATATGACTATGTTGCAACACCTTCTGATTTTCCCATATAATAAAATACTCCCTTTATGATGGACAGTTTTATTATTTTAAATATATTCTTATTCAAAATGGCAGATTAATTACATCTGTTTGAGTTATAATAAATTAAAGAGATTATTTCACGAAAGCAACAAGGAAAATTCAAATTTGGAAGGACGGTGAAAACCGTTATAAATTTATTAGAACTAATAATAGTATAAAAGGAAAAGATCATTAAAACTTATTTAAAGAAAATATAAAACTCCGAATATTAGATTTTAGTAGATTTTGCGTAACGGTGTTATATGATATTAGAAAAGAAGCTAGCAAAAAAAAGATTAACAGAAGCTTATAATAACGCCAAAATTGAATACTTTGATGACAACTCTAAATATATATTTTTCAGTGATTGTCATAGAGGAGATAGTACCCCATCTGATGAATTTGCAAAAAATCAAAATATCTTTTTATTTGCATTAGAATTCTATTTTAATAATGGCTATACTTATGTTGAAGTTGGCGATGGAGATGAGCTTTGGGAACATTCTAATTTTAAACACATAAGACTTGCACATGATGATGTATATTCTATATTAAAAAAGTTCTTCAATTCTGATAGATTGATTATGCTATATGGTAATCATAACATACAGTTAAAATATAAAAATTTTGTAGAAAAGAATTATTATAAATTTTATGATGATTATAACGAAGAAGAAATAGAATTATTCCCCAATCTCCAAGTACATGAGTCAGTAGTTTTTAAGCATAAAGATACAGGCCAAGAAATATTAACCGTTCATGGTCATCAAGGAGATATAATGAATGACAAGATATGGTTTTTTACTAGGCTCACAGTAAGATATTTTTGGAGATTTCTTCACTCTGTAGGATTTATAAACCCTGCAAGCCCTGTAAAAAGTTCAGAAAAGATTCATAAAATTGAACGTATTTATAGTAATTGGATTAAAACTAACAAAATTATGATCATCTGCGGGCATACCCATAGACCTCATTTTCCAAAAGTGAATGAAATCCCTTATTTCAATGACGGCTCATGTGTTAGAGCAAGTGGAATACAAGGCATTGAGATAGTACACGGACAAATAATGTTGATTGAATGGAAGATTAGAACTTCTTCAAATGGAAGTCTTCATATAAAAAGAAAAATATTAAGAGGTCCAGAACCAATTGGAACCTTTGATTTAAGAACAAGTTCGTGTTAATCATAATTTAAGTAATTCTTTAAGGTTGGAGGTTTAATGTTCAACTCCAACCTTAACATCTAATTTATATGTATTATTAATAGGTTTATAAATTCTTTATTTTATATATTTATTCTCGGAAATCCTATTTCTTAATAATATCATTAAATCAACTAATTCTTCTTAAAATTTAGAAAAATCATATTTTTATACCTCCAGAATTAGGATCAAACCAAAATCTACCGTAAGATTTCATTATCTACTCAGATTCAATCCAATTGTACCTATCAAGATAAAACTTACAAATATTATTTTAGGCAAATTTATTGATTCTTTAAAAAATATAACTCCAATAATAGATAATAACACTATCCCTACACCTGACCAAATTGCATATGCAATTCCTATCTCTAACTTCTTTAAAGCCAATGTTAACATACTTAAGCTTAGAACATAAAAAATAAGCATGGCTATAGCATATTTTACATTTGAAAAACCATCTGACAACTTCATTAAAGTTGTTCCTAAAATTTCAAATGTTATTGCTAAAATTAAATAAATCCAACTCACTTTTAACACCTCTCACAATTATCAATTAATAAACCTTTTATAAAGAATAATGGATATATAAGCAAATAAGAATTAAAAATCCACCAGATTGGATCAAAGTCATACCTTATTAACCAAAATGAAATAGCCTGCAATCCTGAGCATACTGTCAAAACAAGCGAAATCAAACTAATTTTCTTCCATAATATACTCTTTTTACGATACAAATATAGCCCTAAAAATCCTGTTATAGAAATTGCCATATCAAGCGGAAAGAATGACCAATTCCATGCAAATAAAATAGGATTAGTATAATCTTTAAACAATAAATTTTGTGGAATTAAATGAAACAGCGTAATAAACCAATAAATCACGAATCCTATATCTGTAATCAAAACAAAATACTTTAAATTTTTCATTATAACTTCCCCCAATAAACTAACCAAGTCCAATTTAGCAATGTATCTTCACAGTTGTATAAATTTATCTACTACTTTCTGCAATAAATTATCAACAATCTCCATTTCTTCATTTGTTAAGAAATCACTAAAAACACTTGATAAACTTGCATATAACTTATTATCTCCTTCAATAATTTTAATTGCTTTGTCAGTAAGGCTCACAAAATAAACCCTTTTGTCCTCTTTAGATTGAGTTTTTACTATTAATTCATTCTTCTCTAATCTTTTAACTAATGCTGAAATTGCAGGCTTTGTCAAATTAAGTTTTGTAGCTAAATCTCCCAATTTAGGCGCACCTAGTTGATAAATTGATGTAAGGTAATAGTAATCATTCATATTAAAATTACTAATTTGTGCCTCAGATAAAGTATTACTAATATTGTTAATAGATTCTTTCCAAAAATAATTTGCAATTAAGGCTATATTGTTTTCAATCATAATTTTTCACCTTCTATATAAATAGTTAAATACATTTAATTAAATCTTTTTAACTATTTTATCATCTATTTATTACCAAGTAAAGAAAAAAACATTTGCCCAGTAAACCTAATAAAACACATCCATGACTTTTTTGCTATGAGGAACAAATAAAGTTAAATGATTACTTTCATAAGTTAATTTTTGCGCAATTTTATAGTTGTCGCTTTATCCTAATTTGTGGTAAAATGTACTATAATATTTTAAACTTATACATTAGATGTGAGAAATAATAAATATAATTTACAGTAACTGAGAAGAAATGGAGGAAATTGCCTTATGACTAGACCTGTAGTTAATGCATAGCAGAGGCTATTGCATAGATATCAATAATTAAATATGAAATAACCTTTGCTCAATCCTAAAATGAAATTGTATTTAGGAGGAGCATACTAATGAGCTATATTAAAGCAACAGATGTGTTGCCACAAGAATTATTGGATTTAATTCAAAAATATGTTGAGGGTGAATACATATATATTCCTAAAAAAGAATGCAACAAAAAGCATTGGGGAGAAACTACTAGAAGTAAAGAGGAAACTTCTGCGAGAAATGCAGATATTTATAAGATATATCAAGAGGGTACTTCTGTGAAAAGTCTTTCTGAAATGTATTATTTATCCACCAAAAGTATACAGAAAATTATTTTTAGAATGAAAAAAGAAAATCAATAATAAAATGTGCCATAAAGCAAACGCTAGATGGCGCATTTTTGTTTCTGAAAAATGTATTAGGTTGATACATTGATGTAGCCAGTGATATCATTTAAATATAAGTTTAAGAAAGTGGTGAAACCAATGGTAAAATAACTAAATGATTCTCTAAATACTCTAAGCATATTATAGATATATAATGCAAGGATTATACTTATGCAACAATTACCGAAATCAGATGCATTTATCTTCCACAGGACTAGTGAAATTTTCGCTGGAAGGTTCTAAATGTCGGCTTGTCGTCATTCCAGCGTGTTCCAGATGTAAAATCCCCAAGGAGAAAGTTCATGTTTCCAAATATAAAAGCTCCAGGGAGAAAGTTCGTGTTTCCAAATATAAAATTTGGACACTTACTTTTTGGACATTCACTTTTGGATAAGCTGTAAATGAAACAAGCCATAGAGGAAACTCGACTCACGTTCGTTCGCTGAGTAAGCGATTCACACCAAATCACAGATTTGGGTTATCTGCTTAAGAACCATCATCAGCTCAATTTCACATGCCTGCTTCCAGAAAAATGTATCTGATTTCTAGTGTAGTGTTACGATTATAATTTCTCAATAGTACATATATATTACATTTATAAGTTTGATTATTAATTTGAATATCTATATATGACAAAATTATAAATTAAAAGGAGTTTCTAAAATGTGTACAAGTTTTGCAGTATACGGTCAAGAAAAAACTATTTATGGTATGAATTTTGATACTGATGAAATTGATTTAAAACTGAAAATTAATAGTTATAATGATAAAAATGTTTTTAATTTTTCAGCATTAATGGAAAATAAATATATCGATGTCGCTGGTGTTAATAGTGACGGTCTTTTTATTTGTACTCAAGCAGTACAATATAGTCCAGGTTTTAAATCAAGTTGTGATGAAAATAATTGGTTTGCTTTTGATATTTTTGATGAGGCTTTAAAGAAAACAAGAAAAACATCTGAATTTTTTGAAATTCTTAATAAAAGAATAATCTCGTATCCTAGAAATCCATTATACCCAGATTTAGGGCTACATACTATTATCGCTGATAAAACTGGTGATGCATTTATTCTGGAAGAAGGAATTGATACAAATATAATAAGTCAGATTAATAATGATTTTATTATTATGACTAATTTTCCAAATGGGGATTTTAAGGAAGCAAATTATAATAAAGTATATGGTATAGGTGCTGATAGATATATTTGTGCTCATGAATATATTGATAATAATATTCATAGCTTTGGAATAAATAAAGCCTTTGAAGTTTTAAGTCAAACTAGTCAGGAGAATACTTTGTGTTCAATAGTATATGAACCATTAAAAAACGAAATTTATATTAGTTTTAAAAAGGATTTAAGCAAAAGATGGAAAATTTCTATGATCGAAAAAACAATTCAATCATTGGATGGACTTTTAAGCAACAATAAAATTCATTTTACAAATGGAGAAATATTTGTGAATGATCTTATTAGCTTATATAAGTGAAAATCATTTTTCGTGGCGTAAAATAAAAATTAGTGGCTATGTGGCTTACATAGTCACTTTTTGTTTTGGTATAATAATGTTGTATCTTTACTTAAGAAGGTGATGCCCTATGACAACTAGCAAGATACCCAATAGATTAATACTTTAATTATTTCTGCTTTGTATTTTCCATGACTTATTTTTATGCTCAATTATTCCTTTAACATCCGCTCTGTACTTGTTTCGTTCGAGATTATTATACATTTCGTCCATATCTTCATAATGACCAATAGTATAATAATTTAAACTAATACATTTATTATCCCTGTATATATTAGAGAAGTCTATTAAAAGTCCTTTTTTAGTTAATTCAAGGATCTCTTCTTTTATATCTTCAGGCATAGGATATATTTTCCTTCTTTTATTTATGGAAAAACTCTCTATAATTTTATTTGCAATTATATCTTTAAATACACACATATCTTTGCAATACAATTTACAAAACCACCCGTCATCATGAGAAAGATAAACAAAGTCATTATTTATTCCACTAAAAAATGGTGAATTCAAAGGCTTGCCAAAATGTGATAAATATAATACTTCTGCCTTTTCTTCTGGTGTGCAGCTATTTAAATCAACTTCATTATTATAGTCTAACCAATGGAAATTACCTAAACCATAAATATCTTCCTTTGATAACTCTAAAATATCATTTTTTCCATTAGCCGTCTCCAAGAACCAACTTCTATTAAAATTATTAGCAATATAATTTCCTTCAGTGACCAAAATGTTTTCTATCTTTATTGGATTATGTTTAATAAATTCTTTAAATTCCATTCCATAATATATAAAATATTTCTCATTAAAATTTGCATTTATATAAAATACATCTCTTACTCTTCTCATTAAACTTAAATCTCCTATTACTCAACAATTTAAATTTTGATTTTTCTTCCTTTAAACTCATCTTCAAGAAACTCATATTCATTATCTATAGAAATAAAACCACTTTTTGAATATGATTCCTCAATACTTTTATCTATTTCTTTTGAATATGTGTCAACATGTAAATTCCCATATTTACATATCATAAAACTTACTCTTTGTTTTTCACAAATTAAATGAATGTAAGGTAATGAAGCATTACATCTTCCTAACCAAAATATAATCTCTATCATTTGTTTGAGATGCTTTAAATCTACATCAAAAGCACCATAATAGTTTTTCATTCCAACTATTTCTCTTAATTCCTTCAATGCTTTACGAACTGGTTTATAGTTATTTTTTTGACTAAACCAATCACATTTTGTATCCAGTATAATTTCTATATTTTCTGCATTTATACTTTTAAGCAAAGAAATTAGTTTTTCTCCCAAAATATCTGAATAACAACTAATATCATTTATATTAAGATGAAGTATCTTGCTAGAAACATATTGTTCTTTATAATTATTACAATTGTTATCTAAAAAATCATAATTTGTTTCAATATATTCCTCCATATCCTTAAGTTCTTGCTCATCATCAATTCCATCTAATAATCCATATGAAAGTGCTTCCTGCATTGATTTAATAATATATGCTGTAAAATCCTTATTTTTAAAATAATCTCTTTCTAATAACTTTATCACTTTTCCTCCTGTTAACCATTTAAAACAGTTTATAATTATATATTAAATTTAATTATTTCTCCCATAGAATCTAATTGTATCAATCTTCAACCTTTTTCCATGGCGCTTCTTTATTTTCCCTCTCATATGCTGAGCCAATTTCACTTTTCAAAATTTATCTTAGTTTTCATCCATCCATACATTTTCTAATCTTCTTATATACACTTCAGGCTCATCCTCAAAAATATGTTCAATTCCATTATCCTTTAATATACTTAAACCTATTAAATCTTCTATTATTAAATTTGTCATATCATTGTAACCTAAAATTTCATCTAATGATACTTCTTTTAGTGAAGATTCATTTTCATAGTATTGATCTGGAATAAAACTTATGTCATCACCTAAGTTTTTGAGCATGTACCAAGTAGTAATTGCTGAAGTAACTGGATTTCCTGTTAATTCTCTAGCTGTCTCAGCAGGAAGATGAGAAAATGTTATTTGCTCTTTTTTTGTTTTATTAATCATATAGTAACCCACGCTCATATCAATTTCCTTCCTTATTTCATTTAAAATCTCTTCTAAAAAATCTATAATTCATTATTACTTTCAACCAATAAAATCATTTCAATCTTTACAATAAAACTTTAAGTCTTCATTATTCTTAAAATCATTTACACTGTTACAGTAATAGCAAATTTTTAAAGAACATCTTCTTCAAAATAGTCATTCCCTTATATAAATATTTTAACATTTAAATTTTTAACATCCTACTATTACTTTTCTTATTCTTTATCTAACAAATGAATAAAAAGTTATGAAATAATAAATGATTGTTCTCCATTATTATAATAATTTTTAATATAACTCCATTTTTCTTTGACATGCACATCCACTCACCTATAAATTGGAGTATCTTCTTCTATGCATAAAAATACTCACACCTATTAATCCAAAATTAATATAGTGTGAGTATTTAGTAAATCACATTATTAATATTATTCACTTATTCTTTTCTAGTTCATCTAAAATTCCATCTATCTTTTTATTCATTTGCTTATTATGTTAATACATAAATTATCATGTATTAATTACAACATATTATGTGAATGAATTTCGAACTAAAATAAGCATCTAGTTCTATTTGAACTGCACCTAATCAAGTAGCCAGATGAAAAAATAGTTATCACATAAGTCTAAATTACAAGTTGTTTATCAATAATGTCTTCTGTTTTGAATTTTGTTCTAGCCAATTTAGTATAACCTCTATAGAAAGTCCAATGTTTCCTACATGACAATGATTTTGGGCATTCTCCTTTCTTGTAAACATACGTGTTGTTAAAGAACGTACATTTATAAGAGATTTACTTTGTTCAAATAATTGGTTAAGTGGTATATAATGATCTTCCTGTGCAGCCATTAAAAGAACGTCCTGCTCTACTTTTGCTGATATTTCTTTTGTATTAAAAAGCATCATTTCACTCATAAAGTCGTAAGGTGTTTGAGTTCCTGTAATATGCATGCCTTGGTTTACTGCCCATTCCAACATAAGACTTTCCTTCATTAATTTTTTTATTAAAGAATTCACTTCTTGGTCATTCTGATTCAACATAAGAGCCTGAAACTCTTCTCTTAAATTCACAGGAATTTGTCTTAGCAATATCTGATAAAAATCTGCACAAATATCATCAGCAATTACGCATTTAACTCGATTTTCAAATGCAGCTGCTCTTATTGCAAGATAACCACCCAAAGAAAGTCCAAATAAAGTTGCATCATCAGTTTTGAAGAAATCCAATATAGCTTTTACAGGTTTTTCCCATTCATGAGTCATAGATATTTTATAATCTTCAAGAGTAGCCCCTTGTCCTGGTCCATCAAAACATATAACACTATATCCTTCATCTTTAATTATCATAGCTACTGAAAATATTTCTTCTATATAGCTGTCAAAACCACCAAACATCACAAAAGTTCCCTTTGGCGCTTCTGGTGTAAAGCGATAAGCCGAAAGAAATCCATTCTCATAAGGAACCTTGTAGTGTTGACTATCCTTGACATGAAAATGTTCTTGCATTAATGAAATAAAATGTTTACGACAAGCTTGCTTTTTCGGATCTGTTTCGGATATATAAAATTCTGCTCCTCTCAAGTAATAAGCAGCCCTTAATTTTTTTCCTTCCTTCAATGCTTTTTCTGACAATTCTAGAAACTTATTAATATATTCTTCATAATTATGAATGTATGGACTAACTTTTTTCATTTCTTTAAGCATCTCTTCATCATTTGACCAATTATAAAAGCGATTCATCTGAAAATTGATACTAAAATCTTGGTGCAAATCATTATAAAATCCAACAGGAAATTTTTCTTTTATTATTTTATTATTTAACATAATATTCATCACCTTTCATTATTTTTGACTTTGTGCTGCGTAAATGCATTCTAGTTATCCCATTTTTAAGTTATTGATCTCTTTTTTACTATTGAAAATCTCATCATATACGCATACTTTTATTCCATCAAAAGCATCATAAATTCTACCTCCTCTTTCCTTATTGAGATTAATTATCATTGTATAACCTTATTTTATTTTTTCCTTCAATTCTTTTCAATCAATAAAAATCGTAAAATTGTTTGATAACAAACAAATATACTACTTTTTGTTGCATAACCATACAAAATAGAATGTATTAATAATAGTAATTCCTAGACTTTTTATTTATTTCAAAATAAAAAGCAACAGGTTGCTTACTACTAAACAACCTGTTGCTCTTGCCTTTTATTTTCATTTTGTTAAAATTTATATGTGTAATTAATATCTGATATATTTAATGGTAATTAATTATGGAATGGGGATGACGGATATGCAACAAAAAACAGACTTAAGAGTAATTAAAACACGTGCAAATATTAGAAATACATTTATTGAATTACTTTCTGAAAAAGATTTTAATGAAATTACTATACAAAACATATTAAATAAGGCTTTAATAAATCGTTCTACTTTTTATAAACACTATTCAGACAAATATGAATTAGCAGAACAACTTATCAATGAAATCATGAAAAATGCTACTTCTTTTAGTAATGAACGCTTTAGTGACATGAAAGAAAACGAACTTTTTTCTATTCTTTATAAAACCTACGAATATCTTTATGACCAAAAAAAGACCATTCTTGCATTATGGAAAATTAAAACAGACTCTCTCCACCTATATGATGATTGTCAAAATTTATTAAAAGAAAATTTCAAACAATATCTAATAATTCATAATGCCTGCAAAGACAACTCTTTATTAGACTACTATTCAACCATTTACTCCTCTTTAGTACTAACTACAATTAAATGGCTTCTTACTTCTGGCAAAGAATCGGACATTAGAAAAATTCTTGAACAAATTCAAGATACCATGATTGACAAAATATTTTTCGTTAAGTAAAAAAACAGGTTATTCTCGTAATATAAGAAATTTATTATTTTGATTATAGATTGCTCCACTCTTCTTTGCATAGTATTTCATACATTTTTAACACAACTTTATTTTTCGTGACTCGACTTTTTTTGCTGTGACATAGTATAAAGCTAGTTATTTGAATCTATTATTTCTTTCAATGCAATATTTTTATTAATGAATCTAGTTTTACTTCTTTCACCTTTTAGCCTAATAGCATTCTGTGGACAATGATTAATACATGCTAAACAATGCTCGCAATTTCCTTTATAAACAGGTTTAGTATCTACATTAATATTATTTACTGGGCAAACTTTCTCACAAATTTTGCAGCTATTACAGGCATCTTCTACATAGAAATTCTTATCATATTCAGGATTCCCCTTAGTACTAGAATGAAACTTTTTTATTATTGCTTCAATAAATCTTATAACTGTAGCGTGTCTCTTGATATATACTTTTTCATTTTGGATATCTTTGATTATTTGTGCAAGACTTTCTTCTATATTTTTCTTTGGCTCTTTTTTCATCTCTTTATCCATATCAAATACTGGAAGGTAATTGTCAACCATAAGTATTTCATTAATGTATGAAAACTGGATTTGATTTCTTTTTCCAATTTCTAAAAGCTCAGGTATGACTGCTCCTGAAAAAGATCCAAATGACACTACCACAAAAATATACTTACTTTTTAGTTTAACTTTATCTAAAAACTCCTCAACAATTCTAGGAACCCCTCCATAATAACTCGGAAATACAATACCAATCTTTTCATCTTCAAACTCAAATTGACCTTGTTTCATTAATTTAGGAATAGAATAGCTTTCTCCCCCAATTTTCTTAGCTACATACAAATTATTACCTGTTGCTGTAAAATATAATACTTTCATAACATCCTCCTTTAGACGTTTCACTTGTAACTCCTTGATGAGTATAGTATAATTTGAATACAGAAATAGTTCAATAGTATATACGTAAGATGTTACAAAAGAAAGGATAATGTTCATGGCAAATAAATACAATGATACTCAAAATAAGATAACAAAAGAAAGCATTTTTACAGCTCTTATGATCTTAATGGAGAAAAAAAACTTTAAAAACATTTCTATCACTGAGGTAACTCAGAAAGCTGGCGTATCTAGGATGGCTTTTTATAGAAATTACAATATATTAGAAGATATTATTAGTGTTTATCTTGATGAAATTTTCGAAGAATACTCTAATCTTATTTCAAATTATACTGAGGCCGATAGCTATGAATTTACATACTCGTTTTTCTCTCACTTCAGAAAACATCAAAAATTAATTACTAATTTAATTAATTCTGATTTAAATACTTTAATACTCGAAAAATCTGTTAAATTCCTTCATTCACTTTGTAGTTCTATTTCATGTAAAAATCATTGTTCTATTGAATCTCAGAAATATAACAATGCATTCATAGCAGGAGGTTTTTATAATGTCTTAATGGAATGGAGTAAGAGTGGTATGAAAGAGAGTGACGAATCTATGGCAAAAATGGTATACGAACGACTTATTATGAATTAATTCTGTTACAGGTTCTAATTTCTTTAATTCATTGACCATTTAGTTCTAAAGTGCAAATGATTCATTAATTCCTTTTAAAAATTACCTAACTTAATAATTTCTTGCATTTTTTTATTACAGCCTTGAGGTTTAACGCTGAAATTTTCAATAAAATCCAGTGTTCTTTTCCTGTTCGGAAAATAAGATAAATAAAAAAATACTCATACATATTAATCAAAAATTAATATGGTATAAGTATTTAGTAAAATATATTATTAGTATTATTCACTTTTTCTTTTCTAGTTCCTCTAAAATAGCATCTATCTTTTCATTCATTTGCTTGTTTCTATTTATAAAACTTTTTAATCCTTTTACCCCTTTATAAATTCCTATTATTATTAAAATTATTAATCCAAAATTAATCCAATTCATAAGTAACGTCATAAACTTAATTTCCATTACCATTCTCCTAACTACATAAATTTAATTCCACATAAACAACCATTAAATTTGAATATCTTCATTAATTATAATTTAATATATAAATCGAATATACCACCAAATCAGCAAGCTTACTATTATCAAATTTCCAAATATTAGACCAATAGAATCCTTCTTTTTAATTGGTTTATTAGTCAAATGATATCCAATCCCAAACAGCATGCTAACAGTACAAATAATAACTACACTTAGAAACTTTACATACTTATTAATTTGAAAATTAAAAGTATCAGAAAAGATAATATATATTAAAGGAAAAAGACACAAAACCATGTTAGTACGACTAAAACACTTTTCTGAAATTTTCATTTTACGATTCTCCTTATCATATCTCATAATTTTAAAATAGTTTTTTGAACAATTTCACACTTGCTTCAATGATTAATCCCACAAGCTGCATCATTCTACCAAAAAGCATACCAATTATGATCATTATCAAAACACCAATTACACCTAATACAAGTCCCATTTCAACACCTCAATAACCTTAATTGTATTTAATAAATTATTTAGCTTAATTTAATTATTTTGCCATAAACTTGTCACAAACTCCCCCTATAATAAAAACATAAACTTGATAAGACTTTTTTTCATAAATATTTACCCTTTAAATAACTAATCAGTATTCAGGATAACTTGCTACCCCTTAGCGAGTTGTCCTTTTCATTTAATTCAGCAAAAAAATTTCCATGTATGTGCATAATCTCTATTAAGCTTAGAATAACATAATCTTTCATACCACTTTTCCATTACTATTGAAATCAATTTATTATCTTAATTGAATATGTAATACCATCACCATGGCTTCCCCAGAATTCTTTTAAAATGCTTTTATATTTATCAGTAACTTTTACCCCTTGAGTTTTTCCCCTCATGTTAGTTAATTCTACCTCAGCTGATTTGCCCTCATTATTTGTTATAATAGCAAATACACTAAAGTTCCCTTCTTCAATATTTATCACTTCTTTTATTTTAGGAGAATTATTTATTGGTGTAAAATACTTTAACCATAATACACTATCATTATGAAGAAATTCATATTCATAACTACAATCATCTTGATATTCCTTAACAATAGATTTTTCTTTATATTTACTTCTTTTATATGATTCCTTAATATCTCTAATTGGTAAAGCAATTTGTCCTTCAGTTGCATCACCAACAAAACTACCTTTTCCATTACTAATTGCATGTCCAGTATATGCTGCAACAATTGCATCTAAATAATCATCCTTATCTTTTCTTTTTGCAGCCTTCATAATAAAGTCTAAATTATTAAGTCCTAACTGCTGTAATAATAACCATCTTTGATTTAATCCTTCATCAGTATTTTTATTTTGCAATAGTTGTCCTGCCAAAGTTGAAAATGATGCATGAGGAAATACTTCTACTATCCCCTTCTCCATACTATCCACATAATTGTTCTGATCTAAGAGCTTGTATCCTTTATCTAATAAGTTGTTATATAACCAAAATCCCTGCTCCATCCATGATAAATCATTTCTGCTTCTTACTTTTTCTATATTGTCCGGTGTTGGGAATGGATTTATTCCTCTTCTCGAAAGTTCATATTCAGATACCTTTTTATTATAGTGACCATTTATCTTTCTACCTATATTTTTTCTATATTCCTCATCATTCATAAGACCTTTATTCAAACTTGATGGAGCATCAATAGAAATTACACTAGGCAAATATTCTCTAATTTTAATTATAGCATCTTCAAAAGTAGCATTGCTAACTTCTATAATATTTAAATTTTCATCTATAACAGCAACAACTACTGAATGCAAATGAACATCTATACCAATAAAATTCAAATTAAACGCTCCTTTTTTACCTTAACTTAAATTAACCTACTATTGCCATTTGGATAGCAACTTTTTTCAACAACATGATTTTCTACATCGCAATTTCAACATCACAGTAAATTTCTTAAACTAATTCTGTCTAATTATCAATCTCTTCAAATCTGTTTACAATCTTGCCATCAACTTCTTTTGTCTCTAAAAACATACTCAATGGTCGAACCCATATTCCTTTTTCTCCATACAAAGCTTGATAAACCACCATATCTTCAAGGGTTTCTGAATGTTTTGCCACATAAAGCACCAAATATTCATTTCCTTTAAAATGTCTATATTTCTTTCCTATTTTTATTTCTCTACTGTTCATTTATCAAGTCCTCCTAAATATAATAATATGTGTAATTGTACTATATTTAGTTAATTTCTTCAAAAAAACATTTATTCTAAGTAATTGAAACTTCTTCTTTAAAGGTATTTAACGAAAATTTTTTTATCATATTTGAGGTGGGATAGACACACAAAGAAAGCCAATTTCATATGCTAAACTGTATATATTGTTATATGACCCCATTGATTCATTGATCCAAATCAAATTATCGTTTCTATCAAACATATGAATATACGAATCCTTAAATTCCGTAACAATAACTGTGCCATCACCACACACTATAGAACTTGGTACAACTGCATCATTCTCAAAATACTTTAATATGTTCTTATACCCTTTACCATATTTGCATTCAGAATAAGTATCCTTATCTCTCTTAACAATACTATTATCAAAAGAATATCTAAAATAGCCTATTTCTTCACCTTTACTATTCATCTCATAATACAAAAAACTGTTACCTTGAGGAACTATTGAACACCCATATTTTGAAATTAATTTCATTTTGAATTCCTCCAAAAAACTTTTCATGTTTTAATACTCAATATTATCCTTATCAATCCCAATAATTAAAAATAACTCCTGCTACATTATCAGGCTTATAATATTTTAATTGCTTCAATTCATAATCATTTAAACATTCTTTTTCTTCATTTGTTATTGAAGATTCTAATTCTGAAACAGTTAATATATGATAAAATTTTATGAATTCATTACTTAGCATTTCAATATCTAAATATTCATTATTAAATGGAC
This sequence comes from Clostridium sp. YIM B02555, assembly GCF_022320955.1. Taxonomy (NCBI): domain Bacteria; kingdom Bacillati; phylum Bacillota; class Clostridia; order Eubacteriales; family Clostridiaceae; genus Clostridium; species Clostridium sp. YIM B02555. The sequence goes on along the minus strand of NZ_JAKJJY010000004.1, from coordinate 86,200 downwards.
TGATTTTTAATGCAAAGGTAATAATCGGATAATACGCATTAAGTAAAATAAATATTGTATCATTATTAATTTTAACTTTAGCAGAATAAAAGTTCTTCCCTTCTAGTTTAAAGTCAAAACTTTCTATATTAAACTTGAGGCTAATAGCGATTTCATAACAAATTCTTTTAAATTCATCGCAACTCATCATTGGTAGTAATGCTTTATCATCTGAAAACCCAGTAATTCCATTATTCAATAACATAAAATTCACCTCTCCTTTAATACTTCATTTTAACTAAACATAATTTCAATAATGTAAATAGTTAATTTTCAAAATTTAATTTTCTGCAAAAACTATAGATTTGTAATTCTTATGCATTTCAATAAAATTTCTAACTAAGTAAAATTGTATTTATACTCCATAGTGAATTATAAATTTATTTTCGGAAATTGCCTTTCTTAATAATATCATTAAATCAATCAATTCTTTTGATGATTTAGAACGTTTATCTTTTGATACAATGTTATAAAAATCCTCTAATGATTCTGGTGGAATAAGAGTAACTCCCCACCTTGCTAATGCAAAGTTTGGCCTAGAATAACTATTAAAGTAAGTTTTAATTAAAATCAGTTCGTTCCACCAATCATTTAAAATATTATCATCAATTGCAATGCAATTGTATTTTTGCGGCTTATATTCCAATGAATAATCTTTATCTTTTTCAAATTCATTTATAATACCAAACTCAGCAATACATGCCACACTATCACCAACTTTCCTGATAAAAAGAACTAAGTTTATATTTTTGTAAATTTTAATTTTTATATCTTTAGGAATATTTTTCATCAAATAATATTGCATTTTAATTATGAAATCCTATTACTATACTGTCATCATGATAAAATTCTATTACAAATTTATATGAAGGACAATATACCCACTGGTCGCTGCCGATAGCATTTATAGACTCAATATGCTTAATGGCATTTTGTAAATTTGTTCTAATCACTGGCGAATTTCCATACCCCCATAAGGTAATAATATCATAATCTCTTGTTTTATATTTTTTACTCAAAATACCAATAATATCTTGTAAGTTTGCAACTTTAATTTTATTTCTAAGGTTATCCCAATCTATTCTTCCCCATGATGTATATGGAAATGCTTTTTGCAGAGCATAATACATCTCTTCTGATTCAACTTGTGATAAAATTTCTACATTAGATTGTAATACCTCAACACATTCTTTTAATAATGGTTCAATTTCTAATTTTCTACTCTCTTTGTTTTTTTGTAGTAATTCTTGCATTCGTTCTTTTCTTTTATTTCTCTCTTCCATTTTAAATCAACTCCATATATTGCTTATAAATGAATATTTTAAAATTTTAGTTTGCAACATCCTACTATTACTTTGCTTATTCTTATCTATGCTTAGTACACCCTAACACAAAACTTTTACACATTAATTATTTTTTCTATTTAATTAACTTTTGTACTCTACTGGATAATTTATTTTTATAAGTTCCTCCATTACCTTTTTTATGTCTCTATCTGGATTTATTTTTCTTACCATTTCTTCGGTAATTGGTTGATGGTTAAATACCTTTTTAACATCTTCAAAAGTTAATCTCTCTCCTAATTCCCAATAATCTTTTGCCCAATCTATATAACCTTCAGCTGAAAATATTCTACTAAGCATATAATTAGAACCATCATCACAACCTTCTGGAAGTTCTACTTTTCCCTTTTGCCACTCCTTATGATTCTTATCCTGCCAAATGCAGAATGTCACATCATCTTTTTCAATTTCTTCATCATCAAGTAAGTCTAATAACACCTTTGGAACATCATCATAAATTCCTTTCCAGACTTCAAATTCTTCCTGAGCATGAGGTGATAACTCAGATTCATGATCAAACCCTTTGATAATACATCCATCATTTGAAAATACTATATGCATAGTATCTCCACCACCATTATCAATTACTGCTAAAGAACTTTTTTCATTCCAATTTGAATACCATGTATATACTCTTAACCATTCCTCTTCACTAAAAATAATATCCAGAGCAGCCATGGAAATAAGGCTGTTTTTAATTACATCTATATTCATTATATTTAGTCCTCTCTTATTAATTTACATTTTCCTTCTCATAAATCTATAATTTATAATTACTTTCATCAACTGAAATTATCTCTATCTTGTTACAATAAAACTTTAGATCACCATCTTGATCAAATCTTGTACTAATCAATCTTTTCATTTGTATTAAAACTATCTAAATAAATTTTATATTCCTCACTCATCAACGTTTACCTCTCACACAAAGGTTCTTAATTATCCCTATATAATAGCCACTTACTATTTTTCCACTATATGAATATATTAACATTTTAGTTTGCAACATCATACTATTACTTTGCTTTATTCTTTGTAAATAAAAAAGTTGTGAAATAACAACGGTTTTTGGAACATTCTACTCTTTTTTTCTATATCCATCAAAACTGTTTTGCTTAATGCTTCAATTTCTAAGGTTCTCACATCATTACTTCATCAATACTTATGTTACTAACAAGACCCTCAAATAAATCATTTATATTTACTTCGTTATCTTTTACTGATACTTTAATGCTTTCATCATCATCTACTGCTTCAACATATTCATCTGCATTTTCATCTTTAATTCCCATACACGCTCTTCATCTAGTAGACTATCAATAACATTTAAAGTTACAGCTATGCTTTCATATTCATTACTTTTTATTATTTCTGGGCGATTTCCTGATGGATATTTTAATTTCCTCTCCAACTTAATAAAATTCACTTTAATTTTTTGCCCCATAAACACTTATCCCATATTAATTATTTATATATTTTTCGAATCACACACTACATTTACCAAATAATTAATATTCTTGTCATTAAACATACATTTTTATGTATAAAAAGAATCAACTTGTAAAATTTGAGATATAAGAATTTAAGCATATTAAATAAAATAACAATTTAATACAAATATTAAGTTAAGATTTATTGAATATTAATCCGATTTGGTATAATATGTTTATATATAGAAATATATGTTAAATTTCGTGTTATATATAAATGAAAAAATAAAACGTCTTAAAAATAGCATAAAAGTGCATTTCGTTTTTAGTCCATTTTTAGTAATGTAGAGTTATATGATTATTTTCTAATGATAAAAATGGCAGAGTGGGGGGCTATAACAATGTTTGATAATGAAATCATGATGCAAGGTGAAAAATTAAAGAAGATAAGACAAATAATTCTTGGAGCGACTCAAGAGGAAATTTCAGCAGGTGTATGTACAAGAACTATGATATGCCTGATCGAAAATAATAAGCAAAAGTTAAGTTATAATTTAGCATATCGAATTGCCGAAAATTTAAATAGAATTGCAAAGGAGAAAGGAATGGATTTATCATTACTTACACCAAAGGAATTAATGATAGATGAAGATGAACAAGCAAATTATGTTTTCCAAAATAATATTTTAAATGAGTTACATAAAATAGAAATTAATTCAATTGAAATTAATTTTCTTGAAAAAAAAATTATTGAAGCCGAAAAACTAATTGAAAAGTATAACATTACAGATGATAAAAAAATAGATTTTTATAAATTATCTGCTGATTTGTACTACTATAAACATAGTTATTCTAAAAGTGATCAAATGTGTGATCTTGGATTAAAAATAAGCATTAATTCTCAAAATAGTTTTGAGGAAGTAAATTTATATATATATAAATCCAGAAACAATATATTTACCGAGAATTATGCTAGAGCATTGCAACAATTAGACTACGCAGAAAAACTAAATAATAGTATAGTGAATGATGATCTTTCTGTAATGATACTTCACTTCAGGGGATTGACATATAAAAAACTAGGTGAATATGATAGTGCTTTAAAGTATTTTGAAATACTAAAACAATTTGAAATTAAGGATTATAAAATGTTATTAAAGGTAAAAATGGTATATGCTAATTGTTTCAATGATTATCATAAATTTGACGAAGCCGAAAAAGAATACAAGGAAACACTAAGTATTGCTATGAACTATGATGATAAAGGCTTTATATCCATGACTTACAGGAATCTTTCCGAATTATATTTTAATAAAAAAGATTATAAAACAGCAGCCATGTATATCAAAGAATCTTTGATATACAGTCTAAACAGTGAATATCTTAACGAGATTTTGTATTTGGCTGCAAAAGTGCTTATATATGTAAATGAAGATGTTGAGACGTATCTTTTACAGGCATTAGAACTATGTGAAAAAAATGATAAGGAAAATCTAAGTTTAATTGAACAAGTAATTTATGAGTTAGTGCTTATTTATATAAAAAAAGAAGATAAAGAAAATTTAATGCTGATGGCAGATAAAGCAAAAGAATTAAATATAGATTATTCTTTAATCTATTCAGAGATTGGAGAGTATTATAGAGGTCGAAATGAAGAAAAAAGTAAATATTTCAGCAGAAAGTCAAGAGAAAAAATGAAACAGATAAAAAAAATTTTTCATTATATTTTCTAATATTATGCTATAATGTTAAATAAAGGATTTATAGATTTAACTAAACTTTTTTAGGAGGGAAATTTATGAAAAAAATTATATTGGCAGTAATGGCAACATCAATGTTATTAACAAATGTTGCATTTGCGTCAACTAAAACTACACATACTAAGATTACTAAAAATAGTACAGTGTCTAGCGTGGATCCAAATAATGTATATCACTTAAATACACTAGATCCAAATTAATAACAATAAAAGTTAGATATTTTAATTAAACTTTATTCAAAACTTAAAAGTGTTATTTCTTATATAACAAAATTGTATTAAAGGGCTGTTGCAAACAGCCCTTTATTGTTTTATCTACTTAAAATTTCTATATAAATAATCTTATATTGTTAAACATCCTATGTTAGAGCGTTGATATATAAAAAACTAATATTAATATGGTAAAGCGTTAAAGATGTTGAAAAAGCAAAAGAGTTAAATATAGATTATTCTTTAATTATCCAAAGGTTTGAGCGTATTATGGAGTGACTAATGATGAAAAACTAAATATTAAACAAACAGAATCTTCTATAAAAATTAAACGTATTTTTAAAAAAACATAAAAAATATTTTTTATCGCAAATTTTATCATTATATTACAATGATAAATAAAATAATGTCGACTCTTTTTACATTTTAAAGATGTTAAATTTCATAAATAACATAATATTAGAAACAATAGCATTAGTAGTATTGCTTTCAAATGTCACACTTATTTCAACAAAAAATAAATTGCACTATTCGGAAAATTTACGTATCCAATGAATACAAAAATAGTATCATTAAATTTAGACATAAATGACTCAATACATGAAGACTAAAAATGTTGCAAAGATAACAAGGAAAAATGTAAGTGAATTTAATGGAAATCACTTACTTTTTTTAAATTTGTAAACTGCTGGAAATACCTCTATAATTGATTTTGTGATAAGCATTTAAAGTAAATAGCAAGTAGTATTAAGAGGGAAACTTAAAATTTGTTGTTGTTTTTATACAAATATCAATTTCATATAATGTAACAATTTATTATCAAATATGTATATTACAATTTATATAAAATCCAACTAACTGGATTGCAAAAGAAACGACACTTTCTCATATGTATATTTAATTATTAACAAATATGCATATTATAATTTTTCGCTTCTAAATGATATCTATAAATAACAAGTTTATCCATAGATACAAGCAATTTATAGGCATGAAAGGAGGTTGAGTGAGAATAATGGATGATTTAATATCATACAATATAGATATGTATAGAGATATGTTACATATAGAAATAGCAAACAATAAAGAATTAACCAACGACTATGTTTTGAAGTTAAGTCAAAAATTGGATAAAGCAATCATTGCTGCATACAAAGAGCAACTAAATACAAATAGTCAATAATATTTTATATAAAGGTGGGGCTTTGATGGTAATTAGAGAATCAATCGAAATACATCGAGAGGATACTTCAATTAAAGATTTTAAAAAAGAGATCGAACTCTTGAAAAGTGCTGGTTACAAAGTATTTGATGAAACCAACGACTATGTCTGTTTCTATCAATCTACAACAGTAGTCAATTCGGATTTACTCAGTAATAGAAAATGTTAGCAACAACCTGCAAGTAACTATTAATTTGCCTGCAGGTTTTCTAAATAATGAAAAATCAAGGCTTCTATTTTTTTGCATAAGAAAGGACTATCTGTTTTTTGATAGTCCTTTCTATATTAATAATTCTTTTTTTCTTTGTACTTATACCAAATTATATTTGATTTCATTATATTTATACAACCTTGATATGGAACATTAGCTTCTACTATATTCGGTATAATTTCATTAGGTGCATTTGTAAATATAATAAAACCATGATGACGATAATTTTTCATAATATTACCCTTTTACACAGTATTCAGGATAGTCTGTTACCCATTAGGAGATTGTCCTTTTTATTTTTATAATTATCTACTCATCATTTCATTTACTATCTTAAATAGAATAATTTGTATCAAGTTGATTAATTTGACATAATGTTGTCACAATTACTTCTTATAATTATAATTGTTAGGCTTGTTAAATTATTACTGCAACTATAATTTAATATTGTCCAAGCTCAGTACTATTTTCAAATGACTTATTACACCACAATAAGTCATTTTTTTATTTTCTTACCAAAGTCTGATTTACTGAATAATTTTTAAGTAAAATTTGACTCATGAACAATGCCCAGAGTTTAATTATTTTCTAAGTCTTATATGTTTTGCTTCTTTATTTTTCCTCTGAATATCTTCTAGCGGATTAAAAACAACCTCATCTTTCTTTAAATCTTGAGTTAATAAATTCACATAATTTCTCAATATCTCTAGATTACTATGACCCACAATTTTTTGCAGCCTAATCAAATCCATTCCTAGCAGTACGCTTTTCTTACAAAACCAATGTCTAAACTTATGGATACCTGTCCTTTGTACATCTCTAGAACGGTTATATTCTTCTAATGTGTGAGTAAGACTTGCAACTTTCATTTGCTCACCTAAGATAGTCAGAAATAAATATATACATTCACTTGGCAAATATTCTAAATATTCTTTTAGAATGTTACACATACTTGGTGGTATAGATACTGTTTGAGCTTTTCTGTTTTTAGTGTGCCTATAGTAACAATATCCATTTTCTAAATCTAAATCACTTATTTGTATATTTATTAATGTTGACCTTCTTACACCTGTTGAATAAGCTGATACTTTTTATTCTCATATTAATTTTCTTCAACAATATCCACCTCCACACACATATAGATGGGAGTCTCTTTTTGAGTATAAAAAAATACACACATCTATAGACATTAAAATCTATTAGATATGTGTATTTAAAATAGTTTATATTAGCTTACTAATTCGCCCTTAATCTAGTAAAATCAATTACTTTGCAAGTGCTTCTTGAACAGCAACAGCTACAGCAACAGTCATACCAACCATTGGGTTGTTTCCTGCTCCGATTAATCCCATCATTTCAACGTGAGCTGGAACTGATGATGATCCTGCGAATTGTGCATCTGAGTGCATTCTTCCCATAGTATCAGTCATACCGTAAGAAGCTGGACCTGCAGCCATGTTATCTGGGTGAAGAGTTCTTCCTGTACCACCACCTGATGCTACTGAGAAGTATTTCTTACCTTGTTCGATACATTCTTTCTTGTATGTTCCTGCAACTGGATGTTGGAATCTAGTTGGGTTAGTTGAGTTACCAGTGATTGATACGTCAACTCCTTCTTTATGCATGATTGCAACACCTTCTCTAACGTCGTCAGCACCGTAACATCTTACTTTTGCTCTTTCTCCGTTTGAGTATGCTTTTTCTTTAACTACTTTAACTTCTCCAGTGTAGTAGTCAAATTGAGTTTGAACATATGTGAAACCATTGATTCTTGAAATGATGAATGCAGCATCTTTTCCAAGACCGTTTAAGATAACTCTTAATGGTTCTTTTCTTACTCTGTTAGCTTTTTCAGCTATTTTAATAGCACCTTCAGCAGCAGCGAAGCTTTCGTGTCCTGCTAAGAATGCGAAACATTTAGTTTCTTCTCTTAAAAGCATAGCTCCTAAGTTTCCATGTCCTAAACCAACTTTTCTATCGTCTGCAACTGATCCAGGGATACAGAATGCTTGTAATCCTTCTCCGATTGCTTCAGCAGCATCAGCAGCCTTAGTGCAACCTTTCTTTATTGCTATAGCAGCACCTAAAACGTATGCCCATCCAGCATTTTCAAATGCGATTGGTTGAGTTTCTTTAACTATTGTAGCTGGATCTACTCCAATTTCAGCACAAACTGCCTTTGCATCTTCTAGAGTTTTCATTCCGTATTTTTCTAATACTGGAGTGATTTGGTTAATTCTTCTTTCATAACTTTCAAATAATGCCATTTTAAAAATCCTCCTTTACAAATAATTATTTATGTCTTGGGTCTAATAATTCAGCAGCGTCAGCAACTCTACCGTATTGACCTTTAGCTTTTTCTAATGCTTCGTTAGCATCCATACCTTTAGCGATACTTTCCATCATTTTTCCTAAGTTAACAAACTTATATCCAATGATTTCTTTATCTTCGTCTACAGCAACTTCTGTAACATATCCTTCAGCCATTTCAAGGTATCTTGGTCCTTTAGCTAAAGTTCCATACATAGTACCAACTTGAGATCTTAAACCTTTTCCTAAATCTTCAAGACCTGCTCCTATAGGTAGTCCACCTTCTGAGAATGCAGTTTGAGTTCTTCCATAAACGATTTGTAAGAATAATTCTCTCATAGCTGTGTTTATAGCGTCACAAACTAAGTCTGTGTTTAATGCTTCTAATATAGTCTTTCCTGGTAAGATTTCTGAAGCCATAGCAGCTGAATGAGTCATTCCTGAACATCCAATTGTTTCAACTAATGCTTCTTGGATAATACCATCCTTAACATTTAAAGTTAATTTACAAGCTCCTTGTTGTGGTGCACACCAACCTATTCCGTGAGTTAATCCTGATATATCAGTTACTTCTTTTGATTGAACCCATCTTCCTTCTACAGGAATTGGCGCTGATCCGTGATTAGGACCTTTAGCAAGTACACACATTTCTTCAACTTCTTTTGAATACATCATATATTTTTGCTCCTCCCTAATTAATTAGATAATTACAAATTCTTAATCTTATTTCTAAGCATTAAAATTGTAGCTGGTCATGAAATAACCCGCTGGGGCACATTTCCCCTATTCCTATTCTAGCAAATCATTTGCTTCCCCACAACCTTTATTTAAAAATTTATACACTTTTCTCTACTTTTATTTCAAGATACTCACTTAACATGAATAAATAACATGTATTAGGTTTAATTTGCTAAAATATTGTCTAAATATTTCTACAATTATAATTATATAATAAATATCAATAAGTATATATACTAGAATTTTTACTAAAATAAAGAAATTTAAAATTTCCTATTGCTATATTTTTTAAAACGTGATAGAATAACTTTTGTCAGTTGACATGCCGCTGTGATGGAATGGCAGACGTGGTGGACTCAAAATCCTCTGGTAGCGATACCGTGCCGGTTCGAGTCCGGCTAGCGGCACCATTAAAATTGATAGATTGCTGTATTATTTGGTTTAGATGCCTTATAGTGCAGCTTTTTTTATTTTATATGTTTTTTCTAAATTTTCTCCTATTTTGCGAGAGAATTTTTTATCATTCAAACAATTTACCATTACGTTCGCAGATGCTATTTTAGTACTGTAGTCAAAAGGTTAGCCATTGTTATGAATTTAATTATGGATTATATTTTTATATACGCAATATTTATTTAAAACTATTTATTGACTAAAAAAATCAGGAATCTTTTTATTCTCTTGATTTTTCGCTTGTCTGTTTAATATTTCAATATATGTTATAGCTATTTATTTATACTACATTCTCCTGTATTGTTTTCAGTAATATTTGCCATCCATTTTTTTGAATACATCAATTTAAGTCCAATAATTAATCTAGCTAGTTCCTCACTAGAAATTATCAAATAAACCCATTCAATAGGAAGCTTGAGAATAAATGCTGAAATAAATCCAAATGGAACTCCTATTCCCCATGTTCCAAACATATCTAAATATAATGTATACTTAGTTTGTCCACCACTTCTTAAAATTCCACCTCCTATTATCATATTTGAAACTTTAATCCATAATACTAATGCAAACATAATTAGTATCTTGATTGTACAATCCTTTAAATCATTAGAGATATTAAATATAGCTACATATAATTTAGATAACATAATTAACACAATTCCAAATATTGCTGCACCTACAATACCTAATTTAATAAACTTTCTTGAATATTTAAAAGCCTCTTCATTTTCATTCTTACCAAGTTTATTTCCTATCATAATTCCAGCTGCAACGCTAACACCTGAAAATAAACCAATGCTTAAACTTTGTATTGGAAATGTTAATGTCATTGCTGCAACTTCATCTGTTCCCATTCTCCCATATACAATAGAATACATTGTTTCCCCTACTGCCCATAAAAATTCATTTATTAGTATTGGAGTAGATATAATTATAATTTTCTTAATAAACTCAGCTGATAAGTTAGATATTTCCTTTATTTTAAATGCTCCTGGATATTTTTTTGCATATATGCATGTAAAAAGAATTAAAGCTTCTAAAAGTCTAGTTATAGTTGTAGCATAAGCTGTACCTTGTAATCCCATTGCTCCAAATCCAAACTTACCAAATATAAGAATATAATTTAATAAAGTGTTCATTAGAATACCAAATATTCCTGCAAACATAGGTAGTTTAACATGTTCTGTACTTCTTAAAATCGATGAATACATAGTTATTAAAAGTATTGGTATATATCCAACTGCAATAGTCTTAAGATATTCACTTCCTAATTCAATTACTTTGGCATCTTTTGTATACCAGCTTAATACTTGATTTGGAAATCCAAACGAAAGTATAGAAAATATTAAAGTTATAACAAGTCCAATAAATAAATTTCCACCAAATGAGCGTGCTATATTTTCTTTGTCTTTTTTACCCCAAAATTGAGATACCATAATAGAGGTTGAAGCACCAATTGCATTCAAAGTTATAATAAAAATATTAGGAAATCTTGATCCTAACCCAACAGCTGCAATTGCATTTTCTCCCAGTTGTCCTACCATAGCTTGGTCAATAACACTTAAAGAAGCCTGAAACAAGCTTTGAATGGACACCGGTATTGCTATTGCTAACATCGTGCTTAAATATGGACTCTTTTTAAAAAATTTTTCAATCATGTTTTTCCTCATTTCCATCTTATTTGCGAGTAACACATATAGTGTTACTCTTTTTTATAATTAACTTTCTTATTAATATGTAAGCAAGCTAAAAATTACTTAGTTTTTTGGCTAAATTAATTTGTACTTCCTTTAAATATGGATAATCTCCATTAAAACATGCTGTACAAAATTCACATTTATTATTCTGTTTTCTAACAGACTTTAATAAATTTTCAATGCTCATGAAATTTAATGAGTCTGCTGATATATATTTTTTTATATCATCTATAGACTTATTATATGCTATTAATTCTTTGTTATTTGATGTTGCTACTCCATAAAAACATGAAAATTTTATAGGTGGAGCTGCAATTATAACATGTACTTCTTTTGCTCCAGCTCCTTTCAATTGTTTAACTATACCTTTTAATGTTGTACCCCTAACTAATGAATCATCTATTAATATTAATCTTTTTCCTTTTATATTTTCCTCTATTGGATTTAACTTAATTTTAACAGACATTATTCTTTCACTTTGAGTAGATTGTATAAATGTTCTGCCTATATATTTATTTTTTACAAAGCCTTGTCCATATGGAACTCCACTTTCCTTAGCATATGAGAGTGCTGCTGGTATTCCAGAATCAGGCACACCTACAACCAGATCGGCATCAATATTATATAATTTTGCTAGTTCCCTTCCTATGGCTTCTCTTGCTTTATAGACGCTGATTCCATCTATTTTACTATCTTCTCTTGCGAAATAGATAAATTCAAATATACAAAGCTTTTTTTGTTCTTTCACTTGTTTTTTTATGCTTCTTATTCCTTCCTTATCTATAGTAACCACTTCACCTTGCTCTACATCTCTTACAAATTCAGCACCTATAGAATCTAAAGCACAACTTTCCGATGCTATAATATATGAATTATTTAATTTACCAATACAAAGAGGTCGCATCCCTAAAGGATCTCTTACTCCTATAAGTTTATCTTTCGTCATTATAATCAAAGAATATGCTCCTTTTACATTATCCATCAAATTTAATATACTATTTTCTATTGATATGCCCTTCTCTTGTTCCTTTAATATCAAATATCCTAGCACTTCTGAATCTATTGATGAATTTAATTTATACTTAGTCAATTGACTTTTCAAAGCATTTGTATTTAAAATATGTCCATTATGAGCAATTGCTAATTTTTTTTCTTCGTTAACAATTATAAAAGGTTGTGCATTTATACTTGAATTTTGTCCATTCGTTGCATATCTAACATGACCTATAGATAAATTTCCTTTCAAATCATTAAGCAAATCTTCATTAAATACTTCACTTACAGTGCCTAACTCTTTGTGATATTTTATTTTGTCTTGTAGGTGTACTGCTATTCCACAGCTTTGCTGACCTCTATGTTGTAGTGAATATAATCCATAATAAGTTAACTCACTACAATTTAACTCTTTACTGAAATCTATGGCTCCAAAAACTCCGCATTCTTCTTTAAGTTTATCATCTATTTCAAGATTCATTATTAACACCTTCTCCTTAATAATTCTTGGTATCGATACCGAAACAAAATAAATTTATACGCTAAATGTCTAGATATGAACTTATATTAGGGAATTCATTTATTATAATATCTGCATTCTCCAAGTTTTGCTTTCCTGAATGGGGATTTGAAAATCCAATACACTTCATGCCCGCGGCAACAGCTGCATTTACTCCATTTGATGAATCCTCTATTACAACACATTCATTTGGTGCTACATTTAAAAGTTGTGCAACTTTTATAAACATTTCTGGATGCGGTTTACTTTTTTCAACCTCATCTCCACTAACAATAATTTGAAAAAATTTTTTTATATTTAACTTATTTAAAATTATATTTATTAAATCTTTTGGTGATGATGAAGCTAATCCAATTTTTATATCTTTTTCTTTTAAATCTTCTAAAAGCTCTTTTATATTCTTTGTTGGCAAGAGTTCACGTAAGCCTTCCACATGTTTTATAACATATTTTTTATGATAATCCACAATCTTCTCCTTGCTCTGTTTTAAATTATTATCTTTTATAAGCTTTTCCCACATATTTTCCAAGCTAGTACCAACCAAAGCTTCATGTTGCTCTTGAGACACATTTACTTTGAAGTATGAAAATAGATATCTTTCTATTTCAAAATACATAGGTTCACTATCAACAAGAACTCCATCCATATCAAATATAACTGCCTTAGTACATTGTTTATTCAATTTTACCTCCTTGATTTCGCATATTATGTTACTAGATAATCTTATACTTTAAATCACAAATTTTGCTAGCTGCTTTTTTCTTTTAAATCTTAGCATACTGTAATTTTTTCTTGGTTTACACTCTAAAAATTCAAATTTCTTTAATGACTCTATATCTTTGAATCCTTCCCCATCTACTAGTGAAACATTGTCATATCCACCTATTATTACTGGTAATTGCATAAGTATTATTTCATCTACTAGATTTTCTTCAAAAAGTGTCCAATTTAAATATCCACCTCCTTCGAGCATTATACTTTTTATATTAAATTCCTTTTCTAAATGTTTAAATAAATTTGTAAAATCTACTTTGTCTTTTCCAAAAACTAAACATTCTTTACCTATACTTTTTATATAATCTATTTTTTCGTCATCCTTTCCATCCTCCGTTGTTACCACTATTGTCTTTTCGTTATCGGTAAAAATATTTGAAGAAAAATCTAAATCCATTTTACTTGTTGGAACTATTCTTATTGGATTTCTATTTTCTTGATATCTATTAGTCAAAAATGGATTATCTGTATCTATAGTTTTTTTACCAACCATTATACCATTAACTTTTCCTCTAAACTCATGAATAAATTTTTTATCATTATCATCTAAAAGAGTAAATAAATCTTTACTAGAACTCCCTGCTCCTAATGTTAGTTTTCCATCTATTGATACTTGACTAAAAAGTGTTACTTTCATATTTACACATCCTTCTTCTTATTATTCCCGTGTTGTGTACCTCCTAAGAAATATTAATTATTATTACAGATGCCTTAAATTATTTTTTATGCATTACAGTTTTTACTATGTCATCTATTGAAATTGAATTATTTTTTAACATTTTCAATCCATTTTCTATATCATCCCATATTTCTCTCATTTTAAAGTTTACTGGAATTGTTTCACTAAAATTAAGTTGTTCTAAAATACCTTTTTTAGTTTCAGATCCATTTTGTTTAACTTCTTCAATTATTTTTTTATTAACAGGTATTCTATTTACTCCATTTAATAGCCTTAGTTGACACTCATCACTCATCATGTATTTTACAAGTTCCATTATAGGTTTTTTATATTCTGATTCCAATGAATTACAAGGAAATACCCATCCTATAGTTGAGGTAGTTACCTTTGCTTGCTTGCCCCTTATAGTTGGTATTAAACATACACCTAATATATCTTCACATTCTTCAAGTAAATAATTATATACCCATTCTCCATTCATCATGCATGCTATCTTTCCATCAATAAAATTACTTAACATAGCATCAGTTGCCTTACAATGAACAATTATGCCTTCTTGTATTTGTTCTCTTAAAAATGAAAATGTTTCTTTTAAGGCTTCATAATCTAATTCTAAATTTTTATCTTTAATTGGCCATCCACCAAAAGCTGATAAAAATGGTATAAACCAATAAGGTATTTCCATATCAACAGCTATTGGAATAATTCCCTTTTCTTCAAAGCCAGCCTTCATTTTTCTTAAATCTTCAAAATCCTTTGGAATATCTTTTAATATCTTCTTGTTATAATATATAACTTCATTATTTCCACCTAATATAGGTACACCATATTGTTTCCCTTTATAGCTCATTGTTTCATATATTTTCTTATCAGCATATCCATTAAATAGCAATTCTGGCACCTCTGAAAATAATCCTTTCTCTGCAAATACAGTTAAATCTGATGGTATAAATGCCATATGCGGACCATTTTTTGTTTTATGAATGGCACTGAGCCCTTTTATAAAATCTACTATATTCATCATTTTAAGTTTAAAATTTACGTTTGTTCTTTCGCTTACTTCTCTAGTTATATCTTCTAATAAACGTAATGTTGTATCTGCCTTTCCATCAAATTCATGCCATATTATTACTTCATTTTTATCTACAATGCTCATTATTCATTCCTCCACATATCATATAATATTTTCAGTTTTTCAATTCAAATACTTTTAATTGATTTTACAATCACCAACTAAAACAATAGCTTGTCCAGGTTTTAGCCTATCAGATTCATTATTTAATACTCTTCTTTGATCATTTTCTACACTGTTTATAACAATTTTAGGATTTTCTATAAAGTTAATTGACTCATTTAGTATTATTTTTTTTTCATTATTCATATTTAAGTTAAATAATAATACAAGAGCTTTCCTTCCATTTTTATAAGCATATATAATTACTTCACTTGAGGAGCTTAAAATTTCAAAATATTCGGAATTTAATAGAGATAAATATTCACTTTTACACTCTTTTAAGTTCTTCAATAACTGAAGCATTGCTTGAGCATTTTTATTAGTCCATTCAATCTTCATTTTATTAAAAAATGCTCTTGGTATTTCTGCTCCATTTGTATTATCTGCTAACCCACAATTTATAGGTTCATCCTCATTTACTTCTCCACCTGTAGTTATAAAAGGAACTACATTGGGTATAAACATATTAAATACTGCAATTGAACGAGCTAATTGAATTCCACCATTTCTAGTTACGATTCTTGGAGTATCAGCAGTTTCAGCACATCCAAATACTTTAATCTTCATGTCCCGTAATTCTGTTAAGAAATTAATTAGATTATCTTTACTTATCCTTGACACTTCTAACCATTCACTTCCCAACATTATATTGTATCCACTTTCATAAGCTCTTTCATGATTTCTATTAAATAAATCTTCACTCATAAATATTGCATTAGGTTTTATCTCTTTTACAACATTAAATAAATGATTTAATAGCTTTTGAGGTAAAGTGTGTCCTATATCTACTCTTATCCCATCTATATCATATTTAGTGATATTATGGCGTAAAACATCTTCAAAAAGTCGCCATAAACCATAATTAGGCTCTCTGCCAGGAAACTTATTAGCTTTTATAGTATCAAACATGACATAAGGTGCTTGATTCTCACTTAAAAATTTTTTAGCTTCTGGATATACGTCCATATATATTTTCAAAAATGTGATATCTGTCCAAATCGGCTGTACATCATTTACCCAGTCTGAGTGTGCAGGCGGAGTTGTTATTTTCATTTCCTTTTCAACTAGCAATAACAGATCTTCTCCTGTTCTTTCAGATTGTTCTTTTAATTTTTTCCACAAACTACTATCTAATTTATCTGGCGACTTAGAAAATTTACTTAAATGAATCTTAGTTTCTTCTGATTTATATATTGTTTCTAAATTATCGTGAGTACATTCCTCAAAAAATCCTAATTCTGGTATATTAGGCACTTTAAAATCATTTATATATTCTTTTTTTATCCAATATACCCAGTCTGGATGATCTTTTATTATATCACTGTTACGCGCAGTAACCCTTGGTATAAAATCATTAACTACCCTTATTCCTAAAAGGTGACATGCCTCTACTAAAGATGCAAATTCATCATCAAGTGTGAAATCATACATGTCATCCAACATATCATCATGTAAATTTTTATCTAGCTTAAAATAATTTTTTATTGCAAACGGTCCGCCAATATCCCCTTTTATATATAATTCGCTGTATTCCGTTATAGGAAGCAAGTATAATATATCTATTCCTATATTCTTTAACATTGGTAACAATATAATCGTTTTTAAAAAGGTTCCCATTTCTAATTTTCCATCATGGTTATAATCCCAAGCAGTTGAATATCTAACTAGTGAACAGTAAATAGAGCTCCTATCAAAATTATTATCCATTGGAAGATTATAATTTTTTGATTTTAAAAATTGTATTAAATTAGAAATATATTCATAAGCATCAACTCTAATTTCATTTTCATTTTCACACAATATATTTTGAAAACATATAGTATTCCAAACTTTAGGTATCCATACTAGATATTGATCTTTAGATATTTTGCTTTTCACAAACTTATCTATTTTACTTAAATTACTTATCTTCATAATTTTTCTCCTTTCGATTCCTAAAATTACGGATCTTGATTAAATAAAATATAAATAAAGTATTTATATTTGAATAACTGCTTATTACTAAATTTAATTCATATTAAAATTTGTTTTACTGGAATTCAAAAACTGTTTTCACAGATTCCATATCACCAGATAGCAGTTCTTTAAATGCTTCTTTGCTTTTTTCTATAGGGTATATCTTAGTCACCAATTCTTCCAGATTTTCCAACTTTGTAGCGCATTTTATAGCTTTTTCAAACATTAAATTATATTCTCCAGCACCTATTATTCTTATTCCATTATTTTGATAATGAGCAGGATTAAATTTGAAATTATATGAAGTATCTATTCCTAATATGACAATTCTCCCTTCTTTTTCTATCATATCCTCACATATTTCCATTTGATTTCCTACTGCATCTATAATTACATCAAATTTTTTGCCCTCATTTATTTTTTTTACTTTTTCTATTGTTAATTCTCCTGGATAATATGCATAATCTACAAATCTTTGTGAAATTCTTTTTCTAAAATCATTTTTTTCAATGCTTACTGTAAGCCCAGCTATTCTTTTACAAATCAATTGACAAAGCATCCCCATTGGTCCAGAACCTATAATAAGCACAGAATCTTCTGGCTGTATGTTTGCAGCTTTAATATTATGAAGTACACAAGCTAATGGTTCAACTAATACTGCAGCTTCTAAACTTAAATCGTCTGGTATTTTATATACAAAAGTTTCATCACATACAAAATATTTTACAAATAATCCATCCTTATTCATTCCGGCAACAGCTAACTTTCCATTATCACCTTCACAAAAATTAGTTTGATCATTTCTACAATAAAAGCATTTCCCACAGTATTGATTAGGATCAATAACTACCCTATCATTAACTTTTACATTTTTCACATTAACCCCAACTTCTGTTACTATACCAACTGCTTCATGACCTCTAATAATATCTGATTTACATTCTAAATTTCCTTTTAAAACTTGTAAATCTGTTCCGCATATTCCTGAATACTTTATTTCAATTTTAACTTCACATTTGGAACAAATTCGTGGTTCATTAACCTCCCTTACTTCGATTTCTCTGTTTTTGTTAAAAATTAATCCTTTCAACTTAAAACCTCCATTCTAAATTTAATCAGGCACATAAAAGAAAATAACAAATCGAATATGCACTGTATATTTTTTCTTAATCAAAGTGCACTTGAAGTTTAACTAGATTCAGGTAGAATATAAAATTCATTTGAGATATTTCACTTTATGTCAAACTAGTATGTAGGTTTGCCCATAGTAAAAGATATTAGTATAACTCGTCGACATAACATTTCAAAAATATACAAATGTATTGATCTGCTACTCATTAAATTTGCCTTAATATTATTATGTTTGATTTTCTCAATCACAATTTCATTGTAGCTCGTTCCTATTATGGTTTATACTGTAAAATATTATAAAATACAACTTAATTTTTCAGCTTATTCTACAGTTTTTTCCTGTAAATGTTTAGATTTTTTTAATTATTTTAAATTATTTTAAATTTTATTGTATAATATTGGTGGAACCCCCTAATGCAAACGTTTACCATTTTACGGCATTATTACCATTATTTATCATAAATGTTTTTTTATCACATATTGCTTTTTTAATGTTTTAGTTAAGATTAAACGGAATAATTCAGTCAATATCTCCGTAAAGTTTTCAAATAATAATAAAGTAGCTGTGCCAAGTTCTCTTTTAATCACATTCTCACAAAGCACATTCCTCTTAAGTGTTGATATAACTGGCTTTAAAAATTTGAAACTTCTATACTTTCCTATGCAATAAAAAATAGGCATTCATTTCTGAACACCTAATCTAAAAAATGATACCTTTTTCACAGTATCCCTTAACCTGTGATTTTATTGTTTCTTTCACTTTATATCAATAATCATAGAAACATTGATCTAATTCTTTTATACATTTATTGCGAATCTAAAAACGCTTTTCTTCCTGTTATTTCTTATAAATATCATTAGTTTCAGTTAATCTATTCAATGTATATTGTCATATATAAATAAGCTAAAGATGTAAATATTCAGGGTATTAACTATAGGCAAAAGACAAAAATCCTGCTAAGACGAAAAAATACCTATATCATATTTAGCTGATATGATTGGTACTTCTCGTCAAAATTTAACTAATAAATTAAATCGAGATAATTTTTCAGAACAGGAACTAATAGAAACTGCTATTGCTCTTGAATGCAAGTTTGAAGGATTTTTTATTTTTGATAATGGAGATAAAATTATATCATTTAAATTTGAACTTTTAATTTTTCTTTATATTACTCGTAATCCTCACTAAGAACATATTCAATAATCTTATTTAGCTGTACACAATAACGAACAACATAATTAGGAACATTATTACTTAACATAAATTTCTTGAAACTATCTAAGGTTTCTATAAAGCTTTTATCCATCATAATCTTATCAGATACAATTAGTTATTAAGATGAGCCAGCATCAAATCCATAGGATTCAATTGAATTCTCCTAGTCATTTATTTAATGGTTTTATTATGCGTTGAAAAAAAGTTTATACTAAATTAATATTTTATACCAATAATCTAAATCAACAATTTCTTCATTATTTCTAAAAATTCTAAGTATATATCTAGAAGGAATTTACTGAGTTTGGTATAATTAGTTTGTATAAAGGTGGTGAGACGATGAAAGTTGAATTTTGTTATGCTGATGGTGGTCAAGTTAAAGTCGTTCAAGACTCAGAAGAAATAAAAGATATTTTAAATATTGTAACCAAAGAAGGTTCTAAGGTTCATATATTTAATCAACAGCAGGAAAATTTATATGGATATGTAAGTGAAGTTTTATACCAAATAGATCAAGATACTGGAGAAGCCTTCTTGTCAATATATATTGCAGAAGAATTTAAATACACAACGCAAGGTCGTATTTTAAATAAGCTGTCAGCTATAGAAAAGAAGATAGAAGAATTATGTTAAAACCAAAGAACTTTAGAAAATATGATACTTTTTAATTAAAAAGTATCATATTCAATTAATAATATTTCTTTCATTGAAAAGGAAGCGAGAAATAATAATGTAAGATTTTCTATATCGTATTTATGTAAGTTTAAGTAGTATATCATAATTTATTTTCACCAAGGGATTTAACATATTTTTGGGAGAGAACCCAAATTCATATTTAAATGCTTTTATAAAATTAGGATAATTATTAAATCCACTATAAATATAAGCAGAATCTATAGAGGCCCCATCATGTAAAAGAATTTTAGCAATAAGAAGTCTTTTCTTTACAATATATTGATGTATAGTAAAACCAAGATATTCCTTAAATTCACGACTTAAATGATCAATGTCATTTAGTTAACAAAATGACATTGATATCGTTCAAAAGAGCAAGGTATAAAAATATATCTGGCGATGTAATTGTTATTGCCGACCGTTGCTACGAAAGTTATAACACATTTAATAATCCCTTATATAGCTTTTTCATTTCCAATGGAATATTCGTACTGACTAGCTTTCTTGAAGGAATACCTATATAACCACTTGCTCACCCCCTCATAGCATGGGGGGGGTCTTTTAACGCTAAAGCACACAATAAAAAAGATAAGGTATTTATTCCCAAATACCCTATCTTCATTATACTTTAAAACTTACAATATTACTTTATTTTTACATAACAGCCTTAATAAAATTTATGAAGCAATAAAATAAAACATAGAGTAATATAACAATATTGTTCTTATTACTCTATGCCTTATATATTTCATATCATCAACTTTTAAACAAACTTTATTGCTTACAGCAAATACATAATTGTGACAATGCTAATTATAATCATTATGACAATATTAATTATAGCATATGACAACATTAATTATAACTCACAACAGTAAAATATTTTAACCTACTAATTATTCAACAGTTACTGATTTAGCTAAGTTTCTTGGCTTATCTATATCGCAGCCTTTATTCTTAGCTGTGTAATAAGCTAAAAGTTGTAATGCAATTATAGCTACTATTGGTGAAACCAAGTTATAAAGTTCTGGAATTCTGATTACTTTATCGAAAATTGATTCATCTAATACATCATTTTCATAAGCAATACCAATTACTTCTGCTCCTCTAGCCTTAACCTCAACTATATTACTTATCATTTTTTCTCTAAGTGATTTTTGAGTTAATAGAGCTATTACTTTAGTTCCTTTTTCTATTAGTGCAATTGTTCCATGTTTCAACTCTCCGCCAGCATAAGCTTCTGAATGGATATATGAAATTTCTTTTAGCTTTAATGATGCTTCTATACATAATGCATAATCAGCACCTCTTCCTAAGTAAAATACATCTTTTTCATTAGCTAAAAGATTTGCAGTTTCTTCTATTTCGTTTGCTTTATCTAAAATTATTTGAACTTTTTCAGGTACTAATAATAAAGCTTCCCTTAATTCTTTATCTAATTCCTTAGTCATTAATCCCCTTAATTCACTAAAACACATTGCCATTAAATACATTACAACTACTTGTGTTGTATATGCTTTAGTAGAAGCTACAGCTATTTCTGGACCTGCCATTGTATAGATTACATTGTCAGCTTCTCTAGAAATACTACTTCCTACAACATTAGTTATAGCCAAAGTTCTAGCTCCAACTTTCTTACAATCTCTAAGAACTGCTAATGTATCAGCAGTTTCTCCTGATTGACTTAATGTAATTACAAGAGATTTATTAGTTACCAATGGATCTTTATATCTAAATTCCGATGCTATATCAACTACAACTGGAATTTTTGCTAATTTCTCAATAGCTACACTTCCCATTAGCCCTGCATTATATGCAGTTCCACAAGCTACTATAAAGATTCTATCTATTTTATCAAGATCTTCCTTAGATAATTTAAAATCTTCAAAGTTAATGTCATTATTCATTGATAATCTTGAAGCCAATGTATCTTTAATAGCTTTTGGTTGCTCATTAATTTCTTTTAGCATAAATGAATCATACCCACCTTTTTCAGCAGCATCCTCATTCCAAGTTACTTTGAAAACATCTTTCTTTATTTCTGTTCCATCACCGCTTAAAATTTTAGCTCCATCCTTAGTTATAACAACAAATTCTCTATCTTCTAAAAGATAAATATCTCTTGTATAACTTATTATTGCTGGAATATCTGAAGCAATAAATGTTTCACCTTGTCCTAAGCCTACAATTAATGGACTATCCTTTCTTACTGCTACTAATTTATCTGGTTCTTGTCCACTTATTACTCCTAAAGCATAACTTCCCTCTAATCTTTCAGTTGCCTTTACTACTGCTTGAAAAAGATCTCCTTTATAGTAATAGTGAATTAAATTTGGTATTACTTCAGTATCTGTTTGAGATATAAATTCATATCCTTGTCCTTTAAGCCATTGTCTTAATTCTAGATAGTTTTCTATAATTCCATTGTGAACTACAGTAATATCTCCTTTTGAACTTTGGTGTGGATGTGAATTAATATCTGATGGCTCTCCATGAGTTGCCCATCTAGTATGACCGATACCAACTGTGCCTTCAGCTTTATTGCCATCTAAATTCTCTGTTAAATTAGCAAGACGACCTTTATGCTTGACTATATTTACCTTACCTTCATTAACTACAGCAATGCCGGCTGAATCATAACCTCTATACTCCAACTTTGATAATCCATCTACTAAGAAATTTTTTGCTGTCTTGTCTCCAAAATATCCAACTATTCCGCACATATTTATTCTTCCTCTCTTCTTTACATATTAAATTTTAATCCTCTTTTAATTCCATCCTAGCAAAAAATAAAAAGGCATAATAATCCTAGGAATTAAAACTAAAACAAAGGTTTTAACACCAGACTGAACTTGTGCTGTAAATCACTTTACAGTTTTACCAGTCGTTTACGGTAGTGCGATACCGTGGGGCACCCGCCGAAGTTTCGATACTCCCCAACCTCGTCAACATAAGTGAAACTCCAAATCTTCGATTTGATTAGTTGAGCTTACTCAGCAAACGAATGTGAGTCTAGTTTCCTTTAAAAAGATTCTATCATCTAAATTCTTTTTCTTAAAAACTAACTCGCTAAAAATTCGCTTTAAGCTAAATTCCACTTAGTCCTGGCGCTTTTTTAACATACAAATTACTCTTCCCTTAAGCCTCACCTCCACACTTTCTTTTATGCCTACTGACTATTTTATCATATTATCTTCAATTGTCTATATAATATTATATATATTCAAATATTACTTTTTTATTACAAAATCCATTATAAATCTTATTTGCATACTTATGGAAGATTGGCCATTAATGTATAATATAACAATATATTTAAGGTGGATAGAAATCCACCTTAAGCTCTTATACTTCTAAAATATCTGTATAAGCTTTTTCTATCCTTTCTAGCAAGTCATTATCATTTATATTTGCTATCTCTGCCACAGCATCTTTTATTCCTTTTTCATCTATCAATTCTTGTAATTTTGTACTTTGTGGATCTTCTCCATTCTTATAATGAAGCGCTGCACCTATTCCTAATAATAGGTTGTCCACATTTAAATTGAATCCCCTAGCAGTCATTAATGGCTTAATTAGTCTATCATTTTCACTTAATTTTCTAAGAGGTTCCCTTCCAACTCTTGATACATCATCCTTTAAATAAGGATTTTTAAATCTTCCAATTATTTTATCAATATATTTAAGATGAACTTCCTTATCAAATTTATGTTTTTCTACTAACCCCATTCCACTTTCTGTCATAGCTTTTTTAACAATATTATATATTTTTTCATCAGCTATACTTTCATCTATAGTGTTATATCCTTTTAAATTTCCGATATATGCTGTAATAGCATGACCAGTATTTAATGTGAATAGTTTTCTTTCTATATATGCCATTAAATTATCTGCTAAGTTCATACCTTCTATTTCTGGAATTGTTCCTTTAAAAGCTTTTTCTTCAACATTCCATTCATGGAATTTCTCAACTACTACATCTAGAATATTTTCACTTTTAACTGGTGGAACTATTCTGTCTACTGAACAATCTGGGAATCCAACAAATTCTTCTAAGTAAACAATTTCTCCTTCATCTAGGTACTTCTCAACTTCTACCTTTAACTGAGAGCTTGCTTTTATGGCATTTTCACACGCGATGATATTCAATGGAGTTTTAATTCCGGCTTCTTTTCTAAGCTTTATTCCTCTAGCAATTGTTGGGGCTATTCTTGGCAAAACTACAAGCCCCACTGCTGTTGTTATAATTTCAGCTTCCTTTATCTCCTCTAAAATCTCATTATTTATTGAAATAACTCCACTTATGTTTTCAACTACTATTTCCTCACACTCTACATCCATAACATGTATTGTATACTTTTTATCTACGTTAATTTTATCAATTATTTCTTTATTTACGTCTGCAAAAACTACATTATACCCTGCTTTGGAAAGTAATGCACCTATGAATCCTCTTCCTATATTTCCTGCACCAAATTGAATTGCTTTCATTTTACATCTCTCCCTCTTCTATAATTTTAATTATTTCTTCTGAAGATTTTGCATTTCTAAGTCTTTCAACATTTTCTTCGTATTGAACAGTTAGTGCTATTTTCGATAATATTTCCATATGTTCATCACCTTTTCCAGCTATTCCAATTACTATATATGCTGTGTTCCCATCACCAAAATCTACTCCATCAGGATATTGTGCTATAACTATTCCTGACTCAAGTATTTCTTTTTTATATTCATTCATACCATGAGGTATTGCTACGCCATTTCCCATATAAGTTGTAACTTCTGCATCTCTAGCTTTCATTCCCTCTATATAATTATCTTTAACATATCCGCCACTAATTAAAAGATGACCTACTCTTTCTATTGCCTTATCCTTAGATTCTGATTTTACATTTAATACTATTCCGTCTTTTGCTAATATTCCTTTTTCCATTTAATCTTCCTCCTCGTTATTAATGATATTAATTAAATAATCTCTAATCTCTATAGCATTACCTGACTTTAAAACCTTTACAAATTCTTTCTTTTCTATTAAGGATGCACTTATCTTTCCAAGAATTTTAAGTATATAATTACTTTCATCATTTCTCGCAAACATAACTATAAATGTATCTACCTTCTCTTCTGAAAACCCCACACTTTTCATTGAAAGAGGGTTGTTAATCCTATATACTCCTACAAATGGTCTTACTATTTCATCGCTTCTAGTATGAATAAGTGCTACACTAGTTTCGGGAATAACTACATTCCCTTTTTCTTCTCTTTTAAAAATAAGCTTTCTTATTATTTCCTTATCTTTACCAATATTTATTTCATGAATATCTTCTACAATAAAATTTATCAAATCAACAAATGACTCACTGTTTGATTTTTTTAATTGAAAATTTTTAACCATAGTATTAGCCAATTCATATTCATTACTTGTAACCCCATCATCTTCGGCTTCAGCAAATAGCTCTAGTTCTTCTCTATTATTAACTTTAAAATTAGATATAAAATTGCCAATCTTATCTATATCAGTTTCCGTCATAAAATGTGAAATTACAATTAAATTATCTTTCATCTTTAAGTTTACTGGTACTGTTGACAATATCAAATCATAATTATTTTTATCGATAGTATTATTAATGTCGTGTAGTGATACTACATCAATAATTCCTATTTCGCTAAAAAGTTCTTTTATTTTATTACATAAGATTCTTGAGCTTCCTATACCACTTGGACATATTACAAGCACTTTAATATTTCCTAACATTGCTTGCTGCTTTTGTATTGCAACAGCAATATGCATGGTTATATATCCCGCTTCTTCTGGTGGAATTTTTAAATTATATCTAGAAAATATTAATCTACAAGTATTTTTTATAACTGAATATAAATTTGTATAATGCTCTTTTATTTCATTAATTAATGGATTTATTACTTTTAATCCTAAATTTAACATATAAAATGTTTGTCTAAAATGTTGGGCCAAATCCTTTATTAATTGCCCATCCTCTGCAATATTAACATGTATTTTTTTTGATACTTCTTCCGTAACTTCCTTAGCTATATTCTCATAATTAATGTCTGATTCTACAAATTGCTCATTACTAATGTAATATTTATAGTCACTTAAGTACAAGCACAAATAAACAAGTTCATCTTCAGTTATATGTATATTTTTTTCTTGTAATAATTCACCTAAGTACTGTATTTTCTTATATTCCTCTAATGATAAGATATTTTCTTTAATATGGTTAGGTAAATATATATTTTCTCCATTTTTTGTCTTTTTTATTGATAGTAATAATTGAATAAATAGACTGAAATACTTTACATCATTTCCCTTAAGGTAACCTAAATCATTATCTTTTAATATATCTTTTATTAATTTAATATCTTCACTTCCAAAAATAATATTAAAAAAATTCTTAATTATAGGATCAACTTTTTCATCATAAAGAAATGCTAATAGATCCTCAAATGGTTTAAATTCAAAAATTAATTCCACTAATGCATTTCTTTTATTCCATTCTGATCCTTGAATACTTATGCCATAACTTCTCTTCCTAATAACGCATAAGTTCTTAGAAATAAGCCTTTCTTCAATACTATCTATATCTAGACTTATGCTTCCCATTACAACATTAAATTTGTGAGAAAAATATGAAGCCTTTAATGGTTCCTTACTAACTAACAATTCACATATAATTACTACTTGTCTTTGCTCTTTGCTAAACAGCCACGGTATCGGAACTATTTCCAATGACTTCTTTATATCTTCTATATTTTCTTTTTTACCTGAAATGCTTAAATTCATATTTTCATCATTAAATATAGTCACACTATTTTTTTTCAACCTTTTATTAATAGAAGAAATTTCTCTTAAAATAGTTCTTTCACTGATATCAAGATCTTTATGAAGCCGCTTAATATTAAAAGTTTCTTCATTTAACACTGT
Organism: Clostridium sp. YIM B02555; assembly: GCF_022320955.1. Classification (NCBI taxonomy): domain Bacteria; kingdom Bacillati; phylum Bacillota; class Clostridia; order Eubacteriales; family Clostridiaceae; genus Clostridium; species Clostridium sp. YIM B02555. Next base: position 58,667 of record NZ_JAKJJY010000004.1, on the reverse strand, counting down.
GTTCAATATAAATTGCTGTCTCGGCGTTAAACTATTCATAATATATCACCTGACTTACTTTTTATTTTTTATATTCACAAACTGATCATATTTGTAATATTCTATTTTCATGAATGCTTGAATCATTATTGGCTGTAATTTTTTAGTTTCTTTAAAAATAGATTTTCCAATCACAAAAAATTCCATGCATCCATTAGAAACAAAATCATTAACTTGACACAGACTTATTTCAAGTTTTTATATCATTTTAGTCAACATTCATTTGGAGACCATACTGCTAAAATAACTTGAGTCTTGATTAATTTTTAAGCAACTACATCAATGTTAATTAATATTGCCTCCTTCACTTTATATATTAAATCATCCTAAATACGTTTTCAATTTAAACAAGTTCAAATTTGTGGTACGTTTCTAATGACAAATTTAAAGTTATAAAAATCTTATAGTCACTATCCATCCTTTTAAATAAAAACTACTACATAGAGTAGTTTTGTAAATCAATTAATATTTACCAAACTACTATTTATATAAAATACCGCCTATTTATTCTGCTGCATCATAAGCATTTATAAACATCTGCTTTATTTCCTTTATTAATGGATATCTCGGATTTGCTCCTGTACATTGATCATCAAAAGCCTGCTCTGACATTTCATCTAAGGTTCTATAGAATTTCTTTTCTGTTACTCCAGCTTCTTTAATGTTTTTTGGTAAATCTAACTTTTCTTTTAATTCATCTATAGCTTTAATTAATAATTCTAATTTTTCATCTTCTGTTTTTCCACCCAAGTTTAAGTAATCTGCAATTCTAGCATATCTTGTTTTAACATTTGGATATTTATATTGTGGATATGCTGTTTGTTTTAATGGATTGTCCACCGCATTAAATCTTATTACTTCATTAATTAATAGTGCATTAGCAACACCGTGAGGTATGTGATGTTCTGCTCCTAATTTATGAGCCATTGAGTGACATACTCCTAAGAATGCATTAGCAAATGCCATGCCTGCTATAGTTGATGCATGAGCCATTTTTATATGAGCAGTTTCATCAATTATAACAGGTGTATTTCCCGGTCCCACTCCTATCGCCGGTTTTCCTGATGAATAAGCAGCTTTAACCATTGCTGGTCCTCCTGTCGCAAGAGTTATATCAGCCTCTCTCATTAAAATTTGCGAAAGCTCGACTGTCGGTTCGTCTATCCATCCAATTATTCCCTTAGGTGCACCAGCCCTTACTGCAGCATCCAAAACTATTTTCGCCGCAGCTATAGTACAATTCTTTGCCCTTGGATGTGGTGATAATATTATTCCATTTCTAGTCTTTAAGGATATTAATGCTTTAAAAATTGCTGTAGATGTTGGATTTGTTGTTGGAATAACAGCAGCAACAACTCCTATTGGTTCTGCAATCTTTGTCATTCCAAAAGCCTCATCCCTCTCTATAACTCCACAGGTTTTTTCATCTTTATATTTATTGTAAATATATTCTGATGCAAAATGATTTTTTATGACTTTATCTTCTATTATGCCCATGCCGGTTTCTTCTACTGCCATTTTAGCCAAAGTTATTCTGTAATTAGATACTTCCATAGCCACTTCTCTAAAAACCTTATCAACTTCTTCCTGAGTATACGTTGAAAACTCTTTTTGTGCATCTTTAACTTCTTTCAATTTTTTCATCAATTCTTCAATATTTGTTACTTTCATCATTAACTTTCTCTCCTTTGATAAATAATTGTTATATTAATTTAAAAAATATAAATCAACTTTAATAATCAATATTTATATTAGTCCTAAAAGATTGCTTGTTAAATATTAATCAATCTTTTTTATTTTTAAAGGAAAAGCATTTGCCTTTCCTTTCTTGATAAGTGCTATTAAGTATTTAATTTAAGACATCTAATTTATTTTTTGTATTCTTATAAATTTATATCTATGTTAATGACCTTTTCTTTTTTGTACTCATTTATAAACACCTTCATATATCCACAATTGTTTGATATTTTTTTAACTATCATTCTTAAAAAAATAATATCTTAAAGATATCATTTTTTTCTCTAGCCTACACTTATTACAATAAAGGACAATCATTAAACCAATTGCCCTTTATTACTAGTAATTTTTTATATTTGACAATGATAAACTTATGTATTATTTTAATGTATTTATAAATTCATCATATTTAGAACGATCCAAGAAATTTTTAATTGTAATTATGCTAGCAGCATTATTTGCTGAACTTCTTGCTCTCTCAATTAAGTTTTCTTGAGTAAATATCACATTAGCTTCCTGCGGAATACTATCAACTGATGAGTGCTTTACATCAATACCAGTAATTCCAGCATCTTTTAATGCTTTCTTTAGAATAGATTCTCCCATTGCAGAAGATCCCATGCCTGCATCACAAGCAAAAACTATCATCTTAACATCAATTTTTGATAAGCTGACTTTAGCTTCTTCAACCTTTGCACCTTTACTTTCTGCCTTCATATCTTTTATTTTAGCTTGTGCGTCATCGAAGTTTTCTTCTTCTGCATTATCTTTTGATGCTTTAAGAATCAATGAACCTACTAAGAAAGACACTATTGCGCCTACTGCAACACCTCCTATAACACCTACATATGAATCACTTGCTGTCATAGCTAATATTGCAAATATACTTCCTGGAGAAGATGCTGCTCTAAGCCCTGCATGAGTTAACACAAATACTAAATCTGCAGATATTCCACCAGCTATTGCTGCTAATATTAATATTGGTTTCATTAAAATGTATGGGAAGTATATTTCATGTATTCCTCCAAGGAAGTGAATAATTATAGCTCCTGGAGCTGATTGTTTTGCATTTCCTTTTCCATATAAAGAATAAGCTAAAAGTATACCAAGACCTGGTCCTGGATTTGCTTCAAGTAAGAAGAATATTGATTTACCTGCATCCGCTGCTTGTTGTACTCCAAGAGGAGTTAATATTCCGTGATTAATTGCATTATTTAGGAATAATATCTTAGCAGGTTCTATAAATATATCTATTAATGGTAAAAGCCCTAAATTAGTAACTATAGTAGCCAAACTTCCCAATGTATTTGAAAATGTGGAAACTACTGGTTCAATACATGTATATGCTAAAATTGCTACAATTCCACCAAGGATTCCAGCTGAGAAATTGTTAACTAACATTTCAAAACCTGTTGGTACTTTATCTTCTACTAATTTGTCAAATTTTTTGATTACGTATCCACCAACTGGTCCCATGATCATTGCTCCTAAGAACATTGGAATAGAAGCACCTATTATAACTCCTGCTGTTGCTATTGCACCAACAACTCCACCCCTATGTCCATAAACCATTTTACCACCTGTAAATCCAATAAGTAATGGTAATAAAAACGTTATCATAGGTCCTACTAGCTTGCCCAAATATTCATTTGGCATCCACCCTGTTGGAATGAATAAAGCTGTAATTAACCCCCAAGCAATAAATGCGCCAATATTAGGTAATACCATACCACTTAAAAAACTACCTAACCTTTGTACGTTTCCTTTAAGAGACGATTTGTTAGTTTCCATAATAAAACCTCCATTTATTTTATTTATATATTAGTTCTTTCAGTTATTATCTTATAGTATGAATTAAACCTTTTCAATTTAAACAACTTCAAAATTGTGTCACGTTTTCAATGACAAATTTAAAATTTCTATCTAAAAACTATTAAAAGGAGCGTAAATACTATGTAAAATGCATTTATCTTTCTTAGGCCTCATTATATTCTCAATCAAAAGAAGTGTACTTATACTGATATATTGTATAAATACACTTTTATCAATGTCTTTAATTTTAAACTTTTATTATTACTCTAAGTAAGTCGAGTAGATTGACTAAATTCTTAAAACCAATTAATATCCGCACCTAGACTAGATAAATTAGCATGAAAAAAGCGATTCAATAAAATCAATTAACGGATTGCTTTTATAATGCAATAAAAATATTACGATATAAAAAACACCGTAAAATTTTTGTGAATAATATGGTGTTTAATAAGTTGTTCATTTTTAAATTAAAGCACTAACCAACAATAATATGAATTATTTAGATTTAATGGTTGAATAAAAAACAGCACCTAAAATAATAATTCCCCCAAAAATCTCCCTTAAAATTGGTATTTTTCTTAATAAAAAACAGCAAAAATAATACCATAAACTGGTTCAAGGCTTGATATGATTCCTGCTGTCTGTGTTTTAATATTCTTTAAACCACTTATGAATAACGAGTGAGCAATTCCAGTAAAAATCGTACCTAATATGATTAGTAGTATCACATCTATAATATGAAAAGCTGGTTTTTGCAAAAATACAGAAGGAATTAATACAGCTGTTGCCACAAGTTGTTCATAGAAAGCAATTACAGAACTTGAATATTCTTTTACATATTTTCTATTAAGCATTGAAAGAATTGCATAAGTAAAACCAGATATTATTCCCCAAACAACACCTTGAGTTAGATTACTTCCGAATTCAAACTTCGGAATAACAAACATAACACCCAAGAATGTAATAGTTGCAATCACAATATCTGACAACTTGATTTTCTCTTAAAAAAAACATGATTCAAGAAAAGTAACGAAAACAGGAAATGTAGAAAATGTGAGTAACCCTATTGCCACTAAATAAAAATAATGTTTTTGTTGCCATCCCTGCCATTGACATCTTTATTATATCTTATGCGTTACTCGCTTTTAATATTTTAAAGCACTAAAGAAAATGCTAAATACTGCATATACTTGATTCCTGAATTACTTTTAGATATATAAGTATGTTAATTTTAGGTATTTTATATGTTCTTCTTATTTTAAAATGATTAATCTTATTTTCTTTTAAAATTCTATATCCGGTTTTAATACTTATTCCCCCAAGCATTTTACACATCTGTTTAACATTTACCACATCTGGATATTCCTTGAATAATAAGCAATACGCATTGTTTCTGATGAATCATTTTAAAAAGAGGACAATACATACTTCACCATAAGTCTTTAAACTACAGTGATCTTAAAATTCAAAATCATATTGATTACAGCAGTTTGTATTCTACCCTTCAATTCACTGTCAACAACCATATAAACTATTATGACATTCATAGTGAAAGTACAAAAGGAAATCCTTCTGACAATGAGGTAATTGAATCATTTTATAGAACAATGAAGATAGAACTTATTCAAGATGCTCATTACGAGTTACCTGGACAAGCTCAAATAAGAAATCTTTAAATATATTAAAATTTATTATAACACTAAAAGAATGCATTCTTCATTGGGACATCTCTTTCCTTCCAATTTGAAGAATTGAATTCATAAAAATCGCTTAACTTTGTGTCTACAAAATCTTGACAGTTCCAATGGTTCCTACTCAGACAATAGACATGTTATATGCCCAGATGTAGAAAACAATTTGCAACATATATACAAATAAAGAAGATACCTCTTTATAAAAGCGTCTAAATATAGTCATGAAATATCAATATCTTTTTAACAATTTTTAAGCAGTAACTCCACTCCAAATAGGATGCCCTGTGTATAATATAGCCTCTTCCTCACCACGCACTACTCTAAGAGCTCCGGCTGCCAGCGCTTCCATTTCAAATTCTCCAGGTATAACCTTGATCTTAGAAATCCAGCTAATATATTCATCCAGCTTTGACACCAAATAGTCACTGTTCGCTATTCCACCGGTTAAAATAATTGCATCTACTTTTCCTTTTAAAACACAAGCAGCTGCTCCTACACTTTTCCCAATTTGATAAATCATTGCATTATATACCAGTTTTGCATATCTATCACCTAGCATAATACGCTTTTCAATTTTTCTAATATCTGATGTTCCTAGATGATCAATCAAACCACTTTCTTTAGTCAATTTATTGTACAGCTCTTTTTCTGTAAACCTTCCACTATAACACATTCTTACTACCTTTGTAATAGGTAATGCACCAGCTCTTGTAGGCGTCATAGGTCCATCACCATTAATAATATCATTAGAATCTACCATCCTGCCATTATTGTGGGCTGTCACTGAAATTCCCCCTCCAATATGACAAACTATAAGTTTACTATTTTCATATTTTTTATTATTTGTATTACAATATCTCAATGCAACTTCCTTTTGATTTAGCGCATGAACTTTACTTTCTCTGTATACACCATATAATCCAGTAATTCTTGCGATTTCTTCAAATTCATCAACATCGGGCGGATTTACAACATAAGCTCTTCCACCATACTTTTTTACAAAGATATTACAGATCTGAGATGCCAGCTGTGCTGGGTGCTGTCCTGACATTCCTTTGCTAGCATGTTCAATAAGTTTACTATTTACTAAATACGTCCCACCTTTAATTGGTACCAAACCGCCCCCTCTTCCTACAAAAATCTCAATATTCTTTATAGAAATTCTATGAGCCTTAAGTTCCTGTTCAACTATTTCTTTTCTATATCCTAATTGATCCTGTATCTGTTTAAATTCTTTTAATTTATCAATATCATGGCTTATATTTTTATTAAACACTTCTTTTTCATTCTCAAATACAGCAATCTTTGTAGATGTTGATCCTGTATTTACAGCTAGAATAACGTAAGTTTTCACTATATCCACCACTTCTTTCCTAAATTAATAATTTTGTGCAACATAGGCAGCAAGTGCAATTGAATAATATTTATCAGAAGCTTCGGCAGAACGAGATGTTAATATTATTGGAACCTTTGCGCCAACTAATAAACCAGCAGTCTGCGCACCTGCAAATCCTGTCAAACATTTTCCTAATACATTTGCAGAAACAAGATCTGGCATCAATAATAAATCTGCATCTCCTGCAACTTGACTTTCGTATCCCTTTATTCGTGTTGCTTCCCTGCTGGTTGCCAAGTCAAAGGAAATAGGTCCTTCCACAATGCACCCCTGTATCTCTCCATTTTGGTTCATCTGCTTTAAATCATTTGCATGCTCAGTTTCAGGCATCTTAGGATTTATATTTTCGGTTGCTGTCAAAAGAGCTACCTTTGGATTTTCTACTCCCATTAAATTTAAAATCTTTACTGCATTTAACAAAATATCCTTCTTTCTTTCCACATCCGGGTATATATTAACTGCCACATCACTTACAGCAAGCAATTTATGATACTTCTCAGTTTCAAAAAAGCCGACTACGGACATAGTTCTATCTTTTTTCAAATCATTCTCTTTTTTTAAGATTACTTTCATCATAGTAGACGTTTCAAGTTTCCCTTTCATAAGTAAATCTGCAATGTGTTTATGAATCATTTCAACTGCAATAACCAAACATTCATCAATATTTCTTGCGTGTACAATTTTATATTCTCTAGAATCTTCTCCTAATTCTATCAACATCTTTACAATTACCATTTCATTTCCTACCAATATAGGAATTATTAAATTATCTTTTTTGGCTTTCACTATAGATTGTAGAGTGTGCTTATCATGAGCAGCCACCACTGCAATCCTACTTTTCTTTTCTATACTTTGAGCATTCTTAACCAAATCTTGAAAACTCTCAATCTGCATTTTCGTATCACTCCTTGTATATTGATAACCTTTTAACAGAGCATTTCTTTATTATTTATCCTGTTATAAAAGGTAATTTCCGCCACCTGCCATGCAGAACCTCCTTCTTCTTACGAATGATTGGGGTCCTGTTACACCTTCACCTGTTGGTGTAGCAATAGTCGGTGCATTAGTTCCAGTGCCTCCAATACCAAAGGCCGCCATTGTCCCTCCATTTTGAACAAAAATAGTTGTATTTATAACTTTTCCAAAAGCAGTTACTCTGTTTATATCATTTGACCAAATAGATGCAGAATGCTTGCAATCATGCTCTGCTGCAACAGCTCTTTCAACTGCTTCTTCAAAATTTTTACACCTGACAACAGGTATAATAGGCATCATCTGCTCCGTATGAACTAATTTGTCATCATTCTGTGCTTCAAAGATAACCATCCTAGGATCATCATTAATTTTTATACCTGCCGCCTTTAAAATTATATTTGCACACTTACCTACATACTTTTTATTCGCAGCATAACTACCACCTGATGCTTTTACAACACAAATATCTGTTAATCTTTTTCCTTCTTCCGTATTTACGCGATAAGCTCCTACTGATTCTAACCTTTTCATAAACTCATCAAATATAGTATCAACTACAAACAACTCTTTTTCTGCTATGCAAAGCAGATTGTTATCAAAAGAAGCTGACTCATAAATTCCTGCTGCTGCTTTTGCTAAATCTACTGTTTCATCAATAATTGATGGTGGATTACCTGCCCCAGCCGCAATAACCTTCTTACCTGAACACATCAGAGTTTTAACCATTCCAGGCCCACCTGTTCCTATCAATAATTTAACTGATGGATACGCCATAATTTCATTAAGTGAATCTAAAGTAGGTTCTGCTGGCATTGTAAATAAATTACCAGGTCCACCAACTTCAATAACAGCTTTGTTTATTAAATGTACTGCCCTTGCTGAAGTCTTCTTGGCTGAAGGATGAGCATTAAATACAACTGCATTTCCTGCCGCGACATTCGCAATACCATTTCCTACAACTGTAGCAACAGGATTAGTTACAGGTGTAACAGCACCTACGACACCAAATGGTGCATAATATTCTACTGTAAGCCCCTTATCAGAGGCATACATATTTTGTGGAATAGCTTCTGTACCCTGAGATAGCATAACCGCACCTGTATTCTTTGCTAATTTATCTTCTAATCTGCCATAACCTGTCTCATCAAATTCCATCTCAGCAAGCATTTCCATGTTACCAATAATATTCTTACGGATATTACCTATAAAACGCTCCCTGTCCTCAAGTGTATATTTGAGCACTAGCTCCTTTTGTGCAACTGTAGCTGCTACGCATGCCTCTGTTGCTGTTTCAAATACTCCTAACTGTTCCATAATTTTCCCCTCCTAAATTTTTAATAAATATTAGTTTATCTGTTTGTGGAATTCCTCAAGCCTTAGTTTATCTAACTTTTTAAGGCTAGATATGGACCATATTTCAATAGGTTCAAAACTGATTTTGAAAAAACTTGAAGATCTTTTAATCCCATAGTTCCTAAAATAAAAAATATTGTTATTTTTTTAACGATATAGACTCTAATCACTTATATACAGCAATATTCAAGACTGTAATTAACATTTTTTTGATTTCATCCACCGCTTTTTATTTTTTAATCACTCAATGAATATAAGTCTCAACAAATAATTTATATTTATTATTTAGCTTTAAACCTATGCAAAGCAGTCAAATAAAAAGTTTTTATTGCAACTTATATACTCTAAAATCAGTAAATATTAGAACCTATTGTTATTCTCTATAATGAATACTTTAGATTTAATGCTGAAGACATTTCATCGTCAAATGATTAAATAGTAAATCATTATATGCTAGTATCATAGCACTGTATACTATAAAAACAATCCCTATATACAATAAAATTAGATTAAGCGAAATAAAACGTTATCATTTCATGTCTTTTCCATTTATTTCCATACCGTAGTTTCTAAAGACATATAACTGCATTATTTATTCAATAATACAATTCTGAACAGACAAAATTTTTGTATTATTAACATTCCCGTAAATCCTCTAAAGTTGAAAGTTCTACATGTATATCTCCTTTCAAAACAAAAAAGACTTGATTCAAGAATAATTCTTAGAAACAGGTCTTTCTTAACTCAATAATAACAATCCCAAACTCTGTAATTATTTTTCAATTTATTTTGACTCATCCTAATATAGCTCATTATTGGTGCATTTACAATTTCATTGCAAAAGAATCCCTATATCGTTCCAAACAAATAAAAATTATATAATAACTATTTATAAAAATAGCTATTATATAACTTAATATTGTTAAACTTACAAATCATTATTTGTTTTTTAGCAATGGTGGGACAGGAGGAATCTGATCTAATTTATTAAATTCTTCTGAATTTAATTTGAACCTTTTATCATATTGTTCTGGGTCCGTTATATTTTCACCCTCTGTACTTCTCCATGAAAATTTGCATGTATCACATAAATATACTTCCCAAGCATGACCAACTGGTGATTTTACCATTACGCTTACTAATTCTGAATCACATCTAGGACATTTCATTATTTGTTGCCTCCTTCTTTTACTAAATCTCTAAGAATTTTTGTCCATTTTTCTACCCCTATTGGAGTTTCTAAAAGCTCTGTATCTCTTCCAAAATCAGGTGCTACTGGCGTTGTTGCATCAATAACCAATTTAGTATGCATTCCTGCAGGCTCTGAAGATGGATCTAGTAGCATACCTGGAGCGTATGGAATTTTGAATACATCTTTATCTGGACGTACTCTTGTTGTAAGAGCCCACATTACTTGTTCTAAGTTAAATGGATCTACGAATTCATCTACAATAATAACAATCTTTGTATATGACATTCCGTGAGGAGTTGATAAAAGTCTCATTGCGACAGCTTTTCCATACCCTCCAAAACGAGATTTTGTAGATACAATTGCACCTATACCATGTGTATACATAGCATTTACGGCTTGTACTTCTGGGAAGTCTCTCTTTAATTGATCATAAAGAGGAATACTTGTGTTAAGCGCGATTAAGTAGTCAACCTCTGTCCAAGGCATTCCAAGATACAAGTTTTCAAATATAGGATTTTTACGATGTGTAATCTTTGTTATTTTCACAATTGGTTGAAGACGTGCGCCCGAATAACTTCCTGGGAATTCACCGAATGGTCCTTCGATTTCTCTAACCCTTGGTTCAATATAACCTTCAAGTATAACTTCTGAACGAGCTGGAATATCAAGGTTGCTATTTTCAGTTTTTGTAAGTTCTATCGGTTCTCCTTTAAGAGCACCTGCAAAGTCATATTCTGATTGTACATATGCAATTGGTGTACTAGCCATGAAGCTTAGAACCGGATCGTTCCCAAGACAAATTGCAATTGGAAGCCTTTCATTCTTTTCTTCAGCATTTCTTAAGTGAACTGCGATATCGTGGAATGGCATCGGCTGAATTGCAACTTTATCCTTTCCTTTTACTTGAATACGATATATTCCGCAATTTTGCTCATCATAATTTTCAGGTTTATTAGGATCTCTAGTAACTATAAGTGCTTTTGAAAGATAAAATCCAGCATCAAATTCATTAATTCTAAATAACGGAAGTACATCGAAAAGATTTATATCCTCTTCTATTACAACTTCCTTTACTGGAGCATTTTTTTTATCAACCCAGACCGGTTTCACAGGATACTTACCCCAAAGTTCTTTTAGCCTAAAAAATTGATCTTTGACTGGAGTATCCTTAGGCATGTTCAACATTAGTGCATGGTTTTGCCATGATCCGTGGACATTAAGCACAACAGGACTTTTGTATCCTTTAATATTTTCTACAAAAATTGCAGGTGCACTTTCCATATCTGGGGCACATCGCCCGATTGCACTAAGGTCTGGTTCAGGCATAACCTCATCCTTTATTCTAACTAATTGCTTTTCTTTTTCTAATAGTTCTAAAAATTCTCTTAAGTCTCTGTAAGCCATTTTTTAACCTCCTGATTTATCATAGAATTATATGGTATTTATTTAAAACAGAAATATACCTGTTTCATTTCTTGTTATATCTCCCAGTATATTTAAACCTATTTTTCTCTTAATCCATCCCAACGTTTTAAATTAGGAAGAATGATTCCAAGTTGATCCACTGTTCTATATGCAATGTGATTTACTATGTCATTTATTGTTTGAGGATTATTATAGAATGCTGGCATTGGTGGCAATATAATTGTTCCCATCTTAGATAATGCAAGCATATTTTCTAAATGAATTGTATTCAGAGGTGTTTCTCTTGTTAAGAGAATTAATTTTCTTCTTTCCTTTAAAATAACATCTGCGGCACGTGATACAAGATTATCTGCAAGCCCAATGCGAATGGATGTAAGTGTTTTCATGCTGCATGGTGCAATAATCATAGCATCTACCTGAAATGATCCACTTGAGATTCTTGCCCCAAGGTCTGCTGTTTCATATATAAAATCAGCAAGCTGTTCCACTTCTTCCATTGTATAGTTTGTTTCTGCTTCCAAAGTCTTTTTTCCCCAGCTTGATAATATAAGATGAGTTTTTACTTCTTTAATATCCTTTAATATTTCTAGAATACGTATTCCAAAAATTGATCCTGTTGCTCCAGTAATTGATACTATAACATTCAATGTATCACCTCTTTTTCTTGTTTCTGCATTATTATTATAAGCTTAGAAAACATACATTGAAAATATCAATAATGTATGTTTTAATACCTTTAAGGTATAACAGAAAGGAGTTAACTATATCATGGATATTCGTCAGTTAAAATATTTTGTTGTAATTGCAGAAGAAGGTAGTATTACAAAAGCAGCAGAACGCTTATTTATGGCTCAGCCACCCTTATCTAGACAGCTACAAACAATAGAAGACAAACTTGGAGTCACTCTTTTTAATCGTACAAACAAAAAAAGTATGTCACTTACTCCACAAGGCAGAATTTTTTTAAAAAATGCTAGAAGAATACTTTACACAATGGATGAAGCTATTACGGAAGTACAAGAATATAATCTGCAAATGTCAAAAAAGCTATCAATTGGTACCACTATTTATTGTTCAGAAATTATGCTTCCTGTTTTAAAAAATTTCCGTAAAAAATATCCCTTCACTATTCCTGAAATTCATGAGGGGAATATATCTCATCTAATGGATTTATTAAAAAATCATACAATTGACCTAGTTGTTTCAGCACGACCTTTTAATACAAAAGGTTACATAACCAAGGAGCTGGAACCAGATAAGTGTGTCTTTGTTGCTTCTAAAGATTTCGAATGGAAAAAAGAACATATTTCTCTTGAAGAAATTTCCACCGTTCCACTTCTTCTTCTTAATGCACCAGATTCAACCAGCTTATATAAGAAAATCACAAGTGAATTCGAGAAAAAAGAACTAAAGTTAAATGTTTCATGTCTATGCCATGACTCTGGTTTACTTTTAAAAATGATTTTAAGTAATTTTGGTGCAACAATTTTGCCGAATTCAATGGTTGATAATATGTTAGGCGAATTTATGCATGTCATTCCAATTAAAAATAATCCTTGGACTACAACTCCAAATTTAATTTGGAGAAGCGAAGGATATATTTCCTCAACATTAGGAGAATTTATTAAAACTTTTGAATCTCAATTTAAAGTAAATTAGAACTATTATTATTTATTAATGTTGACCTGTCCTTAATAACAAAATTTTCAAATCTTTCAATCCCTTATTGAAAGATGAAGGCAGATTAAATATTTCTATCTAATCTACCTTCATTTACTCTATTCATTTCAATTATTCTAATCCATATTTAATTCAGCCATTGCATGCACAATTGGTGAATTCCAGTAAATATCTACTTCATTAGTTGAATAACTTTCTGAATTGTCTAAATAACATTTAGCAGGAGCTTTACCTTCTAACAGGTTTTTTGCAATTGGATCCTCTAGATTCTTATTTGGGCCACCTGCAATCATACCTGGTATTGCTTTACCTTGTACTATAGATGGTCTATGATGTGGATTTTTTAATGAATCGGAACCATAACCTGAAACAAAGCACTTGCCTAATGAATTTTTACCAAAGCAATAATTGATATGCTCTTTTGCATATTCCAAGTACTCTGGATTAGGTGAAAGTTTATATGCCTGCGCAAGAAGTACAGCATTATTATTCATGCCCATATTACTACCCCAATAATAATCTTTTCCATTGGGAACATTATAACCATCATTTCTATCCAAAGCTACAATTTTTTGAGCTTCATTTAAAATGTTATTTCTAATATTATTAGCAACATTTTGATTGGCATCCTTTGCTGAAAGGTAAGCCATATTACCATAGTCGCCTACAAGAGCCCAATCATACCCATTCTGAATTTTTGCCTTGGCCATTTCGGTAAAGGCATTATCATATTTACTCTCACCAGTGGCCTTGAAAAGTTGTGCAGCTGCCCAATATCTTTCATCTGTATCATCAGAGTCACCATATTCTCCAGTTACAATTCCATCTGGATTCTTAACCACAGCATTTGGTGTCTTTTCAAGGTATGTCCAAGCCTTTTCTGCTGCTACGAGACATTTTTGAGCAAGTGATGGATCTACATCTTTAAAGTTTTGATAACCCATTGCCATAACTGCTGCAAAGTCTCCTGTTGCAGTTGTTGAAATGGGACATACAATAAGTTCTTCTTTCTCCTCTTGTGGCATAACAGTTCCTGGGAAGTTAGCACAAGTTACTTTATGATAAACACCACCACTTAATGGTTCTTGCATCTTTAACATCCACTCTAGCTGATATTTTACTTCATCTAAAACATCAGGAATTCCATTCCCACTTTCAGGTATGTTGAAATCATCTCCAAAGGCTCCTTTGTTATCTTCATAAGCAGATAAAAGATCTGCAACTGCTTTTGATGTAGCAACCACATAACGTCCATAGTCACCAGCGTCATGCCAGCCTCCAGATACATCAATTTTTTTATCTGAACCATATATTTTAGCAAGATCTGTGTGACAAGCTGGATGTGACCATGTACCACCAAATTCTTTTGGTATTTCTTGTCCACATCTTTGCATATAGAAAAATCTAACTAAATCCTTAAATACATTTTTATAGACATCTTGTCCTATAGTAAATTCATAGGAACTGCCTAAACCATCTGTTTCAATAGTATATTTGCCTGGCACTGTAACAGAAGAAAAATCACCAAATCTATCTGTTTCTCCAGCTGCTTCATTGTAAGAGTTACCGTTAATGTTTCCTTCATAGGCAACTTTCTTTGTTTCTGCTGAAACAACTCTAAATTTGCTGTCTTCACTTTGTGCTCTAAACACAACCTTTTTCTTATCTCCTGGTTTATAACCAACTTGGTTTAAAACAATTTTTTGTTCTGGTTTTTCTTCATCATATTGTACTCCAGTATCATCAATAAGAACTAATTTAACATTATCAATTTTAATGGAGTGCGGATCAAGATTTTTTCCTGTTACATTACCTAAATTGAAAGCAAATCTTGGTGACATATCATTTTCATCGTTCATAACAAAATCTTGTGACACTTTTTTTACATCTTTACTTATATCAATTGTTTCTCCAAAATAAGAACGATAATCTCCTCCATTACGTTGAATTCTATAATCAATTTTTCTATCAGTTGTAGAACTAACATCAAATTCTAAATGATATTTTCCGTTTTTGTACATTTTAAAACCATCATTATAAACTTGTACACCATATGATACTGTTCCACAGTTATCTACTTGTATATTAATCGCTCCATCTTTTAAACTTATTCTGCCATCTCCACCATAAGCTGTATAACTCCCCCAACCGTCTAAGTTTTTATCAAAATTTCCATTCTTAATTAAATTAACATTAACTTCAGCAGCTTTTGCTATTATTTGAAAATTGTTATTGCCTACAAGCATACCTAGACATAAAGCTGCACTTATTATTACTGTGATTATCTTTTTCGACTTCATATACTATTCCTCCTCATCTAATATTTACCACTACATATTCTCATAATATAAAAATTAAGTAAATTCTTATTCCTTGAAATGCATAAAATCACTTATCAAAAATATATAAATTCATCACTTGCAATTTTACGATGAAAAATATACATTTTATGATTATTATGTAGATTATCATCTCCTGAGGTAGTTATCAAAGATTGAATAATACTAAGTCAGCTAGCTTTAAATCTCATTTCAGAGCCTGATATTCCTGAAAATTCTATTATATTTGGCACTATAAATTAATTAATCATCTATGCCAAACTATATAAAAAGCCAAATTCCCAGTATGAAAATTCAGCTTCTTAAACATAATTTTAAATATTAAGTTGAAATATTATAATATATTAAATTCACTATTCGTACATTAACGTATACATCATTTCAAAATACGCTTTTGCCACAACGTGAGAAGCGGAAAACTCAATTCAAGTAGCACGAAAACCATGTACATATACGAAGGCAGGCCACATGTTAATATGGATATTAAGCGCCCTATTCCACCAAAAAAAAATAATATTGCAATAACACGAAGCATGTCCTTATCTTTATCGATCCGTGGAATCATCCACAACATTATAATTCCAACGCCTAACCATAATCCACTGTAAAAACGCAGGTTGCTATCTAGCATAAGAAATCCTTTTGAATATTCCTGCCCAACTGGAAATCCATAATACCAGTTAACCGCACCATAAGCAAATCCTAAATAAGCTGTGTATATAGCTAAAATTCCTATTAGAACAAATATCAACTGCATTATGTGTTTCGAGACATTCTTACTCTTGGTGCCTTTATCCATCATATTTATTTTACTCAAGTTAATTCACTCTTCCTCTCTTATAAATTACAAAACACAAATTATTATAATCCAACTATTTATTTCTTTTACCAATTCAAGATAAACAAACTTCACTGCATTAAAATCAATACTTTTTACAAAAGTTACTTTTGTATTATATCTTTTGCCAACTTATCGGCAACTTTCTTAGCTCTATCATTAAAATCAGGTGCCTCACTTAATGGAATAGTATATTTTCCAACTAAATTGCATTTTAGTACATTTCTCATTGACCTATCGAAAATTTCCTCTGCAAGATCTGCATTTCCTTCTTCTCTACCCATGCATGTAATTAAAAGAGCAACCTTCTTTCCCTCAATTGATGATGTGTGATTGGGAGAACCAAAATTTATTGTAAGACAATAATGTCTGTCAATAAAAGTCTTTAACTGTGAGGTAAAATCATAACAGTAAATAGGAGAAGCATATACAACAGCATCTGCAGATATCATTCGTTTAAATATCAATACCGCATCATCTTTTAAAATACATCCAGGTCCATCGTTATTTGCCATACAAGCATAGCACCCAACACATCCTTTAATAATATGTTCACTAAGCTGTACCCTTTCTACCTCGTGTCCTTGTGAAATAAGATTCTCTTCAAACATGTCAAGAGCTTTTGCTGTTTTGCCGTGTCTTTTCGGACTTCCTAAAATTGTTATTACTTTCATAAAAAAACTTCCTTCCAATGATTATATTCTATTTTTTTTAGCAAATTGTATTCTTCCAAAATTAAATTTAATTACATTCTTCGGGCAGATATCGGCGCATTTGCCACATAAAATGCACTCGTGATTTTCTAATTTATCACACTTAACCATATTGTTAACATCAAGACTCATTGGACATTCGCTATTACATTTTTTACAATTAATACATTTATCCTTTTCAGATTTAATTCTTAATGAAGGAATATTAAAAAAGTTACTAATTTTTCTTCCAATAATCATAAATGGACTCATCCAGCATAAATAATGGCAGTTTGCTCTTTTACCAAAAATTATAGAGTTAAGAAAAAATAATAAAATTACAATATAATATGGAATATACATATATATATTACTTACTGAAATTCCATGATCCATTACAAAAAAATAATCTGCTCTTTTAAATCCACCTGCCAATAATGCTACAGTTACTATTGTAATCATCCACGGAACCCATATAAAAAATTTAATATAATCAAGCTTGCCAGTTTTAGGGTTCTTATTATTTACTTTAAATAATATTTCCTGCATAGCACCACAGGGACATAACCAGCCACAAAATACTCGTCCAAACAATAATGAAAAAAGGAAAAACATTGAGAATATAACAGCACTTGCAGTAATCAACCCCTTTGAAGCACCCCATATAATAAGAAAAGGAGAAAAATAAAATTGCGTGATTGGGAATAATAAAAAAGATATTATTAAAAAGGCATTTCTTACATTTTGTCGTCGTAACATTATAAATCCTCCCTAATCATTTAGTTTATTTAATAAGTCATTACAATATTTTACTATATACTCATAGTAACCAAGTCCAAATAAAAATGTAGAAAATTGATAAACATCGAATTGTTCTTTAACTTGATTTTCATATTTTCCAAAAATGCTTATAAAAGATTCAACTTCTTTAATAAAAAATTTTAAATGTGTTATGGCCTTTTCCTTCGGCAAAAACTTGAAGAAGAATATCTTTATAAGATGATCTGGCTTTGTCCTTGAAAATTCCACTGGTAGTTCAAGCCAATTCAGGAACTCTGATTTTCCCAGCTCAGTTATAGCATATAATTTTTTATATTTTCCGCCCTCGATAATTTCCCTTAAACTTATAACACACTTAGCTTCCATTCTTTTCAAAGCAGGATATATGCTCCCATAACCTGCATCAAAAAAGTTTGATGTACTTTCAATCATTTTTTGCTTTAAATCATATCCACTCATTTCACCACTCATTAAAAAACCAAGAATAATATACTCTAACATTTTTCACCTCCATATATATTTATGATATATATCATTTCGATATATATATTATAGATACATATTAACTCGTTATAATAACATTGTCAATATTATTAATCCACTTAATTTAAAATTAACCAATAAAAACCAAGCTTACCTTAATAAACATTCCATATAACTAAAGGAATATTTTATATTTGCATTATTAATTATCTACTTATTGTTATATTCACAAGACCTATCATCAACATTTTTTTCGCAACAAAAAAGGAGAACCTCCTCTGTCTGGATTTCGTTCTCCTCCATTATCTAAATACACTACATTATCATTTATAATGTTGTTTTTATGTTTAAAGTATTTTTTCTTAATTTCTTATCTGCTGCCGTTCTATAAAAAAATCGCAGGTGACTGTGGATCCGAAGATTTTTAATATTAAGTTCCGTATTGTGCTTCGCACTCTTTTTATAGGTGCGCATCTGCTTCACTTTTGAGTTTAGCCGACATAGCTTTTCTCTTTGAATTTTGTTTTTTACTATATCCTTAATTAATTTAACAGCTCTTAAAATGCTTTCCATAAGTGCCTTAAAAACTACTTCTCTCTATTTTTAATTATTTTTATCCATGAAATGATAGTATCCAGAACTAATTTAGGATTTCCAGTATTGCAATGACTTGCTGCATTCTCTTTCTCTGTAAACATTCTGTATGTTAATGATTTTACATTTTTAAGACTATCAATAGCATCTTTATATTTTTCTATACGTATTAAATGGTCTTTTTCAGCGCCTAGTAACATAAAATCCTGTGTAATCCTATCCGCAACATCTCTATATTCATATTTATTTGCGGCCAGCATATAATCGTAAGGGTTATTTACTCCCATATTATAAAAGCCATGATGCATTGCCCAATCTATTAAAGGTTCTTTCTCCATCTGGTTATACATTATATTATTTATAGTATCTTTATCATTTTGTCCTAGCAATTCTTTTAAAACCTCTTGTTCTGCTGTAGGAATAGCATCGAGAAGTAATTCAAACATGTTAACACATACACTCCATGCTACAACTCTCTTTATTCGATTTTCAAACGCTGCTGCCCTTGGTGCTAGAATAGCCCCCATGGATATACCTATTATTGTCACATCGTTTAAATTATAATAATCTAGTAAAGCTTTTACAGGCCTTTCCCATTTAATTGAAAATGTAATTCCTTGTTTCCTTAAGACATTTCCCTGACCTGGCCCTTCAAATAGATATACGTCGAAGCCATTTTCCCTGAGATACAACAGCGAAGGAAGGAATTCTTCCATATAGGAATCAAATCCGCCATGTATTAGAATTGTATCTATACACTCTCCTTCAGGCACTGCATGTATTACTGGAAGATACCCTTGGTCATATGGAACACGGTCAAACTTTAATATTCCAGATTGAAACAATTCCTCATGATATTTATAAAACAATTCTATTGCCTTATCATATGTTTTTATCTTATCTGGATTACCATCATACATAAAGAATTCTGTCATTCTGAAATAAGCAATAGCATCTTTTATTCTCTCTTCCTTTAAAGCTTTTTTAGCAAGAACCATCATTTCTTTTTCCCACACTTTAATATCAGTTATTTTTTTAGCGAGTTCTAAAATTTCATCAAGGTTCCCATTACTTACATTATAGGTGCGGTTTAATTGATAATTAAAATTAGGATTAGAGTGTAATTGATATTCGCCTGAATTGAAATCAACATTATTTTTCATATTAACTACCATTCCTCTCACTATACTCAAAGTATCATAAATATACTTCTATATGAACTTTAGTATATATAATTGTTTTAAAAATGTTTGAACAGATAATAATAACTTTCCCTTAAAAATATATCTCATATATCAAGTTAAATTGGCATAGATAGCAATGCTTGTATATTTTCTATGCCAATTATAGTAGTTGCAAACGAACTACTTATAGAGGTGAATATCATTATTTGATATTTAGTTAAACTTAAATGAGATTATTACCATATATCTTTATGCTTTTTTTAATAAGTCAAGAGTATGTGTTAATATCTGTTTATTCCCCCAACTTCCATGTGATGTTATGACTATCTCAGAATCAGAAAACTTATTCATCAAATTTTTAATAGAATTAGGCCATTCTTTTATATCAGCATCTGCAGTATTTCCAATTGAATTAGATTCCACTGGCTTTACAATACATCCCCCAAATAAAATCTTGTCTTCTGGTAACCAAACAACAATATTATCAATAGTATGACCTTTACCAGGAAAATATACCTCTAGCTTGGTTTTTCCGAACTCTAACACTTCATCGTCATTATTAATTAACGAATTAGGTTTATCAAAACCATATTTTTCAGCTAGCTGTGCTGTTAATGTGGTAGATTTTACATCTATTTTCTTATCTAATAATGTTTTAATCCCACCAATTCTATCTATATGAGCATGTGTTATTACTGCGGCAATAATATCCTGCTTGAATTTTTCCTTTGTTAATTTAATTAATTCTTTTGTTTGCTCATCAGTCCAAGGAGTATCTATTAGTACTAATCCTTTAGATGTTAAAATTAACAAACCATTTGATAAAGTTCTACTTCCATTATAGCTATAGTATGTTGTATGTACCCAGACATTATCATTAATTTTAGTTAATTGAACAAAATTAGAATCATCAGATCCGATTTCCAATACAGACTCTTTTGCTTTACTATTTTCTTTGACATTATTAGAACAAGCGATTAGAGATAAAATGAATATACTTAGTAAAACACTTAAGAATTTAGTAAATACATGTTTATATTTTTTCATAAATAAAATCCTTTCCTTCTAATATCATATTATAATTTCCTATTGCTGTAAGTTTATCTTATGAATTCCAATAATTAATCTATATTTTAACACATCAGATAATATTCTTATAACAACAGGATTTCAGCAATCACTGTCTATTTTTATAAATACTCCATTTTCAAGCGAAGAATATAAGGTATTGTTGAGCGGCCTGCATGTCTAAAATATTCTGTACTCCCAAAATAAGTAGTGTCATAATCATTAACATTAAAGTTATCAATAAATTAACTGTATTATTTATTGATAACTTTTAATTTTTCTCTTAATAAATTTTACTCATCTTTTAAATGTGAAAATAATTTTAATGCATTATCATGGTAGACAGCATGACGCTGTTCATTATTAAGCAAATTGGTTTTATCTAAAGCATCAGCTAGTATAATACATCCAAATTTCGGGGTATAAGGATAATCACTTCCATATAATAAATGATCAACATTAACAATCTGTAAGAGAGCCGCTAATTGTATAGGTAGACAAACTCCAGCTACATCATAATATAAATTTTTTAAAGCATCATAGATATCTATCCTATCTGCCTCTCCTTTTATATTCTCACCAAATGAGTCTGGTGTCATTTGAATTGCAGAAGCAATCCTATCTGCAAGTATTGGCAAAAAAGCACCAGCATGAGGAATGATGAATTTAATATCAGGAAATTTCTTTAACGTCCCTTTTAATATCATATTAATTACAGTACGAGTTGTATCAAAGAAAAATTCCATCATAGGAATAGGTAAACCTTCAACAACATTTTCAGGAACATTACTAGGTTTATTGGGATGAAGAACAACCACTGCTTTATGCCTGTTTAACTCTTCAAATATAGGATCTAAGCAAGGATTTCCTAGATAAACTCCTTGCGTGTTAGTAGGTAAAGCAAAACCATCAACCTGCAAAATTTCCTTTGCATATCGAATTTCTTCTATACTATCTTCTACATTAGGCAGTGGTAAAGAGGCAAACAGACCAAATCGATCAGGATATTTTTTTACAAGTTCTGCTCCATCTTCATTTACTTTTCTAGCTAGGATTTTAGCAGCATTTCTATCTCCAAAATTAATATGAGGAGATGATATTGATAGCATTGATTTGGATATACCTAGCTGCTCCATTGTTTGTAAATGCACTTCAGGATCCCACTCTGGTGTTGGAAATCCATCTGGATTTTTTTCTCCTCTATTCAATAATGCATCTTTATAAGCTTGTGGCAGATAATGTGCATGCATATCAATTTTAGGTATTCCATTTCCTTTATAATTTTTTATTAAATTTTCTACATTATTTTCCATAGCTTTTCTCCTCGTCTTTATTTTTAATTTTTATTTAGTGAAATAATAGGAATTCCTTATATCAAAAAAGTGGCTTTTGCACCTCCATAATATTTATTCTATTCTTGATTATCACTAATCATTAATGTATACTTTTCCTTATATTAGTAGCTTTAATATCACTAATTTAAGGAGTGTGAAAAATATATGGACTTACTTCAATTAAAATATTTTCAGACAGTTGCTATGCATGAACATATGACTCATGCTGCTGATGAACTTCATGTCGCACAACCCTCTTTAAGTAAAGCTATTGGGCGTTTAGAAGAAGACTTGGGCATTCCTTTATTTGATCGTGTAGGGCGACAGATTAAACTTAACCAGTTTGGCAAAGTATTTCTTCATAGAGTAGAAAGAGTGTTCCTTGAGCTTGAGGATGCAAAAAAAGAAATATGGGATATGCAAGGGAATGAAAATGAGAAAGTATCTATAGCTGCAAATAATTTATATCCATTCTCCAAACTCCTTGAAGGGTATTTAGAACTTTATCCACATACAAGTTTTCGTCAAACCATAGGAACAACAGTAAAAATGCAGCAACAACTTCAAAATGGTGATGTTGATCTTTGTATCTCTTCAGCACCTATTGATAGTGACTATATAAAAAGCATACCTCTCATAACAGAAGAAATATTTTTAATTGTTCCTAACGGACACAGGTTTGCAAATCGTAAGTATATTAATTTAATTGAGGTCGCTAATGAACCATTTATTAGCTTACCCGAGGGCTTCGGTATACGTGATTTAACAGAAACTCTCTGCCATCAAGCCGGTTTCACCCCAAATATTATTTTTGAAAGTGATATAGCTGCAAACATAATAAATATGGTTAATTTAAATCTAGGAATATCTCTACTCCCAACATCTCAATGGAGTGGACTCCCAGAAAATAAACCTTTTGCTTTGCATATAATGGAACCTATTTGCAAACAAACAACCTCTTTATCTTTTGTTCAAGATCGTTATTTATCTCAAGCAGCTAAACAACTCAAAGATTATATAATTGATTATTTTGAAAAACATAAATATAACAATTGTTAGAGAGGTAAATTAGATTTACAGTATCAATCTATATTAAAAAATTTATAAGTAGTACTTGGGCCTATTTTATCTTATTGAAAGCCTTAGTAATTCTATCGGCCATCAAATCATAGCAATGATCAGGAGATTCAAGCCCTAATTGCTTGAAACCTAAAAAACCGTGAAGATCTCCAGGATAACATACATATTCTGCTTCACCCCCAGCATCAACCAATGCCTGCGCGTAATCATGATTTTCATCTCTTAATATGTCGAATTCAGCTGTAATGACTAATGCAGGAGGAAGTCTATCAAAGTGTTTAGCAAGCAACGGAGAAGCCAGCTCATTATTACCATCAACTATGCGATCCTTATATAGAAATTGAACAAACCATTGAATACCATATTGTGTAAGCCTGTATCCCTTACCATTTTCTCGTCTGGATTTTCTTTCTCCAATATCATTCCAATCAAAGCATGCATAAACAGGCATTTGGAAGGCAATGGGGAATTCTTGTCTATCTCTAGCCATCAGGCAAAGAGAACCAGTAAGAGTTCCACCTGCACTGTCACCTGCAACGCAAATTTTATTGATATTTATATCAAAGCTCTTAGCATTTTGATATATAAATTTTACAATTTCATAGCATTCTTCTTGAGGATCTGGAAACCTTTGTGGTGGGCAAAGACCATATTCAATACTTATTACAAGGCATTTTACTCTGCTACATAATTCTCTGCAAGTAGAATCTCCATGTTCAATGTCTCCTAATACAAATCCACCACCATGCATCCAAATAATTACTCCATCTGAAGCTTTTTCTTCGGGAGTATAAATTCTAATTTTTGTATTTCTTACCGAAGTCTTAACAATGCGGTCTTCTACTGAACCAACTTGTTTGTGAACTCTTTTACCTGCTTTCATCATTTCAACATATAGCTCTCTTACCTTATCAACTCCCATTTCATACATCTTATCAAAATCTTGTTTTAAAAATTCATTATATTTAGGATTTAACGACATAATAATTTTCCCCTTTCATAATTAAGTTAAATAAATATAGGTAATTTCTTTGAGTTTTGTTCTCCTCATAAGGATGTAAAACTTCCCAAACCTCCTAACATTTACTATTATATTAGCTATTATTGCTAATGACTAATATATATTTTTCATACATATATGTATGAAAAGCTATTAATTCAAAAAATATTTTTTTATATAATGATTAAGGTAAAGGTATCGAATTTAACTTATAAAAAAATCGCAGGCGACTATGGAGCCGTAGATTTTTAATATTAAGTTCCGTATTGTGCTTCGCACTCTTTTTATAGGTGCGCATCTGCCTTTTCGAACGCATGTGAGAAAAATCTGCACCTTATAAAGAGCAGCTATGCTGCATATGAGAACATTTTATGCAGGCGAATATGATTTATTTTTTTATTCTTTTAAAATATTAAACCTAGTTGATTAGTCTGTTTCAAAAGTTATCCACAGATTGTCCAACAATATAATTTCCTATAGAATAAAAAAACACCGTAAAATTTACTAATGCGGTGTTTCAAAAAATATATAGTTTTTAATAGTTGTGATGCTAAAAAGTACTATAGCGAATCAATTATAATCATACATGTGATTGTTGCCCCTTAATCCCACATACATATTCACATTCAATACCATTATCACGAAGAAACTTAGCTAGAAGATTACTTGCATCACCACAACAACCGCGAGGAAATTCAAATATTGCAATATACTTCATTTTAAATAATGTGACACGCAACTTCATGCCCGTTAGAAATTTTTCTAAACTCTGGCTCTACAGCCTTACATTTATCTATAGCATAAGGACAGCGTGTATGAAATTTGCATCCACTTGGTGGTTTTGCTGGATTTGGTATATCTCCATTTAAGATTATTCGCTTTCTTTTTATTGTTGGATCTGGTATTGGAACTGCAGATAATAATGCCTTTGTATATGGGTGAAGAGGATTCTTAAATAGTTCATCTCTATCTGCAATCTCAACAATATTTCCCAAATACATTATAGCTATCCTTGTACACAAATGTTCAACTATACTTAAATCATGAGAGATGAAAAGATAAGACAGTTGTTTCTCATTCTTTAAGTCACTAAATAAATTTATAATTTGTGCTTGTATCGATACATCTAAGGCTGACACTGGTTCATCTGCTATAATAAGCTCTGGATTTAGAGCCAGAGCTCTTGCTATTACTATACGTTGCCTTTGTCCTCCTGAGAATTCATGAGGGAATCTATGCATCTGATATTCAGACAATCCACAAATTTTTAATAACTCTACAATCTTTTCACGTACATCGTTTTGTGTTGCTAAACCATGTTCTATAAGTGGTTCAGCTATAGCATCACCAATTCTCATACGAGGATTTAGCGAACTATAAGGATCCTGAAAAATATATTGAATTTTAGGTCTAAGTTTTATTAATTCTTTCCTCTTTAAACTGTGAACATCAACTCCATTAAACTTAACCATTCCATCTGTTTTTTCATTTAGTCTAAGAATAGTTCTGCCAACTGTGGTTTTCCCACTTCCCGATTCTCCCACTAGTCCAAAGGCTTCACCTTTATTTATAGTAAAAGATACTCCATTTACAGCTTTGACTTCTCCAATAGTGGCTTTAGTCAGATTATCTTTTATTGGAAAATACTTTTTTAAATTCTTTACTTCTAATAATATCTCACTCATATTATTCTTCCTCCTGGTAAAGCCAGCAAGCAATTTTATGGCTATCATTAACCTTTTTAAGGCTTGGTGCCTTACGCTTACATATTTCTTTACATTTAGTACAACGATCACTAAAATAGCAGGAAGGCTTTAAATCTGAAAGATTTGGTACATTGCCATCAATAGTATAGAGTCTTTCAGTTCGTTTGCCTAATATGGGTTTAGCCTTTAAAAGTCCTTTTGTATAGGGATGCATATTATTTTTAAATAATTCTAACACGGGTGCTTCCTCTATAATTTTTCCTGCATACATAACAATAACATAATCAGCTACTTCAGCTACTACACCTAAATCATGAGTAATAAGTAATACAGAAGTATTGAATTCATTCTTTAGATTGTTTACTAAATCTAATATTTGCGCTTGAATAGTAACATCTAAAGCTGTAGTTGGCTCATCAGCAATTAAAAGCTTTGGATTACAACTTAGTGCTATAGCAATCATGATTCTTTGAAGCATGCCGCCACTTAATTCATGAGGGTATGAATACATTATTTCTTCAGCTCTTGAGATTCCAACTTTTTTAATAAGTTCAACTCCTTGATTAAATGCTTCTATTTTATCAAGCTTCTTATGTTCAATTAAGGGCTCTACTATTTGTTTTCCTATTGTCATCAATGGGTTAAGGGACGACATAGGCTCTTGAAATATCATAGATATTTCATTTCCCCTAATAGAGTTCATTTCTTTTTTCTTAGCTTTAAGTAAATCTTTACCTTTAAATATCACTTCTCCACTTTCAATATTACCTGGATTCCCTATTAAACCTAAGATTGAAAGTGCTGTGACACTTTTGCCACAACCTGATTCACCTACAATACAGACAGTTTGACCGTCTTTAATTTGAAAGCTTACGTCATCAACAGCTTTTAAAATACTATCCTCAGTTTTAAAGTAGGTCCTTAGGTTTTTTACTTCCAATAAAACATCCTTCATAGCTATTCACCTACCTTTTCATCTTAGGGTCTAACGCATCTCTTAACCCATCGCCCACTAAATTTATTGAGATAATTGTAAGCAATAATGCTGCTCCTGGTGGTATCCATAGCCAAGGCCTATTTTTAAAATCCATAAAGCTATTAGCTGCGTCAATCATATTTCCCCAAGAAGCAGTTGGTGGGGTCACCCCAAGTCCTAAGAAGCTTAACGCAGATTCACTAAGTATAGCCCCAGCTACACCCAAGGTTGCGATTACTATTAATAGTGGAATTGTATTTGGGATTAGATGTGAAAATATTTTACGCCTATCACTTAATCCAAGTACTTCTGCTGCATCCATAAATGATTGTTCCTTCAAGGAAAGAATTTGTCCACGAATTAACCTTGCAAGCCCCGGCCAGCCAACTAAACTAAGCATGATCATAACTAAATAAATTCTAGATTCTTGAGGTATTTTCCATTCTGACATCAATGCTGCCAGTATTATAAGCAGTGGAAGACTTGGAATAGACATAAGTATATCTGCCAAACGCATAATTATGCTATCTATTAGCTTTCCGTAAAAGCCTGATATAGCACCTAATATTGTTCCAATAATTATAGAAATGGTCATGGATGCAATTCCTATAGTTAAAGAAATTCTGCCACCAGACATCAATCTTGTTATTATATCTCTTCCAAGCTGATCTGTCCCCATCCAGTGCTTAAAGCTTGGAGGCTTATTTATCATCAACGGATCTACCTTATCTGGTAAATATGGAGATAGGAATGGACCTATAAAACTAAAAAGCAACATAATTACAATGAAGCATACGCCTCCCACTGCAAATTTATTCTTCTTAAAACGTTTTATATTTTGATTCCACAAGGAATCTCTCTTAACTTTTGATTTATTCTTAAGTATCATATGCTCACCTCATTTCAATTATTTTAGTCTAATTCTAGGGTCAGCATAGGCATATAGTACATCTGCCAAAAGATTTCCCAATATTGTAAGTGCTGCTAATAATAAAGTAAAGGACATTAAAACAGGATAGTCTCTGGTACTTACTGCTTCAAGCTGAATATGCCCAACTCCTGGCCAATTAAAGATTTGTTCTGTTATAATAGCTCCTGAAAATAATCCAGGTAGCTCAAATGCAAGCAAGGTTATAGCTGGTAAAATTGCATTTCTTAGAGCATGTCTGACAATTACTGTTTTTTCCTTCAATCCTTTTGCTCGAGCTGTTCTAATAAAATCCATTTTTATAACATCAATCATGCCTGATCTAAAGTATCTAGTTAATGATCCTAGGCTTAATAATGTAAGCAGGCTCACTGGTAAAACCATATGTCTTCCAACCTCTAAGATATAAGCAAATCCAGTTGTCGTACTTCCCGTATCTATCATTCCTCCAATAGGTAATATGTTTAAATCTACAGAAATAAATTTTATCATAAGTAATCCCAAGAAAAATGAAGGAAAAGACATAAATACAAATACAAATACAGTTATTATCCTATCAAACCAAGAGTTTTGCTTAACAGCAGACGCTACTCCTATAATTAAAGCTGCAGTCCAAGATATAATCACTGATACTATAGCCACAATAAAAGAATTCCACATATATTTATTTAACAACGAGGTTACAGGCTCTTGATACTTCAAGGAAAAGCCAAGATTCCCTGATAATACTCCTGATATCCACATAAAATATCGCTTAACCACAGGTTGATCCAAACCATAAAGAGCTTTAAGTTCAGCTAATCTGCTTGGATTAAGTCTTACAAAAGAATCAAAATAATCTCCTGGCATTGCTGCAAATAAGAAGAATATAAGAATTGAAACTCCAATAAGTGTTGGTATCATAATCAGCACTCTTCTCAGAATATATTTTTTCAAGCTCTCACCTCCAAGAAATTATAATGCTTAACCAAACTCAATTAAGCCTTATAATTTCAAACAATTATTTTATAGTCTTATTTTGTAATTTTTATCTTAGGAAGCATTAAATCATAATTACTATACCCATCTTTAACTAATCCTGGTATTCTAGCATTAGATGCACTTAATGTTTGTTTATATACTGTTAGTAACACTGGTGGATCATTAGTAAATTCTTTATATAATTCTTTATAAATAACTTTTCTCTTCTCTAAATCAATTGTTCCTATTCCATCACTAATTAGTTTGTCTACTTTTTGATTTGAGTAATGAGAATAATTTTGCGGATAATTACTTGCAAATTCTGACACAGCATCATGAGGATCAGTTAAAAGTGAAGTCGAAAAAGCAGCTAAATCATAATCACCTTTAGTAAATTTTGATATTTCAGTGTCAAAATCTATCATTTCAGCCATAAAATCAATACCTAAATCTTTATAATTTTCTTTAGCTATGGATATAAAGACATCATCACCTTTTCTCGTCAAATAATTTAATTTAAGCTTAACTCCATTCTTTTCTCTAATCCCATCAGAACCTACTTTCCAACCTGCATCATCAAGAAGCTTTTTAGCTTTTTCAGGCTCAAAATCATATTTGGTAATACCATCTTCAGTATAAGCCCAAGAAAGAGGTGAATTAGGAACATCTGCAACTTTAGCATGACCTTGATACTGAATATCAACTAGCTT
Source organism: Clostridium sp. YIM B02555 (assembly GCF_022320955.1). Classification (NCBI taxonomy): domain Bacteria; kingdom Bacillati; phylum Bacillota; class Clostridia; order Eubacteriales; family Clostridiaceae; genus Clostridium; species Clostridium sp. YIM B02555. Next base: position 28,692 of record NZ_JAKJJY010000004.1, on the reverse strand, counting down.
TTGCCTATCTAACCCATAATAAAGAGCTTGTCTTACCGCTGTTTCCTTTAAAGTAGGTTTTTCGTTATTAAAATATATTAAACCAAAATTATTTGCTAGTGAAATTTGTATATCTGCAAACCCAAGCTCTTTTAGTGCTTGTAAATTATCTTCAGTCAAAGGAACACCTACAGTATCTGTTTCACCAGTTTGGAATAATTGTAGCGCTGTATCTGCCGAACTAACCTTGTATATTAGATTTTCTATGCTTGGCTTTCCACCATAATAGTTTTCGTTAGCTACATAATCAATTTCCTGGCCTGGTACATATTTTGAAAATTTATAAGGACCTGCTCCCATTGGAGCTGGATATAAGTCTTTTAAATAATCAAGTTTCCCCTTCTTGTAGTCTTTCCCATAGTATTCTTTAGATATTACAGGACCACCTAAGTTTAATAAATTTTGAGCATTGACTTTTTCAGTTGTAATTTCTATTGTAGAAGGGTCTATCACCTTTATCCCAGAAATTGAATCAGCATTTCCCTTTTTGTAATCATCTACTCCCTTTACAAAAAATGTTGATATATCCACAGACCCTGCATATGCTGGATCAGCTAATAATGTAAGAGTAAATGCAACATCATTTGCAGTTACAGATGTCCCATTACTAAATTTCAAATCCTTTTTTAAATGGTAAGTATAAACTAAATTATCTGAGGATATCTCCCACTTTTCTGCCAAATCTGCCTTTGGCTTTCCCTCGCTGTCAAGAACAACAAGTGATGCAAATATAGGTCCAGTAGCATTACCATCATATCCATTTTCATAAAAATAAGGTAAAAATACACCTCCTGGGGCTGATGCTAATCCAGCAACAAAAGTATCAGTTCTTTCCTTTGCTTTTTGAGGATTTTTAGAAATGTCTGTTGCTTTAATTAGCTGTACATTATTATCTACTTTTGTTGGTGTTGTTGCTGTAGCTGTTGTATTATCAGATCCTCCATTTTTTCCACACCCAGATAAAACCATAGCTGTTATTACTATTACAACAATACCTCTAATTAAATTTTTCTTCATCTATTCATCTCCTATCAAATTACTCATATTTATTTAATATATATGATTTCTTTCAAATTTTATTTACGAAATATTTAATTAATCCTAATGATTTAACAAGTCCCGCTTTTTTAAAGGTTTATATAATACCTCAGCAGAAATAGTATTTTTAGCAATACAAAAAGACCGCGAAAATTCTTCAGAGAACAAACTTTCAAAAAGCCTGTTCTCTCTAAAATTTCTGCGATCTCTAGTTTTCTATTTAATTCTTTAAATATTCCTTTTTTAAAATATTATGCCATATCAAATAATCTTATCTCTCCATTTTCAAAAGTTAATACTAATTCATATTCCTCTAATGTTTTAACAATTTTGCATAAATTTTGTTTATCTGCAAATGTAAACAAAAAGAAAAACACAGTCTATTAAATTCAGACTGTGGTAATAAACATATTGGCTTCTATTTAGGCAATCAAACAGTAAATTCTATACTCTCTCCAATTTCACTTGTAAGAGATAAAAAAGACTATTGATTATCAAAAGAATATCTCTGCTTACCCTGTGTTTTCTTTTTGTATTCAATACATTCTGTGGGGCATCTATGAAGGCAAGCCATACAATGGGTACAGCGATCTCCCCAAACAGGCTTTCCGCTAGTTATGACAATATTGTTAAGCGGACATAACTCTGCACATTTACCGCAACAAAGGCATTTTGCTTCATCAACATTAAATCCTTTAGCCTGTACAAAAAGCTTATAAAATATGTCGTTCACTAGTCCGCTTTCCAACCACCCAACAATACCTTTTTGAGCAAGAATAGAGAAACCATTTCCATTATAAATATCTACTGAAATCTGATTGATTAACGGTTGTGCTCCCTCGATAATCTTTCTTGCCTTTGTCTTATCAATACTTGGGAACATAACAATGTAGTTATCCGGCATTATAACTTCCGCAAAACCTTGTAAATCCCAACCTTTATATTGGCATAGCTTTTTCACATATCGGATTGCATTCGCGGTTTCATCTCCGCAGGTCATAACAAAATATACCTTGCGATTTCCCTTAAAGACAGTCCTTCTTATATAATCATCTACTACTCGCGGCAACCTCCACGCGTAGGTTGGGCAAATAAATACAAATGGTTTCGTTTCTGAAATAAGGTCATCTTTTTTATTTTGTTTTATTAATAGGTTTAATGAAACGGTTTTATCATTTGTCTCCCTTGCAATTCGTTCCGCAACATACCTGCTGTTACCTGTGGCGGAAAAGTATAAAATCATCAAACACACCCTCTTTTCAATAATCATTTGGAAGCTCCAGTTTTCAATGCAGTGGCCACTAATTAAATTAGATTTTTCTTTTTTATTAAGCTCTGTAATCCGTTATTACATACACCCTGCTGTTATTTTTTTAAAAGATGTTCTCTCCTTGACGCATGCGAAATATACATTCAAACAACATGAGGAAAAATATTCTTACAATGGACCACGGCATAGGCTAACTAAAAATCAAGATAACTCCTCCTGAGCCCAGTCCGTCCTTGACAATCTAGATTGATAAAATTATAATAACATCACAGTGTTGTTTTCACAACCTGCAGATGTTTTTAATTTGTTGTGTTGACAACATAATGATCCACATTTGTCGGTTTGCATGTGAATTTATAAATTTTATACTGCGAACAGGAGGATGTTTATGAAAGAAATGAAACAGAACAGAAAAACTAAATATACACAACTGGCATTGCAAGATGCCCTTATGGAACTAATGGAGCAAAAACCCATTTTTAAAATAACCATTAAAGAACTTTGCGAAAGGGCAGATATAAACAGAACAACTTTTTATGCGCATTATACTGACCAAAACGACCTTCTTCATAAAATCGAAAATGATGTTCTATTATCGTTTAGAAAATTTATTGACAGTCTTCATAGTCAAATGGACAAGAGCAGTATCGTACATATTATCCAAGGATTTTTGCAATACATCGCGGACAATGACAAGCACATCCAGATTTTGCTCAGCGAACGAGGTGATATTAATTTCCAAAAAAAGCTTTTTACGATGATATATGAGCAATGCGAAATAATGAATTTGGCAGTACCTTCATCGACAACGGAGTTTTATTTTATATTTGTGCTTAATGGAAGTATTGGCCTAATACAACACTGGCTGAAATATGGATTGACCAAGTCGACATATGAAATGGCCGAAATTATCTTTAATATGACAGCACAAATTAAATAAAACAAACACCTTACCAATTAAGACGAAACGTGCATCAAAGCTTTGTAAATCCATATTAAAATTTATTATGCTCAATAATAAGCATAAAATAGTATTCAAAACTTTTATATAGTTATGAATATATATGTATAAAAAGACTGATATTGTTCAAAGCATCAATCTGTCCATCATAAGATTTTTTAAGATTCTCAATATTTATTGCATTCATCTTCTCCAGCTAACTTCCCTTTCAATTTTTTAACAAGCAAGTTATATCGTTCATCTTCTTTTAATGATATAAATGAAGGCTTTGATTATTCAAAACTGCCGTATAACTATATTTAAATGAGAGCAAGAAAAGAATACTGCTGCAATATCGGTTTTTTTATTTAACGCACAGCAGCATATTCTTTTATACACAATACATAATAAGAATTATAAAAGAAGCTAATGGTAAGTTTTTTGCACGATGAGGAATATCCTCCGCATAGATGGATGTAAAATAACCCCTAATTAACATTTGACGAAAACCCTAAATCTGAATGTGCATCTATATGTGTTACTTCATAAGGAATTATTTCTTTATTGTTAATTACCAATTCTCTTCACAACGAACGCACTTTAACATGATACTTAACAATTCTTCCCTTAATCTTTCTTCCTTATTATAAAGGCAACACTATTTCTCCCAAAATAGCAATATCTTGTCCGCTTCCCATAAATCAATCTCTCTGTCTTTCAGAAAATTTAACATACATTAATATCTACTGATAACTTATTTTAAATTCCAAACTTATACACCTACATTTATGTTCACTTTCAATATATTTAAGTAAATATAAGCCTTTTGATTATCAGAATCACTTTATCTTAAAAAGAGATTTAACAACACAATCTTTCACTCCGTCTCCAAAATGAGTCATCATGCGGTTAAAAGATGGAACGCCAGCCATATATCTTTTTTGGGGTCTTGATGCTTCTATAGCCTTTTGTACAACTAAAGAAACAACTTCTGGCCCTGGTTCATTAGTACGTGCATTATCGTTAAAAGTTTTATAATTTTTGTATAGTTCATCATACGGAGAATTAGAGTCTGATATGATTCTATCTGAATTATTTTGAACTGTTTTCATAAAGTTTGTTCGAATATTTCCAGGCTCTACAACTACAACAGAAATACCGAAAGCTGATAGCTCCAAGCGAAGTGCATCACTTAATGCTTCTGTCGCAAATTTTGAAGCACAATAAGCACCACTGACTGGAAGAACCATTTTACCAGCAATTGAACTAATATTTATTATCCTACCTGACCTTTCCTTTCTCATATAGGGAACAACTACTCTAATCATTCGTATAATACCATAAACATTAACATTAAACATTTGTTCAATATTATTATCTGATATTTCTTCTACAGCACTTCTGAAAGCATAACCAGCATTGTTAATCAGAACATCTATCTTTCCAAAATGTTGCATTACTTTATTAACTGCATCTAATATGGATTCATTGTTAGTAATATCTAAAGAAAGTTTTAAAGCCACATTTAGATTTTCCATATCATTTAAATTTCTTGCCGTAGCAACTACTGTGTAACCATTTTTAGATAATCTCTCAGCCATTTCTCTACCTATTCCTGAAGAACAACCTGTAATAAGAATTACTTTTGACATCATATTTAATTTCTCTCCTTACATTACAAATATTATATATATGTTGTAATTACTTTACTCCTAGTGATATATGCCACCCTTGTCCAAGTAAATCATCATAATTTAAATAAGTTTTTACATCATTTAAGACATATTATTGATTATTTATGTTCAATCTTATTTTTACATTCCCAAGTAAAATGACATTCATTACATCCATCTGCAATACGTTGATTTAGACCATCGCGATGAAATGTAATTTCTTCAGGTAAGTAAGAATTAAATACTGCATTATCCACTTGGCAGATTAATTTTGTTGCTTCAGGAATTTGTAAAGAAGTTGTTAATTCATGATAAAGGCATTTAGTTATTTTTATCTCAAATTTATTTTTATCTTTAGAAACTATTTCTAGAGTATTCCACTTAGTTGTTCCTGTTTTATTAATTTGCAATTCCTGTTCAATAAAATTTTCAAAAGTTCTTGGTTTATTAATAGAATTAAACAGAATGCTTTGCATTGCTACTCCCCCTGTAAGCAATACTATTCTCATTATTTCAAATGCTTTTTCATTGCCTAACTTATTTTTTAAATTTATATATACCCATAATGGCATTGAAATAAAATTTATTAAATCAGGCGGAAATTTTTTATCAATAGTACTCTGAAAACTTTGGAGAGATGATTTACACTCTTTCAAAAAACATTCTGGCGAAATAATTTCGTCCTTTAAAAGTTCTAATAACATTGGTGTAGTAATTTCTGTTAACTCAAATTTTTTTTTCAATTTTAATACCTCCATAAAAATATTTTTTAGTTACTAAAACATTATGCCTGTATAAAGCCTCCTTTAGTTGGGAGGCCAAGAATTAATTAATTCATCGAGAAACTTATTTATGATATTAATTTCCTCCGGAACAAGTTCATCTATATATTCTTCCATATGATGATATTGTTCTTTATGATAATTACTATGCTCAACATTAGCAATTTCTCCTTGAGGTGTTAATTGATAAAATACATCTTTTTTATTATCTTTCATTCGATATTGTTCAACTAGTCCTTTTTTAATAAGTTTATTTGCTACCTGATTAATAGCTCCATTTGTAATTCCCATAATAGTAGAAAGTTCACTAGCATTAGCATTTTTGTGATTGCCTATAGCTTCTATCATATGAATTTCAGCTGAATAAAGTGTGTGCTCAGTTCCATAATTATTGGGTCTTTTATTATTTTGACTAACTTTATTAGAAAAACAAATTATTTTTTCTAGAATTTCATTTTGTTTCATTTTTATCACCAAATATATTTTGTAGTAACTAAAGAATATTGTCAATATTTTTTAGTTACTATAAAATAATCCAAATACATTTCCGTGCAAAGACATAATCTTTACCCATAGGCTTCAATGCACTATCTTTTACATAGTAAGAAAGCTCCTTTTCTGTTGCTGTTGGATAGAGCTTAAAGAAGGTCTTTAGAAATTCGTTAATTTCTGCAATAGTTGCAGCATCCACTACCCCTTGAAAATTACGTCCTGTAATAATAATAAAGCGAATTCCTTGCTTACAAGCCTTTTTAATATTCAAATAAGTTTCTATATCCATTTCATGATTATTATTTAGCAGAGTTCCATCCATATCTGCTGCAATCACTCTAATCATTTACTACCACCTTAATTTATCACGAATCATGGCAAAAATAACAACTAATATTTTATCTTTCCCTTTTACATCTTCCTTTGATAAAGAAATAACATCCAATATATTATCTTGGTTAATGACAGACATTATAATTTTAATTTCATATCCCAGCCTTTCAATTTCTTCAAAATCACATATAATCAGCACGTCTCCTGCATTTACTTTATCTCCTTCTGAAACAACTACCTTTGTATACCTTCCATCTAGCGAAATAGCATATGCTCCTAAATATATCCATATTTTTGTACCTAAATCTGATCTTATTATAATATAATGTTCATACTTTTCTATTTTCTCAATTATTCCGCTAACTGGAGATAATAATTTTCTGCTTTTCGGATGAATGCAAACATATTCTCCAAATAACTTTTCTTGAAAAACCTTATCGATTATTTGAGACTCTTTAATTATTTCTCCATCTACAGGACTTAGTATATACTGTCTTCTTTCTGTTGTCCCTTCATTATATTTTACATCATTCATTTCACTATCTCCTGCTAAATTATTCTATTTAATCTAACTAAATTTTTCATACATTTCTATGATTTCTTTAGCCAAGTCTTTTATAGTCATAGCATTCATTAAGTGGTCTTGTGCGTGAACCATTAATAAATTTATCTCTGTTTTCTTTCCAGCTGCTTCTTCTTGAATTAATTTTGTTTGAACGTTATGAGCATTTGATAAAAATTCATCTGCTTCTTCCATACTTTTCTTTGTTTCTTCTAAATTTCCCTCTTTAACTTTCATTATTGATTCCATCGCCTTACTTCTAGCACATCCTGCATTCATTATTAGTTCCATTATTGCTTCTTCCATATTTCTTCTCCCCTATCTTTTAAAATGTGATTTATTTTCTTTAATAAGAATATAACTCCGCATCATTTAAATCACAATATAGTTAAAGGATATTGTACCGCCGTTTCACAATCTTCTTTTATTTATATTTTATTTTTGATACTTTCGTGTCACTGCAAATACATCTTTATCGTAATCGTAATGTATTTCTTTCTGCCTTTTTATTATCTCCTCGTATTGGTTTGCTAAAATTCGTGTAAACATCATATCAAAAATATAATTAATGCTATGTTGGGTTGAAGGCATATCCATTCCCTCTACAAATCTATCTGATGGTATATTTATTAATTCATCACAATACTTAGATATATCATCATTTAATGTTCCTACTACCCCTACTACGTATATTCCTAGATGCTTCAATACTTCTGCTGCATGTATAACAAATGGATTATTTCCAGAAAAGGACAAAACAAAAGCCATTATTTTAAACTTTTTTTTAGCAGATGCCAAATAACGTTCATTCAAAGTGCTGCTTACATTACCTTCTATTCCAATAGAATTAAATTTATGAGATACTGTTTCAAGTACTGAATATCCTATTCCTGTAGAAAAAAATTCTATCTTTTCCATTGCAACTAGTTGATTCATAATCCGATTTATAATAATCTGATTATTTAACAAATTGACCTCATCAATAGCTTTTTTGTATACCTGTTGAAGTAAATCCGAAATCTCTCTATTTGTACTTTTCTTATTTAAAGTTGGACATACATCTTCTTTTCCAAGTATTCTTTCCTCATTAAGTTCTGAATATAATATTTTCTTTAATTCTTGATAACTTGAAACATTTAACTTTTTACATAAACGAACAACAGTAGATTTACTCGTAAAAGTTACCTTTCCTAATTCCTCACTAGTCATTTTTTGAAATTCATTTGGATGATTTAATATAAATTCAGAAATTGTTTTTTCATTCTGTGTGAAATTTCTACCTATTCTTAATTCCTCAATCACCATATTATGTACTCTTCTTTCTATATTTTCTTATTTATTTCTATTATATCTCAACTGTATTAAAATCAAAATTTAAATGTCTTTTAATATATTATTCTAACACTAATATGAAATTTATTAGATGCTACTTTTTGTACTTATAAATATAAGTCTAATACTACAAAATAATCTATCTTATATTTTATTTACCTGAATAATTTACTTATTTTATGGTTAACTATTAGTAATTTTAAATCAAAAAAATAAAAGACCCACGAAAATCCAAATTTTAGATTTTCGTGGGTTTCATGGCGGAGGCGAAGCGTAACTACCCCTGCACTATTCTCCAATTTTAATAACTTTACTTATAAAATCAACCTCATTATTTATAAATGTATATGAAGCCAATCATTTATCATTCTATCGCTTTTAGTATTTGCTTGTATTTCAATTGAATAATGCTTATTACTCTTTTGATTATATAGATGTATTCCTTTATAACCATCATCTGTGATGGATTTCCATTGACAATAATATTATTCTCTGAATTTTTGTATTTATTTTCACCTTTTAACTGAATTAATGAACATATCTTTTCTTTTGGAGCAACTAGTAATGCAGTATTCATCATAATTGGTCTTATCATTTAAACTGTAATTAACAATTGAGCAGTTCCAGGCGTAACATTCATTTCTTTTATAATACTTGATAATGCTACATTTAGTACAGTTTCATTAAATGTAGCCATAAATGCGCTAAATACCAATACTGCTATAATTGCTGTTGCGTTTATTTACTTTCTAGTTTTCAATTTATTTTCCTCCATCTTTCTTGACATATTACCAAATTGCTTAATTTGTAATATACTTTATTATAATATAATAAATAATCTTTATTTTGAAAGGAGGTTATTTTGCCTATGAAGAAAATAGAAACTGTTGAAAAATCAAATGAGTTAGAATCCAACCTAAAATCTTTAATAAACATACTCAACTCTCAAAATGAAGTTAAAATAGTTGAAGAAGACCTATATTATAATACTGCCAAAAATTTTGGTACCCGTCTTAATATTACAGATTATGATATGCTAATAACAAAGGTTTCAGAGCTTGGTATAGGTAACGCTCGGATCAACCTTATATCCTATGAAAAAATTGTAATTCAATTATATGAATGCTTTACCTGTAAAGATATGAAATATACTGGCAAGCCTGTTTGTTTTTTTGAAGGTGGTCTTTTAGCAGGTGCTGTAAGTACTATTTGCGGACAGGATATGGATGCTATAGAGGTGTGCTGCAATACCTTAGGAGATAGCTATTGTGAGTTTGAGTTAACTAAAAGCCATATTTTATCGAACATATCTAACGAAAACTCTGAATTAATAAAAAGAGATAACAATATTTTAAACCTAACTCTTCACTCATTAAAATTGGTACAGAACTATAATAAAATAGAGCATACTTCAACTCAGATTTGCAACTTAAACAAACAACTAAATAAAAGCTTAGAAACTGCTCTAGAAATAAATAATTTTAATGAAACAATATTAGATAGCATGACAAATTGTTTAGCATTAATTGATAGAAATGGTGTAATAATTAAAATTAATAAGCAATATAAAGATTTTTTTAATATAGATTCTTATAACATTGAAAAGAAAAGTATCAAGTTCTTAGGTTGGACTACAAAATATGAAGAAGTCTTATCTTCTGGCAATCCTACAATATGGCAAGAAACTATTAACGGCAATCACTATATTATATTTGAAAGTCCAGTTGATGAATCTCGAGGTGTTCTCCATCAATTGATTCCTCTTGAATCTGATTTTATAAAGCTATTATTAGATAAAATATCCTTCTTGGAAAAAGAAATGAAATATTATAAATATAAGGCTATGGAATTAAAATCTGAATCTGATGACTCAGATTTAATTAGTAATAGTGATAAGATGAAAGAAATTAGAGTCTATATAAATAAGGTGTCTAAAACTGATGCCACTGTACTATTAAGAGGAGAAAGTGGAACTGGAAAAAGTAGATTTGCTAAAGTAATTCATAGCGAAAGTCTACGCAGAAATAAGCCCTTTATCTGCATTGATTGTACAACCATTCCTAAAGGATTCTTTGAATCAGAATTATTTGGATATGAAGATGGAGCATTTACTGGCGCTAAGAAAAATGGTAAAGCAGGCAAGCTAGAGTCTGCTGATGGTGGAACAGTGTTTTTAGATGAGATTGCGGATATTCCTCTAGAGATACAGTCCAAACTACTCCGACTTTTGCAAGAAAAAGAGTTTGAAAGAGTTGGTGGGATAACTACAAAGAAATTAGATATTAGAATAATATCGGCAACAAATCAAAATTTAGAGAAAATGGTATCTATGGGTACCTTTAGAAAAGACCTCTATTATAGATTAAATGTAATTAATATTACATTACCTTCTCTACGTGATCGATTTGAAGAAATACCTAGTTTAGTAACTAAGATATTATCTGACTTTTGTCAAGAAGTTAATCTTGATATAAAAGAAGTTGAAGAAGATGGAATGGTACAATTAATTCACTATAACTGGCCTGGAAATATACGTGAACTTGAGAATTTAGTAAAAAGACTGGCTATAAATTCTGATACTAATAAAATTACTAAAAAAGATATTATAAAAGAGTTAAATTCAATTAAAAACCTTAATGTATCCACTATTAATTCATCTGAAGATATTAATATTGTTGAAAAAGAACTAATAGTAAATACTCTTAAGAAGTATGATTATAATAAAACTATTGCTGCCCAAGCTTTAGGAATCACCCGTCAAACCTTATATAATAAAATGAAAAGATATAGTATAGATGCCTGACTACTTTTACAGTGTAAAAAAATTTTTACACTGTAAATTTTTTTTACACTAAATTCTTAGTAAAATATACAATACTAATCAATAAAATTCCATTCTAATAATTAATTGTTTATAAGAATGTATTTAAAACATCATTAAAAATCCCATTAAAGCAGTGCTTTTTCTTTTTAAAAAAGTTTATTAATAAATTTTCTAAATAATTTCAATATATTTCCTGTATTGGCATGAAATTTGCTTTATATAAATTTATTTCAGATACTAATTTTTCTAAATATTATTTAAAGGAGTGATTTGTGTGAACCGTAAGCCACTAAAATTGGTTATTTCTGACCCTTCTCACTGTTTAGGCTGCAAAAGCTGTGAATTGGCCTGTGCAACAGGAAAGTTAAGTAAATATATAGCTAATGGTCAGGCTGATAAAAGAACTATTATTCCAAACATTATGATAACTGAAAATGATAACTTAAAATTTCCTGTTTACTGTAGACACTGCAAGGATGCTTATTGTCTAAAGCTATGTCCTAATAAAGCCATTGAAGATGTTCAAGATATAATGAAATTAAATGAAGACAAATGCATAGGTTGTGGAATCTGTCAACAAGCTTGCCCTTATGGAGTTATAAATATGACTTCTTACAATGAGGATTCTAAAATTAAAAAACTTGCAGTTAAATGTGATATGTGTATTGAAAGACAGCTTAATAATGAAGCCCCATTTTGTTACTCAGCCTGTCCAACTAAAGCTTTGGGCCTTATCTAATTAATACCACATATTAATTTATTATATTAGGAGGAATAAAAGATGAATAAATGTTATAACAGTTCAAATAATTGTCTAATTGATAAAGCTAAAGCAGAAAAAATTAATTTAGTTTGGCATCGTTACGAAAAGATGAAACCTCTTTGTGGATTTGGCGAAAAAGGAATCTGCTGCAGAATTTGTATGAAAGGTCCTTGTAGAATTTATCCTTTTGGAAACGGAGCCCAAGAAGGAATTTGTGGTGCTAATGCAGATACAATTGTTGCTCGTAATTTAGTTAGAATGATAGCATCTGGTACCGCTGCTCATTCACTTCACGGAAAAGAAATTGCAAAGACTATCTTGCATATTGCAAAAGGAGAGACTAAAAACTATGAAATTAAAGATGTAGAAAAGCTAAAATCTGTTGCTAAAAAATTAAATATAAATGTTGATGGAAAAAGTGTAAATGATATAGCTAAAGAGGTTGCTTATAAAAGTTTAGAGGATTATTCTCGTTTCGAAGAAGACCCTTGTACTTGGCTAGCTAGCAATATAACCACATCCAGATTAAACAAACTTAATAGTTTAGGTGTTGCCTTAAACAACATTGAATCTTCTGTTACAGATATTATGTCTAGAACTCATATGGGTACTGATGCAGATCCAATCAACTTATTGTTAGCTGGTCTTAGATGTGCTCTTGGTGACTTTACTGGGATGGAGCTTTCAACAAATCTTTCCGATATCTTGTTTGGTACTCCAGAACCAGTAATTAGTGAAGCAAATCTTGGAGTTATTAGAGCTGATGCTGTTAATATTGCTGTTCACGGCCACAATCCATTACTTAGCGAGATTATAGTAGATGTAGCAGACGAAATGCAACAGGAGGCAATAAATGCTGGAGCACCAGGTGGAATCAACATCGTGGGAGTTTGCTGTACTGGAAATGAAGTCTTATTAAGGAGGGGTATACCACTAGCCTCTAACTATCTTTCACAAGAATTAGTAATCCTTACAGGAGCCCTAGAAGCAATGATTGTAGATGTACAATGTATTATGCCTTCTCTTTCTAAAATTGCATCCTGTTATCACACAAAACTATATACAACTATGGTCGAAGCTAAGATATCTGGTGCTGACCATGCAGATTTAATAGGCGATAAAGCTATCGAAAACGCAAAAGAAATTATTAGAAAAGCTATAGAAGCCTTTAAAAGGCGTGATACTAATAAAGTATTAATTCCAGAGGAAAAAAATAAAATAATTGCTGGATTTAGCACAGAATCTATAGTTAACCTTCTTAGCAAAATTGACAATGAAAAACCTCTAAGGCCCATAATTGATAACATAGTTAATGGAAATATCAGAGGAATTACTCTATTTGCAGGATGCAATAATGTTAAAATAACTCAAGATCATAACTTTGTAGAAATGGCTAAGACATTATTGGAAAACAATATATTAATATTATCTACAGGCTGTGGTGCTGGAGCCTTTGCCAAAAATTCATTGATGAATTCTGAAGCAACTCTTAAATATGCCGGAGAGAGTTTAAAAGCTGTTTTAACACTGCTCGGAAACGAAGCTGGATTGAATTCTCCACTGCCACCAGTACTTCACATGGGCTCTTGTGTTGATAATAGTCGCGGCGTTGATCTAGCTGTTGCTCTTGCTAATGAACTAGGAGTTGATCTTAATCAACTACCTTTAGTAGCTTCTGCTCCAGAACTTATGAGCGAGAAAGCAATATCAATTGGAACTTGGGTAGCCGGACTTGGATTACCACTTCATATAGGACTTATGCCTCCTGTTAGCGGAAGTACGCTAGTTACCAATGTTCTTACTTTAGGATTGAAAAATTTAGTAGATGGATATTTTATTGTTGAAGAGGATCCATCAAAGGCTGCACATATAATAATTGAAACAATAGAAGAAAAAAGAGCAGCCTTAAACATCACATCTAATTTTAGGGGGACTGTATAATGGATTTTGACATTAAAGACTATGATAAAATTGATAAATGTATTCAATGCGGTGACTCAATTAAACTTATAAAATTAGATTATATAAAAAAAAGAATAGAGAATATATCTAAAAGCGACTTAGAATTATTAAAAACTTGCAGCAAATGTAAAAGAAAACTATTTAGAGATAAAAAAAGGAGGATAAAAAAATGAAAATAGCAATGACCGGAAAAGGTGGAGTTGGTAAGACTACTATATCTGCATTAATAGCGAGAAGACTTGCTCAAAAGGGTTATAAGGTATTAGCAATTGATGCTGATGCAAACTTTGCTTCTGCCCTAGGAATAAATATAAAAGAACATGAAATCAAACCAATAGCAGAGATGGAAAAACTAATTGAGGAAAAGATGGGTACTGGAGAAGATATAGGAAAAGGACTTTATACTCTAAACCCATTTGTTGGAGATATCCCAGATCGTTTTTCAATTCATCATGAAGGTGTAGACTTTCTAGCTGTTGGAACAGTTATAAAAGGTGGGGTTGGCTGTTATTGCTCAGAAAATAAACTTCTGAAAAGACTTATAAACCATATTGTATTAAAGAGACAGGAAAGTGTAATTATTGATATGGAAGCAGGTCTTGAACACCTCTCTAGAGGTACTGCTCAGGGAATTGATACATTTATTGTAGTTGTAGAACCAGGTCAAAGAAGTCTTGAAACCGCTGTAAATGTTAAAAAAATGGCTAAGGAAATCGGAGTAGATAATATCTATGCTATCGCTAATAAGGTTCGAAATGAAGAAGAATTAAATCTTATAAAAGATTATCTTAATGATATAGAACTGCTTTCTTCTATACCTTATAGTAATTTGATTTCTATAGCTGATTTAAAAGGTAAATCTCCAGCTGACTTAGCTGATGATAATCTAATTGAAACAGTAGATTTTATAATATCTAAATGTAGTAATATTTAAGCCTAATCGAGTAAGAGCTAATATTCCTACATGAAAAAAATCCACGAAAATCCAAATTTTAGATTTTCGTGGGTTTCATGGTGGAGGCGAAGCACAACCTTTAAAATCCACCAACTAAAAATATTCTGCGTCACAACATTTATTCTTACATCCATAATTCAATATAATTAACAATTCTAAGTGTGTACGTTTCTGTACCACCTATTTTACTATATACATTCAATACATATGTTTCACCTACCTGTAGTTTTACCTCTATTGTACTTGCAGTAAAATGTTTAATCCGGGAAACATCATCATCTGTAATAACCTTACTGCTATAGCGTATATCTTGAAACCATTCTAACAATTTAATGATATCAACATTCTCAAAAGTTTTGTCACTTTCAAGTTTTTCTTTAAATTCTTTTAAAGTTTCTACTTTGTAAGTGTCGTATAACCATTACTTTTTAAGTAGTTCATTTCCTGTTTAAATTCAATTAAACTTATTTGCCATGTATCATTTTTATTAGGATTTACATCAATATCTATGATACATTAATACTGGAATTTTTACTGATGTTGCAGCATTTGCATGTAATGCAAATGCTGATACCAAAATTACACTACTCAAAATTGAAATGTATATTAATTTATTTTGCCAGTGCTTTCTTTAAGAGTAATCACACTGTTTACCAACTCATTGTATTATTTTCATTCTGTATTAAAAACTACAACATAAATTTGAATTAATATTTTTAATATAATGCTATCTATTTACTAATATCTTAATTGTTTCCTCCATATGATAATTTTCCTCCTGTGGAATCATTACTACTAAATTGCCACCAATTTACATTTAATAAATAACCATTTCCTCCAGTAAATTTTAGGTATAAGTCATGTACACCTTTTGCACCACTTACTTTACAAGATTTATTAACCCAAGATTGCCAGCCACCAGTACCTTGAACACTACATGTTCCAATTAAAGTACCTGTTGGACTATCAAGACGAAGTTCAATATTCCCTCCGCTGGTTGCTGAAGCTACTCTTGCATTAAAAGATGCTGCACCTGTACCAAAATTAACACCTTTAACCTTTATCCAATCACCATTTTCAATATTAGATATATTTTGTCCACCTTCACTGCATTTTTCTGTTTGAACACCTGATTCTGTACAAATTGTTTCAGCTTCAGTTTTTACATATGGATTTAAATTACTAATAGCAGGTACACCGGTTGTAGTCATATTTATTGTTGGAAATGTGCCATCAGCATTATATTTAAATTGCTCTACACATACTGAACGTGTGAAGCCACTGCCTCCTGGTAAAGCGCCATTATGATAGAAAAAGTAGGAATTTCCTTTATAATCAATTACTCCTGGATGATTTGTAAAGCTTTTGCCTTGAGTAGGCATGATTTTCCCCCTATATTGCCATGGCCCAGTAGGACTTGTACTTGTGGAATAACAAATATATTCAGGTATACCTCCAGCTGCATATACCATGTAATACATTCCATTTTGTTTGTAGAACCATGGACCTTCTTCATATAAAGTTGGTTTTTGAGCATTTCCATTACGCACTCCAAACCCTTCTGTGGTTAAAGGTACTTTTACAATGCTTCCTGAATAGGAAATCATATCTTGATTTAACTTTACATAATAGAGATTAGGGTTTCCCCAATATAAATAAGCTTGTCCGTTATCATCGATAAATACTGTTGGATCAATATCACCAGTACCAGTAGAAGCTAGTGGATGTCCAAGAGCATCTTTAAAAGGTCCAGTAGGACTATCTGAAACAGCAACACCTATTGCCATTCCCCCATTTTTTTGGTTTACAGGAACATAGTAATAGAATTTACCGTTTCTAGGAATGCATTGACCAGCCCATGCATCACCTTTTGCCCAACTAAATGTAGAGTAAGATAATGGTGAACCACAATCTACCCAATTTACCATATCTGTTGAGGAATAGCATCTCCAGTCGTTCATAGTGTAGTAAGTTGATCCATCCTCATCATGCCCGGTATACAAATAGCAAGTACCGTTATAAACCATTGGAGCAGGATCAGCAGTATACCTAGTTTGTACAATTGGATTCTCTGCATGGCATACTACTGGAAAAAGTAGTATTGAAGCAGCTGAAATAATTATCATACTTAATACTTTTTTCATAATAATACCCCCTTAATTTTAATAAATTTATTTCTCTGATTTTGATATATTTAATCTATGGATTTTAGAATAATATCTTTTTTATCTTCAAATCATTTTAATATCCATACTTTCTTTTATTTGGATTTAACTAACATTTTAGCTTTCCGTTGCTATACATAGGCATTACCGTCCATGTAAACGTATACCTTAACGTTATAGATCATCGCAAATGGATCTGCTCCAAACTTTTGTGTAATAAGATGATTAGAATATCCTTGAATCTTTGCAAGTGCACTTGAACTTATTGTTCATATAGTTGTAGCTGCACTAGCTTTCACTGTATTGGTATTTACTCCAACGCTAAATACTAGTTGCTAAAGCCAATAAAAATGAACTTGATCTTTTTAACATTTTTTATTTTCACCTTTAAATTTACTTTTCTATTAGTTTTGCAATTCACTAAAAAAACTATGTCCTTTTGAAAATCATACTATTTCTTAAATAAATACCCCCTTGCTTATAAGCGTAACTAAAAGTAACTATTAATCTATTTAAACAATTACATATTCTCATATTTTTTAAATTAAATACATACATTTTTCTCCAAACGCATAAAATAATACTTAAAAGAAATATTTGCCCATAAAGTATAAACTTATTTGGATCTACTTCTGCTAGAGTTTTGCCTCTCAAAAGTACTGAAGTGCCTATAGTATAAGTGCAACCTAACATTTTCACAACTTCTAATTCACTCCAAGGATCATGTGGAGAATCTTTAAAATTAATTTCAACTTGTCCGGTTTTAAACATCTTAGCATCTGTTGTTGTCCCTTGTTTTACAAGTCGTGGATTTAAATCATATCCCTTACCATCTGGCGATTTAGAATATTTGAAATTAAATATAGGTAAACCCTTTCCATAATTATTTTTAAAAATTAGACTTATTACTATCTTTACTTATTTATGATATTATTCACTTTTGTTAGTTTTGAAATAATTTAATATTACTTCTTTTTAATTATTATTGATAGAAATTTTTCTAAACACTTTTAAAACAAAATAAAAGAACCCATCAAAATCTAAATTTTAGATTCGTGGGTTTCATGGTGGAGGCGATGCACGACCTTTAAAATCCACCACTTACTCTATCCTTCTTTAATATATAAGTTAGTATTCAGCCATTCCATAATTTGTAATATTTAAATTAAGTTTTATTAAATTTGATATAGGTAAATCGTCTTCTACAATTAAAATATTTATCATCTGTAACTTCCCCCAGCATAAATAATTTTTTAATATACTGAACTATTTCATATAATTATAGACTAAGCAAGAATTATTTTAAATTTGTAAATCATGCTTAGCCTATTTATTAAATAAATTTATATACTATGTTATACAATTAATTATTATAAGCATTTTAATAATTTTCATAATGCATAATTTTATAATCTTGTAAGCTTACCTCCAAAGATATTCTAGCTCTATTTACAGCATTAGCAATTGTCCTATTATATTTCCATTTCCTTGACATCATCAGCTATTAGTAAATCAGCCTCAGTTATCTTTACTACTTCCTCAACAGTTAAACCTGGTGCCACCTCCATTAATACTAATCCTTTATCTGTAACCTTCATAACTGCTTTATCTGTAATTATAAGATCAACGCACTTTGCAGCTGATAAAGGTAATGTACATTTTTTTAGCACCTTTGAATTACCTTTTTTATCATTATGACTTAAAGCAGCTATTACATATTTTGCTCCTACCAAAAGGTCCATTGCACCTCCCATACCTGGTGCAAAAACTCCCGGTATCTTCCAGTTAGCAATATTTCCTTCTTGATCAACCTCTAAAGCACCTAATGCAGTTATATCAACATGTCCTCCTCTTATTATTGCAAAGGATAGATCCATTTCAAATGTTGATGCTCCTGGTAATAAAGTAATTGGAGCTCCACCGGAATTTGCTAAGTCTGGATCAGATTCCCCTATGCTAGGAGTTGCTCCAAACCTCAATGCACCATTTTCACATTGTAGTATTATTTCCATCCCTTCTGGTAAATAGTTTGCAGCCATATTAGGTATACCGAATCCCAAATTAGCAACCATTCCCTCTTTAAACTCTTTCGCTATTCTCCTTGCAATTATCTCTTTACCATTCATCTTTTTAACCCCCTATTTCATTTTTTTAGTTCGTGTCCATAAATCTTCAAAATATTTTGTTCTATCTTCAAGAGAATCACCTTGAACTATTATATCTACTAATATGCCTGGTGTTCCAACACTATCAGGGGGAATTTCACCCACTTCTACAATTTCATCTACTTCAGCTATAACTAAATCAGCAGCAAGTGCCATACTTGTATTTGTTCCTTTGGTTGTCCCTCTATATACGATATTCCCAAGTTTATCAGCTTTATAACCCTTAATTAGTGCAATATCTGCCTTTATTGATGGAAATACTAAATATTCCTTTCCATCTACAATAAGTTTATCTCTTCCCTTTTCAATTTCAGTTCCAAGACCAGTTGGAGTTATAACTGCACCAAGCCCAGCTCCTCCAGCTCTTATACATTCTACTATAGTTCCCATAGGTATAAATTCCACTTCTAATGTACCTGCATTATATTGTTCTTGTATTTCAGGACAAGTTCCAATATGTGCACCTATAAATTTTTTTATTTTTTTATTTGCCACAAGCTTACCAACATCGTGAGTTTCTCCTGGGTGAGCTGATACAGCTTGAATAAGTGTAAGGTCCTTAACATCTGTCTCTGCTAATGCATCTATCATCTTTAATGGAGCACCTACTCCTAAAAAACCAGCTGTCATAATTTTCATACCATCTTTAATATTTTCTACCGCTTCTTGTACTGTGTTAATCTTTGCCATTTTTCTGTACACCCCCAAAATTTTTATAATATACTATGGATTATTAAAGAAAATTTATGCCTTGATATCAATCTTCCCCTCTTAGAAATTTAATTCTTATAATAATATTATTATTATTAAGTAATCCATATTCCAATTTTATCCAAATTTAGAGGTGTACTACCTAAGAAGTCTCATATAAAATACCTGCAAACATTTTATGTGTACAATTTCTAGAAAAGAAAAAGAAAAATTAGTAAGAGAAAAAGATATCATAAATGCTGCCGAAAAAGTCTTTACTATAATGGAGCCTCAATGGAAGCGATAGCTAAGGAATCGCAATTTACCAGAAAAACTATTTATCAGTATTTTACTGATAAAGAAGATTTACTGTTCTCAGTTATAATTAGAGGATTTGAAAGCCTTTTCTGTACGCTTAAGAATGCAGTTGTAAATGGAAATAACGGAATTGAAAAGCTTAAACACTTAACAAATGCTTATTTTCAATTTTATAAGGACTCTCCTAATACATTGAACTTAATGAACTATATTGGGTATATTAAGCCTACAGCAGAAAATTCTGCTAAACGTATTGAGTTTAATAAAGTTAGTGAGCAATTGGCTCAAGAAATTGCAAAGATAATTGATGAAGGAAAGGCAGACGGAAGTATAAGAACAGATTTTGACACAATGAAATTAACTCATTCTCTGAATTTTTAATAACAGAATTCTTTCATATGTTTTCTATATCAGGCAAAACATTCACAGATCATTTTTCACTCAATGAGGATGATTTTATAAACTTTATCATGAGTTTATTATGTGATATATTTAGCGAAAAAAAATAGTTTTTTTAATTTATTACACTCCTCTTGTTCATAGTGAGTGTGTTACTTTTTTACTACTTTCTATCAATTAAAATATTCTATGTTACTTACAGCACGATTCACTATTAATAATTTTAAATCTACAAAATAAAAGACCCACGAAAATCCAAATTTTAGATTTTCGTGGGTTTCATGGTGGAGGCGAAGCGTAACTAACCCCTGCACT
This sequence comes from Clostridium sp. YIM B02555, assembly GCF_022320955.1. Classification (NCBI taxonomy): domain Bacteria; kingdom Bacillati; phylum Bacillota; class Clostridia; order Eubacteriales; family Clostridiaceae; genus Clostridium; species Clostridium sp. YIM B02555. The sequence goes on along the minus strand of NZ_JAKJJY010000004.1, from coordinate 7,675 downwards.
ATTCTCCAATTTTAATAACTTTCGCATTCACTTATTATACTTGCCCTAAACTTTATCTATCATTTAATTAGTTTTCTGTTTATATAACTACCCATTGTATGAATAATTGGAAGTTTTATTTTATTTATGATACTGTTCACCGTATCGGTAGTAAGTAATAGAACTTTTAGTACCGAACATAGTAATTGATTTAAATCATTCAACTTAATAAGTTTTACCTCTATAAATTTTCTAAATAATGGTTACTACTACTCCTTTATCAGATGCCTTTTTTAATTCAGATTCTAATTCTTTGAATTCCTCTTTCCAAAGTTCAATCAGAATTCTATGTTTTGCTGAGATGATGCATTCTTTTACTTTATCAAGTATTTCGTCATGACCAGTTATATTCCAGATATTCTCACGATTCTTTGCAGATTGATTATATTGTTCTAAAGATTTTTCTGCAAGTTTAAAATTTTCTTCAGCTTTTACCCGACGATTTTTAATAAGTTCTTTTGCTGGAATTGGAACGTACTGTTGTGTACTTCCATGGCTAATTAAAATATCTCCACGCATAGCAAGACTATCTAAAACCTCATATATTTTTGAACGTGGTACACCTGAATTTTTCGCTACTGCATAGCCTGTTAATGGTGATTCTTCTAATAATGCAAGGTATGCTTTTGCTTCATAAACTTCTATTATTGCTACGTCTTCAATGATTAATTTATTATTTTCTTCGTGTTGTTTTAAACTATCAAATACAATCCATTTATTTGGATATGTTTTTCTTACTTCATTCCATAGTAAGCTTCTCCTTCTTTTGTATTCTACTTAATTATGACACAGATATCAAAACTCTCCCCTATCAAATTTTAATGTCCTTATCATCAAAAAATATTTTACCGTTATTTCCATCTACGGATATTGTCCATCCATCCTTAATAATTCCCATTACTCCTGGTACATTTACTACTGCCGGGATTCCATATTCTCTTGCTACAATAGCTCCATGTGATAAAAATCCTCCTGTTTCCATAACAACAGCTCCTGCTTTTAAAAACAGTGGCGTCCACCCTGGATCAGTGGATGGGACTACCATAATCTCTTCTGGCTGTAATCGTACTCCCTCATCTGGATGTCTGATTAATCTAGCTAATCCTGAGGCTTTTCCAGCAGCAACTGGTACGCCTTCTAGATAATTACTTGAAATACAACTAACCTGTTTTTCAAACCTTGGTGTCTCTCCTAAAATTACATCTGGCGGAGCTAACAATTCCATTTCTTTCTTCCAATCTTTTCTCATATCAATAAGAGCCTGAAGTCCAATTCCGTTCCATTCTCCATTTAATACAGAAAAAATTTCCGACCAAGTAAAGAAAAATATGTCCTCTGCTTCCTTAATGAGATTTCTTTCATAAAAACGGAAACCTAATTTTTTGGCAATTATTCGATAAGCCTCCATGACTTCAGCTAATACTGATTTTGTCTTCTCACGAACTCCAGCCCCGATCTGACACTCCTTGACTAAATTTCTTATAGCAATTTGCTCAGAATCTGGGACTTTATCTTTAATCTCCTTCCAAACCTGTTCTCGTTTCTCTTTCTGCTCTTTTCTCAATTTACTAATATCTGCTATATTCACAGTACTCTGAATAATACCTAGAAGATAAGTCTGATCCTCATTCCAACGAGGATTGATGATATCTAATTCATATACTGCACGATGCCCATATTCTTTGACAAATTCACAAAAAGCCTTCTTAAATGGAGAATTATCAGGCAGTTCTCTCCAGTCCAATGCATCAAAAGAGATTTCACTAAGATATTTTGCAGCATCTACATCTTTTCTTGCAATTTCAGCCAATTCCACCAGCCTATACCCATGTTCAGCGCTTGTGATGCCATCTGTTCCACCTATCATCAATGCATTCAGCATCATCAGCTCTCTGCCCTCAAAGTATTTGTTCAGACTTTGAATTAGCATAAACACTGGTACGCTACCAACCGCAGCTAAAAAGTTGAATTCCTTAGCAAGCATTCCGGCAATTTGTCCTAACTCATCATAACCAGCAATAAAATCCTGATCCTTCCAAGTTTCAAGCCTGCTTCCAGTTATCTTTTGAATTGAAGTCGACACCTCCTCCCAAATCTTAGGAGCATTTTTCCTAGCCTCATTAACCAGCTCACTGAACTTCATTGCACGATCTTCAAATCCAGGTTCTGGTTTCTGATCACCAATATTAATCGCTGGCTGATGACCTCCCCAAAAATCATTAAATCCCTCTGGTCGTCCCCCCATAGAAGCATACAGACCCCACTGGTAAGCTGATAAGTTACAGTAAATCCTTCCATTATAAAACTTAGAAAACTGTATTCCAACGGGTAGTTTATAACCTAAGCTTGTAAAACTCGTATGATGTATGATATCAATGATATTTTTCATTAACCGACGGTTTAAAGGAGATTGCACCATAGGAACAGAATCTCTGTAATTGCCATTAGACCAAACATCATTCTGTTCCTGTAAAGCAGGAAAAGTCTTTCTTGGAAGAATAGTCACAGGTCTGGCTTGGACTAAAACAAAATCCCTACCGTTATAAACCCACTCCACATCCTGATGCTGCTCACTATTTCCAAGAGCATCAAATACTCTCTGCAAAAGACGACCTAGCTTTTTGACATTCTGGTCAGACAATACCTGCGAAACAGCTGAGTCAATTGGTATAAGTTTAGTTCCGCCTTCCTCATTTAACACAGTCATCCCTTGCCTGCTTCCAATTTTTCGCTGGATTAACTTTGCTTCAGAGTTTAATGTTTGAGCCTCTAGATAATATGTATCTGGCTCCACTGTACCATTCACAACTGACTCACCTAATCCAAAATTGGCATTAATAATCATAACATCCTGACGTCCTGTTTGGACATCGCACGTAAACCCTACTCCAGCTGCCTGCGCCTCCACCATTTCCATAACCACTACTGCCATTGTCGCATCATCATCATTTATATTCATGTTTCTACGGTATGCAACTGCCCGAGATGACCACAACGAAGCATAACACTCTTTCACAGCTGATAGAATTTCCTCTAAACCACAAACATTCAAAAATGAATCATGTATGCCAGCAAATGAAGCCTTTGCAGAATCCTCTGCAACTGCTGAAGATCTTACTGCCCACGATTTTTTTAATTTCCCACTGCTATTTAGAAGCCCTGATAATTCCTCAACAATAGCTGGCGGCATTGAACCATTCATTATTTTTTTTCTTAATTGATCCAGTCCATCCTTAACATTGCCTTCATCTAAATTATTTAGATGAATTATTGAAGATAAATTGCTGATTACTTTATCAAATTGGTTATATTTTATATACTCATCATAAGCCTTAGCAATAAGAACTACTCCTTGTGGAACACTAAAGCCATATCTGTCTAAGCGTCCTAAATTCCATCCCTTACCTCCTACCAGTGATGCATCTGATTTAAATGCCTCTTTCCAAGTAAAAAAATACTTCATCTCTATTATTCCTCCTGACTTATTATATTATCTAGCTCAGATTTTTTGGAACTATCTAATCGGTTATCTGCTCCATACAGAAACAAATCTACCAATTTAGCTATTTCATCATGAAGTTCAAACCTTGATGTACTATTTACCCATTCAAAGGTCATTGCACTTCGAAGAATATTTATATGAGTCACCAATAGTTTAACTGAAATATCCTTTCTAATTTCACCTGTTTCCTGCCCTCTGCTAATAATTTGGTTCAAGATACTTTGAGTTCCAGTCTCAGCATTTTGAGCCTTTGAATCATTACACATATTTCGCAGGCGATAATTCATACATATCCCCATAATTTCCTTGTTGCTTTCAACCCAACTATAAGTATGGTTAAGCGAAGCTATTAATCGAGATTTAGTATTTGGAAGCTTCCAAATAGTTTCAAGATTTTCTCCAGCTAATTTTTGTGAAATTCCTCTTACATATTCATCAACTATAGCTTCTTTTACTGGGAAATAATTATAAAGCGTCTTTCTTGCTATATCCGTTTTTTCTGCTATTTGCTCCATTGTTGTATTATTGAAGCCTTGATCCTGAAATAAATTCATAGAAATCTTAACAATTTTCTCTCTAGTTTCTCTTTTTTTTCTCTCAATTCTACTTTCAGTAGATATATCTCTTACATCCATCTCTTCACCTCTTTTTTACACTTTGTATCTTCTTATACATTTAGTAATTTTACACATTGTGTATATTTGAATATTATTCCTTACCAGTTCGTTTGTCAAGAATTAATATTGGTAAAAATTAAAATTTTTACTCATTTTCTATCTTAGTATAATCAGATTGTTTTTATCTGTTAATGCACTTTTGCTTTAATCATTCCTTTAATATGTTGTGAAAAACCATATTATCAGTATCACCAGGTGGTATTCTAACTACAATCAAATGACCCACGACAATTCGTCGTGGGTCTCAATTTTAGTTAAGTCAGTATTCACTTATCTTGCATTTACCGTATCACTTATAAGCGAAGTTTTTATTTATCTTGTTATTATAGCTTTTTCATTATATTTTTCCACTCTTCAAAACTCAAATCTCTCTTATCTTCAATTTCAGACAACTGCTTTAACACATCTCCAACGAATGCATCTCCCGATCATATTAAGTCCACTTGTTTTATTTTAATAGATTTAACATGTTTTAAATTTGAAACGCACCAACTGCTTCTTTAAGTTTTTCTGCAAGTTGAGTCAAGTCTTGAGTATGTTTAGCTACTTGATTAATACTTGCTAATTGCTGTTCACTTGTAGCTGAAATTTGCTCAGTAGCTGCAGAATTTTCTTCAGTTGAAGCTGAAAGAGTTTCTAAAACATCAATTAATTCGTCTTTTTCATTCTCCATTTCAAGGCTGTAAGTTTTTAAGTTTTTTAGATCATCTGTAATTTTTTCTACAGATTTTAATATTTCACTAAATATATATTTGGCTTCTAGTACTGATTTACTTTGTTCTTTAGCTATAATCTTTCCAGATTCTATAGTTTTTACAGCAATTTTTGATTTATCCTGTATCCCGATGATTAATTCTTTAACTTTTTCAGCAGACCTTGAAGATTGTGAAGCCAATTTTCTAATCTCTTCAGCAACTACAGCAAAACCTTTTCCCTGTTCGCCAGCTCTAGCAGCTTCTATGGCAGCATTTAAAGATAATAAGTTTGTTTGTTCTGAAATTTGACTTATTGCTTCAGTAATAACTCCAATTTCAACAGAATTTTTATCAACTTCCATTATTATATCACTCGTCTTTTCAGTAGCTGTATTATTTTCATCTGATTTTTTTGATAGTAACTCAATTGCATTTAGACCTTTATTGCTTATATCAGCTGTTTCAATTGCAATATCGTTGGTTTCTACAGTTAGTTTGGTTACTAAATCTATCTTCTCTGATAAATTTTTTACCCTGAGAACTCCGCTCTCAGTTTCTCTAGCTTGTTGACTTGAGCCTTTGGCAATTTCTTCAACAGATGATGCAACTTCATTAATTGAAGCAGTATTTTCATAAACTATTTCATCTAACAATCGAGAAGAGTCAAAAACAACATCAACTGAATTTTTAACTGAACTTATAAAGGAATTAACATTTTTAACCATTACATTAAATGAATCGCTCAAATTACCGATTTCATCTCTATTTTTGATTTTTAACCTTTCAATATTTAAATTACCTAAGGCCACCGCATCTACTGCACTACTGATTTCTTTAATTGGAGTGGATATGTGTTTTGAAAAAATCATTATGATGGTTGAACCTAGAATAAACACCACTAATAATATAATGATAGTAGTAATAAAAATTTTATTTGAACCAACATTAAAATCATTCATGTAAGTTCCAGCACAAATTACCCAACCCCAATGAGGATCAGTCTTTTGATAAGTTATTTTATCTGCAATACTATCTGAATTAGGAATAGTCCAGTAATAAGTTAAATATCCGCCACCATCATTTGCTATTTTTATCTGATCTTTAACAAACAAATTGCCATTTTTTTTATCTTTTGAATCTAACACATTTTTACCTTCTAAACTTGGATGAACTGCTTCAACTCCATCTTGAGTATATGCCAGTAGGTAACCGTTTTGTCCCAAACTTAAATTTTTATTAATTGGTCTTGTGCCATCAGCTTGTTTTTTACCAAGCATATATTCTTTAACTTTTTCTTGAGCTTCCTCAAGGGTTAGTTTTCCCTGCTCCACAAGTTTCTGATTGTTATCTATTGCTTGTAATGTCATCTCAACACTATTTTTTAATAAAATCTTTCCGTTATTTTCAAGCTCAGCTTTAGCAACATAATAACTGATTAGTCCAAGTATAAGTACAGGTATACTTAATAATAGTAGCATTACTAAAATAAGTTTTGTTTTAATTGCGAATCTGGTACTTTTTTTAACTGATTTTTCTAGCATTTGTATTCCCCCAATATACCTTTTTTATTATTGAAATGTTGGTTATTGATTTAAGTTAAAAGTGTTTCATAATTCTAAAAATTTTATATCTCTTTTGTAACTTTTTTGGAAAAATCACTTAATTAGATTTAACTTAAAGAAGCAAATTTTTAACAGAAATTAGGGCTTGCTTAGCAAACCCTAATTAAACTGAATTATTCAGCACTCTTAATTTCTTTAACTTGAGCTATTAATTCTGGGACTACCTTTGTAAGATCTCCAACTATTGCATAATCAGCAATTTTCATTATTGGAGCTGAATCATCCTTATTAACAGCAATTATAAGATCTGAATCTTGCATACCAGCAACGTGTTGAATAGCTCCTGATATACCACAAGCTATATATATTTGAGGTTTAACAGTTTTACCAGTTTGACCAACTTGGTATGCTCCGTCAATCCATCCTTTTTCAACAGCTGCTCTTGATCCAGCAACAGTTCCACCTAAAGCATCAGCTAACTCTTTAAGTAGTGTAAAGTTTTCTTTATTTCCAACTCCTCTACCTCCAGCAACTATAAAATCAGCTTCAGCTATATCAACGATATCTTTCTTTGATTTAATTGTTTCTAATACTTTTGTTCTAATATCCGAATCAGCTAATGTAACAGTAACTTTTTCAATGTTACATTTGGATGGATCATTAGTAATTTTTGCAAATACTCCTGGTCTTACTGTAGCCATTTGTGGTCTATGGTCTGGGCATGCAATTGTAGCCATTAAGTTACCACCAAAGGCTGGTCTTGTTGCTAAAAGATCTCCATTTGTAACATCTACATCTAATGATGTACAGTCAGCAGTTAATCCAGTAGATAATCTAGCAGCTATTCTTGGACCTAAATCTCTTCCGATAAAAGTAGCTCCTACAAATAAGATTCCAGGTTTTCTTTCAGTTGCTAAGTCACAAATAACTTTAGTGTAACCTTCAGTTGTATAATGTTCTAAGTTTTTATCATCAGCAACTAAAACTTCATCTGCACCATGTTCTGCTAAAGTTTTAGCGAGTGTCTCTATATTATTTCCAAGTAATAAAGCTGTTAACTTTACTCCTAATTCATCAGCAATTCTTCTACCTTCACCAAGTAGTTCTAAAGATACTTTTTGCAATTGGCCTTCTCTTTGTTCAGCAAAGACCCAAACGCCTTTGTAATCTGCTATATTCATAATAAATTACCCTCCTATT